>CAZGEP010000379.1:0-1508 GCA_964524955.1 uncultured Planctomycetota bacterium | reverse complement strand
ATACGGGACAACGGACGGCTGTTTCGGAGGACAGACGGCAGCTGTTCTCTGGAATCAAAGAGGATTGCCGGCAGGGATTTCTTATGCCCCAGTTTTTTTAGAAGCGGAGCTGTTACAGATGCCAGCCACGGTGCCTCTTCAGGAAGCACAATGACCTGGGGTATCTCATTGGTCAGCCGTTCCGGCTGCTTGGACGGCAGCTCTCTCGGAACAACGAGCAGGACAGCCAGGAGAATAACCGTCAGGCCGAAACAAAATGACAGTCTACTATGCGTTATCAATCCTCGATTCATGGCAGCTACCTGAAGAAAAAGTCCCCCGTTTTTTGACAAATTCATAATTTTATGAGCAATACAAAAGCAAGCGGTGTGCCATCAGTGAAATCCAACCCTAAGCAACTATTCAAAAACATTTTACCCAAAGAAAACATTTTAAATACGCCCCATGTATCGGAATCTTTTTTCCGATAATTTAATTTATCGGTATTTTCTTGCTTATAAAAAGCCTATATTTACCTTGTTCAATTTCGGTTCTCAGAATCTTTTCACTGCTGAATTTTTCAATAACCATCGCGCTTTTACTCATTCGAAAACCGTTGCGTAATCATCCCATTAAAAATTGGCACATCTTCTGCTACAAAACTGTGATTTCAAAAAATCGCATCGGAAAAAGATATGCACACAAACTGCAGGACATGGTTATTCATATTTCTAATTACAACAACAACCGGATCCCTGCTTCCGGAAGAGAAAGAAGACCGTGTGCACTCTACCCGCAAACCGTTTTCAGAAGGATATGCGGCAGGCCCTTCTCATCATACGATAAAATCCAAGCGAATTTTCCCACACATTCAAACACTCTGCAGCGAGACAATGGGCGGACGAAAAGCCGGTGAGGCTGGTGCGCGTCAGGCATCACACTATATTGCCGCATACTTCAGAAAAATTGGTCTTTCGCCGGGAGGGAACGCGGGATCCTACTTCCAGACCTTTAAGATCCGCAAGGGGTATCACATTGAAAGCAGACTGCTGATATCGCACACCTCAAAGGCATCTGTCACGTTCAACCGCCATACGGATTATATGCCGCTGAATTCTCCGAAAGAGGTAAACGTCACGGCCAAATGCGTAATCGCTGGATACGGTATTGTCTCCCAAAACCTGAAGATTGATGATTATGCCAGGCACAGTGTAAAAGGAAAAGCCGTGCTTGTCTTTTCCGGACTTCCCTGGCCCAGAGACGCGGATCCGTGGATGAGAAATATCGACACTCGCCCCCTTTCTTCAATAACATCCAAGGCACTGACTGCACAGGAAAAAGGATGCACGCTGATGATTATTGTGGAAGATCCGGCCGGATGGCACTCCCGGCTGGGCGGTGTGGAGGAATTGATGCTTCCGGACCAATCATTCCCCCTGGACTGCCGTCTCCCAGTGGTGAACCTTACGCGTGATGCAGCATGCCGGATGACCGGTCTGTCTCCGGAAGAACTTCATCGTCTGGCGCAC
>CAZGEP010000378.1:0-1545 GCA_964524955.1 uncultured Planctomycetota bacterium | reverse complement strand
GATTATCAACCTCCAGTGTAGCGGGAAGCGCATAAAAAATTGACGCAAAAAATAACCATAGGATAAAAGCCAAGAGTGCAGTATTAATTTTTCCTGTGGCTGTATAATAAAACATCTGTAAATTTATAGAAGATAATGGTTGACAAATAAGCCATTGTCTGTTCCAATCTTAATAGAATTAATTTATTTTTTCATTTTCAGAAAGGAACGACAATGGCTAGACAGAATGTTAGCACAGTATCTCGGGAATTGCAAGATATTTTTCAGAAAAAAGAAGGATTGAACAAAATAGTGGAAGCAGTTGTGCAGAAACTGATAGAGGAAGAAGCGGAATCCCATGTAGGTGCAGGCCCCTATGAACGATCTCAGGCAAGACGGGGGTATCGTAATGGGAGAAAGCCCAGAAGAGTTAAGACACGCGTAGGTGAGCTTGCTTTTGATATACCCCAGGTACGTGACTGTGAGGAGGGTCCGTACAATCCTTCAATGTTTTTGAAATGGCAGCGGAGTGAGAAAGCTTTGCTTACAACGTGTGCGGAGATATACTTCCAGGGTGTATCGACCCGGTCTGTACAGTCAGTACTGGAAAAGATGGGCGGCATGAAGTTCTCAGCCGGCCAGATAAGCCGTATTGCTGCAGAGCTTGACGAGCAGACAGACCAGCTCAGAGAGCGGCGTCTTTCAAACACAGAGTATCCCTTTTTACTTATAGATGCCCGGTATGAGCATATACGCAGCAACGGTCATATAGCAAGCAAAGCAGTGCTGGTAACCATCGGGATCACGATAGAGGGCCGCAGAGAGATTCTTGACTGGCGGGTGGCAGACAGTGAGAACGAAGAAACCTGGTCAGCAGTATTCCGTGATTTAAAAGATCGGGGGCTCAAAGGGCTCAAGATAGTAACAAGCGATGGCCACAAAGGCATCAGGAAAGGCATACAGCGTCATTTTCAGGGGATATTATGGCAGCGGTGCAGAGTCCACTTTAAACGCAGCATTCTGAACTCAGCCTCCTGGAAAGTACGGAAAATACTGGCAAAAGAGCTGAGTACCGTATTTAAGCCTGAAGAGCGTAAAGAATGTATAAGACGTGCTGAGGAAATGGCTGCGCGCTGGGAGAACAAGTATCCATCAATAGCCCGTACCTTGCGTGAGGGCATAGAGGAGTGTTTAACCGTGTGTATATTGCCGTCAGCCCTTAGGCGGAAGCTGTGTTCTACGAACATGGTCGAACGGCAGATGCAGGCCATTAAGAAACGGACATCAGTTGTGAGGATATTTCCCAATGCATCATCATGTGAACGGTTGGTAGGTGCTACATTGGTGGAACTTCATGAGAAATGGGCTGTAGAAAAACGGCGGTATCTTAATATGGGCCATTTAAAACAGCCGGAATATCAGGACATTTTTAAAGGGATCGGCCTGAAGTGAAATGAGAATTCCGCCGGGGAGGGGATATCCCCTCCCCGGATTCTTCATGATAAGGTAAGATTGGAACAAAAGAAATTTACAGAAAGTTATTGACACGGCTTTAACTGTTACACT
>CAZGEP010000377.1:0-1546 GCA_964524955.1 uncultured Planctomycetota bacterium | reverse complement strand
GACACTGTTCACTGAAAGTACAATAAGAAATATTGTAGAGGACGTATAAGATATTGCAATAAAATAAAATATAGCAAAAGGAAGGCCTGATTTCTGCCGATATATGGATTTTAGCAAAAAACCGTATTTACAAGGAGAAACCAGGCCATGAGATATACAGAATTTATCGGCAAGAAAGAGATTAAAGTTGAGCACCGATCAAATTATCGGAAATTTTTTTCCCTGTCCACATTGCAGAACAAAAGGCAAACGATTTCGAGTCAAGGAACGAACCGTGACTCACATTGCCCTCGGCCACCCGGTAAAGATTGTTTGCAGAGCCGGGGTTTACAAATCTCGCTGCGATTGCCAGAAAACATTTACCGCACCGATACCCGGCATTGAGGCGCGGGCAAAATACTCTCTGGAAGTCAAACAGACTGTAGCCGATTCAATCGTACGAGACCGCCTGCCGTATCGTAAAGTGATAGATCGAATGAAAGAGGACTTCTGTCTGAAACTTTCCCTCGGATATGTTCATCAGTGTTTCCAGTGGGCATTTGAGCGGATAAACACACAAGAGCGTCGTAAGTGGGCAGTGAAGAATTTTTCCGGAGCCATTTGTATTGACGAGGTCCATGACAGCGGCCGGGTATATCTCTACGCCACAGATCCGCTGAATGATTTTACCATTCATTTCGCTGTAAATCAGAACAATGACCAGCAGAATATGGATCGATTTCTCCAGGAGCTTCGAGACATGGGCATTGACCCGGCAGTGATTATTACCGACGGTTCACCCTTATACAAAGATTCCCTCCAGGAAATATGGGAATCTGTAGAACATCAACTCTGTCTTTTTCATGTATTCAAAGAGGTTAACAAGCTGCTTCTTGACGCGTTGAGATCCATAAAGAATTCAATCCGCAGACAGGGCAATAAGGGGAGAAAGAAAAGACGCGGTCGCCCAAATAGTCGCACAGCCAAAGCCCGCAAGTCAGCGAAAGAGACCAAAAAAGATCAAGCCTCGTTTTTATGGGAGCATCAACACCTGATTGTAAAGAAGGCGACCTCTCTCAGCGATGAGGACGGAAGAAATCTGCAAAAAATGTTTGATATATCAGCTGAGATAAAGGTACTGAGAGAGTTTAACCAGAAGTTCTACGGGTTATTTGAACAGGGGATTACAAAACGCCAGGCACGGTATCGCAGAACCCGTCTTGTAAACGATCCGAAATATCAGCAGAATCATTTTTTACGAAGAGCCATGCGTAAGATCAGGAAGGGACGTTTTGAAAAGATGATCGTCTATATGGATTACGGCGATACTGCCCAGCGAACCTCAAATCATGTTGAAAGAAACAACCGATCATTCCGAATGCTGCAAAAGACTCGATATAAGAGGCGAACTGTGAGAACCGTTTCAATGGCTATAGAGCTGTATCTGTATGAAAAAATGCTGCATCATCCTCTTTTTGAACCTGAAGAGCGTATGATACCTCCGGCTCCTTGCAATCAGTCAAGCACCCTCAGGGGGGCGGCTTGATGTTTTTGAGTGAACAGTGTC
>CAZGEP010000376.1:0-1560 GCA_964524955.1 uncultured Planctomycetota bacterium | reverse complement strand
CTTTGGAGGGGGGGCTAAGATATTAATTAACTGAATGGTCAGTTAATTAATTTTATATCTCTTTATTAAAACACCTGTCAAGAAAAATCATTCTGTTAAGGTTTTACAAAAGCCTTGAGTCCCGTGTTGCTGTTGTGTATTATCAATATTTAAGGTTGGTTTCCTTTTCCGGGCTGCGTCCTGCGCAATTTTTCTTCCCCAAAAGCAGGGCGGTATGCAACCGGTATACTGCATGGCTGTAACCATACCTTTCAGGAATTTGGTGGACGATATGCTTGAGCCCTGCATTGATATGCTTTATTGGGTAAAACAGGATGGCGATGAGGAATATAAGGCATAGGCGATATGGGTCAATTGGCTGGGTTTTTTTACCGGCTCTTTTGCTTTTGGGGCTGCCTTTGCTGGGAGTCTGGTTGTTTGGAAATGATCCGCTCCAGGTTTATTTTGATTTCCCTCCCAAGCCCGGCCGCATCCGGCATGCGCCTTTTTCCTGGGCTGTGTTTCTGTGCCTGGCCTTTCTGATTTGCGCCGGCCTGGCACCCTTTGTACTTCAGGCCGCCCGAACCCTGAGGCAGGATTGGAAAGCAGCTGGTGTTAAAAAATATTCCGGGCAGTTTCCGGCCTGGGGATATGCAGGGATGCTGCTGTTAGCCTTGGCATGGTTTTTTTCCTGGACCCGTTTTCAATGGTTTGCCCCGTGTCAGCCATATACTTTTCCGTTTCTCTGGATCGGCTACATAGTTATAATAAACGCGTTTTGCCAAAAGCGCACCGGGGGCTGCCGGATTACAAGCCAGCCGTATTTTTTTGTGGTCCTGTTTCCTGCAAGTGCTTTGTTCTGGTGGTTTTTTGAATATTTAAACCGCTTTGTTTTAAACTGGTATTACGTTAATGTGGATATGTTCTCCCCGGCTGAGTATGTTTTCCATGCCACCCTTTGTTTTTCAACTGTTTTGCCTGCGGTCTGGAGCACCGCTGATTTTCTGGGGTCTTTTTCCTTTTTTCAAAAAGCTTACGGGGATTTTATCCGGGTTCCGCCCCCGTCAAGGCCCCGGGTTGTGGCAGTTCTTGTTTTGGCACCGGCATCAGCAGGGCTGCTTTTAATCGGCCTGCTGCCTGATTTTTTGTTTCCCCTGCTATGGGTTTCTCCTTTATTGATAATTGTTTGCTTCCAGGTGCTTACAGGCAGAGAACATCTGTTTTTGCCTCTGCTTCTGGGTGACTGGAAGCGGCTGGTTTGCTTTTCCGCGGCCGCGCTGGTATGCGGGTTTTTCTGGGAGATGTGGAATTTTTTCAGCCTGGCAAGGTGGGAATACAGTATTCCTTTTGTTCACGGCTTTGAAATATTTGAGATGCCGTTGCCCGGCTATGCAGGGTATCTGCCGTTTGGCCTTGAATGTGCGGCAGTGGGCGATATTATAAGAAACCGCTTTTATGCAAACCGTTTGTTACAACCAGAGCTGGCGGACACAGGGCTGCATTCATGAAAACCATAAAAAAAATGCTATAATTATTCCTAAATTGAGCGATTTTCAAGTTTGCCGCAGATACAAGGAAGAT
>CAZGEP010000375.1:0-1572 GCA_964524955.1 uncultured Planctomycetota bacterium | reverse complement strand
GGAGGTAGCCCGATTGGAGAAGCAACATAACGAAATTCATGAAGAATTGCAGGGACTGGCTGAAAAGCTCTCAGTAGCAAGAAAAGAAGTCGTGCCCGGGATAGAAAAGAAAACCATAGCAATTCTTCATCTGCTGGGTATGCCCAATGCCCGCTTTGAAATCCGGGTGGAAAAGATGAAAGACTTTGTTAGCAGGGGAATCGATCAGGTACGTTTGTATTTTGCGGCAAATAAGAATCAGCATCCTGAGGAGGTTCAAAGAGTGGCATCCGGAGGGGAAACAAGTCGGATGATGCTGGCAATTAAGTCGTTAATAAGCGATCAACTCTCTGTGCCAACTATTATCTTCGATGAAATTGATAGTGGTGTATCCGGTGAGATAGCGGATAAGATGGGACAGGTTATTTCAAGAATTTCAACAGATAAACAAGTGCTCAATATTACCCACCTGCCGCAGGTAGCCAGGCATGGTAAACATCATTTCAAAGTGTTTAAATATGATGATGACCAGACCACCCATACCTCCATTAAAAGACTATCGAGAGAGGAGCGTATTGTCGAACTGGCCCACCTGCTGAGTGGAGAAAACCTTACAGAAGAGGCACTGTCCAATGCCAAAGCATTGCTGGATTAATTGAACAATTCACCCCGGAGTTTGTCTGGACCAATGTTAAACATCAATACATAAACCTATGTCGTATAATCTGCTAAAAGGAAAAAAGGGTATTATTTTCGGTGCTCTGAATGATAATTCAATTGCCTGGAAAGTAGCCGGGAGAGCGCATGAAGAGGGAGCACAGATCGTCCTGACCAATGCCCCGGTGGCTATCCGGATGGGCGAAATTCAGAAACTGGCTGATAAAACAAAAAGTATTGTCGTTCCGGCTGATGCGACAAAAGTAGAGGACCTTGAGGAATTACTGAACAAGTCTATTGAGTTTTTCGGTGGTAAGGTGGATTTTATCCTGCATTCCATTGGCATGTCGCCAAACGTTAGAAAAAAGCGTTCTTACGATGATCTCGATTATCATTTCTTCAAGCAGTCACTCGACATTTCAGCATTGTCTTTTCACAAGCTGCTGCAAACAGCTAAAAAGATGGATGCCATTAATGAATATGGTTCAGTGGTCGCCCTGAGTTATATTGCAGCTGAACGGACTTTCTACGGATACAATGATATGGCTGAGGCCAAAGCTGTGCTGGAAAGCGTTGCCCGCAGTTTCGGATATATCTATGGAAGGGCAAAAAAAGTAAGGATCAATACCGTCTCCCAGTCTCCTACCTACACAACGGCAGGAAACGGGATCAGGGGATTTGACGGCCTGTTTGATTTCTCCGACCGGATGGCTCCTCTGGGGAATGCGGATGCGGGTGATTGCGCGGATTATTGTATCACTTTGTTCTCTGACCTGACCCGCAAAGTTACCATGCAGAATCTTTATAGTGACGGGGGCTTCTCGAGCATGGGTATGAGTGCACGGGTGATGGGCTTTTATAATAAATGCCTGGATCACATTCTGCCTGAAGAATGGTAGAAGCGGATCAACCCATGAATAACAATCAGGATCTTTT
>CAZGEP010000374.1:0-1576 GCA_964524955.1 uncultured Planctomycetota bacterium | reverse complement strand
CGTTATGTATATTCCACCGGATACCGAACTTTGAAATTCCTATACAGTGAATTAGGTGCCGATCTGTTACCAGAGACTCAAAGGAGAAATCATGCCCAGACTATTTAAGGGACGGTCCGCTAAAAGCGGTCTGCCCCCTGGAACACTGACGTATGTCGGTGAAAAGAAGAACGAAAAGGTCAAGACATCTGTCCTGGACTATACCGAACAGAATGTTATTGAAAAGAATATTGAAACCATTGAGGACAGTTTTTCGTTCAGAGATAAAGACTCGGTTACATGGGTCAACATAAACGGGCTGCACAATCTGGACATCATCCGCAAGGCCGGAGAACATTTTCAAATTCATCCTTTGATTCTGGAGGATATTGTCAATACCGGGCAGCGCCCCAAGGTGGAGGTTTCTCAGGAACAGACATTTATTGTCATGAAAATGCTCTCGTTTGACGAGAAAAAACTGAAAATAGACAGCGAACAAGTCAGCATTGTACTGGGAAAGAACTGGCTGCTTTCTTTTCAGGAAAAAGAAGGCGATGTCTTCAATCTGATCCGGGAGCGGATCCGTTCGGCAAAAGGTCGAATCCGAAAAGGCGATGCCGCTTACCTGGGATATTCTCTGATTGATGCGATTGTGGACCACTACTTCTTTATTCTGGAACGATTGGGAGAGTCCATTGAATCCATGGAAATGGATATTGAAAAAGGGCCGGACAACGAAGTCCTTGCCAGAATCCACCATCTGAGAAAAGAGTTGATCGTTCTTCGGAAATCGGTCTGGCCCTTACGGGAATTAGTAAATTCGCTTCTTCGTGAAGAATCGGATCTTATTTCCAAAACCACCCGGATGTACTTCAAAGACGTCTATGATCATACGATTCAAATCATTGATACCGTAGAATCCTACCGGGATATTGTCTCCGGGTTGACGGATCTGTACATGTCATGTGTGAGCAACAAAATGAATGAAGTTATGAAAGTTCTGACCATTATGGCATCTCTCTTTATCCCCCTGACATTTATTGCCGGGATCTACGGCATGAACTTTGAATACATGCCTGAACTGAAGTGGCACTACGGCTATCACACGGTTTGGATCGTGATGACATGTACTGTCATCAGCATGCTGGTTTATTTCAAAAAGAAGCAATGGATCTGAGGGGACCGGCGTCGCCATCAGAGACAACACATTCCGTAAAACATGAAATCACGACCCGGCTTTTTCGAGGATATCCTTTGCCCATTCTGTTGCGCGGCTTTTGGCTGCCTGGGTTTCTTTGCGGGCCGGATCCGGAAATGAAATCTCTCCGATAATTTCGTTCGCTTCCAGCTGGCTTCGCATCTTTTCAAAGACCTTTCCTTTGATGGACCGGTAGCAGCAGAAAAGAGCAATCTTTTTACCTGTCAGCGGGGTATCCCTGAAAAACGTTTTCAGAGCAGGCGTGTATGAAAAGGCCCAGACCGGGGTACCTATAAAAATCAGATCATACTCCCCGGGATCTCTGTCCAGCGGCTGCAGTTCGGTTTTTTTACCGGTCAAGGCCTGGGTTCCGGCCTGAACATACTTGATGAGTTTCCT
>CAZGEP010000373.1:0-1602 GCA_964524955.1 uncultured Planctomycetota bacterium | reverse complement strand
AGTCAAGTCCATATTAGTGTGTAAATTCCTCGGTATTTTAAATTGTTATGCTGCAATATGCTTAGATACAGATTTGGGGTCATTGATAAAATTATAGTATTCACCCATATCAAAGTACTTTCTACCAGTTGACCACTTTTCATCCTGTTCTATCAATAAGGCACCAATAAGCCGTATCACCGATTTCACATTCGGAAAGATGCGAATAACCCGCTCTCTGCGTCTTATCTCCTCATTGAGTCTTTCAATGCTATTGGTTGTTCTAAGCCTCTTTCGATACTTTAAAGGTAAGCTCATGACTGCCATGACATCATCAAAACCTGATTCAAGTACTGTCATGGCCTTCGGTGCTTTCTCTTCAAATGCTGTCATGATCCGGTTACACATGGTTCTGGCTGATGTTATATCCGGAGAATCATACATAAGCCTGAGTGATTCTTTTATCTTCGGTTGCAGTCTTTTGGGTGTCCTATCAAGCACATTTCTCGAGAAATGTGTCTGGCATCTCTGCCAGGTGGCATTTTGAAAACATTTTCTGACTGCTTTTACCAATCCTTTATGATTGTCTGATACCACCAGGTCGATCTTTTCTAACCCACGTTTTTTTAAATTATAAAAGAACTCACTCCAGCTGGTTTCCGATTCACTGTCAGCAACCTCGAACCCAATGATTTCCCGATGACCATCTTCACAAATTCCCTTGGCAATCAGTAAGCCTTTTTGACGTACTCTGGCATCTTCACGAGCTTTGAGATAAAGGGCATCGATAATAACAAATGGATAATGCTTCAAAAGTGGGCGATTACGGAATGCCTCGATGATTGGATCCAGTCTTTTACAAAGAACGGACACCGTTGATTTGGAAAAAGATTGACCACAGAGTTCTTCGGTTACACTTTGAATCTTTCTGGTTGAAACACCATTAATGACCATTTCAATCATAGCCAGTACAAGAGCCTGTTCGCTTCTTTGATATCGCTCAAAAAGATCTGTTTGGAAATGTCCCTGCCGGTGGCGGGGAATCTCCAGGGTAATCGTTCCGATACGTGTTGTCATCTGTCTTTCCCGTATACCATTACGGTATGCCTTTCTGTCTTGATTACGTTCATAGCGTTTTGCTCCAATTTGTTCGGTTGATTGCACATCAAGTATCTGATTCAAAATAGATGCCAGTAACTTAGAAAATGCTTCATCCCGACCATCTGATGTAAAAAGTCCGTGTAATATTTCTGATTCTACTGTAATATTAAGTTGAGCCATGATTCATTCACCTCGATTAATTTATTTTTAGAGACAATTATATTTTAACCGAGGTTTTGAGTTTTGGCTCATTTTTCTTTTTACACCATTATAGGGGCATTATCAAGAGGAGAAAAAATCCTCATTACTTCCCTTACTATTACCTGTATCCGGGGAAGTTAAACTATTTAGAAATTATAGTAAATTTCGGCAATAAGAGAAATACTCCTAATATCCTCATTCATTTGATTGTCTTTATTATAGGTATTACTTAATAAACCGGTAACCTTTATCTGACAGTTTTTGTTTAATTCATAAACCAAAGAGGCTGAAAAAGATCGGGAATGCCCAATGACGCCGGAT
>CAZGEP010000372.1:0-1603 GCA_964524955.1 uncultured Planctomycetota bacterium | reverse complement strand
TTCGTCCCTGCCCAGCTGTTCCAGCGTAAAGACGCGCGTACGAGAAAGCAGTGCGGAAATCACTTCAAAGGAGGGATTCTCTGTTGTGGCCCCGATCAGGGTAATGGTGCCGTCTTCCACGTAAGGCAGAAAGGCGTCCTGCTGGGCCTTGTTAAAACGGTGGATCTCATCCACAAAAAGAATGGTTTCCGTGCCGCCGCGCTTGAGTTCTTTGGCTTCGGCAATAATCTTGCGCACCTGGGCGATCGTACCGGTCACTGCGCTGAACGAAAAAAAATGCGAAGACGTATGCCGGGAAATGATTCGGGCCAGTGTGGTCTTGCCGGAGCCGGGCGGTCCCCACAGAATCATGGACGGAACCGTCCGGTTCTGTATCAGCCTGCGCAGCACTCCGTCCGGACCAGCCAAATCCTGCTGCCCCATAAATTCATCCAGATCCCGTGGCCGCATTCGTTCAGCCAGTGGGGTATAGGAATCCGAAGGCATATTCGCAGATGGGTGTTTATCAAAGAGATCCATACCGGGTATTATATTTGACGCACTACGGCTCTGCAAGTCTTAACCTGCATTTTTCAACGGGTTTCGCAGCAAAACCTGTTGAAAAATGCGGATTAAAGCCAGAATTGACTTGATAAACCTTTCCATTACAGTACCATATATTCTCATAAATTTTTACTATACATGCCGGAGATAAAATTCAATGTCTGATCTGATACGTTTCGGGGTATCGCTTGATAAAAAACTGCTCACGCAATTCGACAGCCTGATTCAGAAGGAGTACTATACCAACCGGTCTGAGGCAATTCGGGACCTGATCCGCAGGGAGCTGGCGGAAAAAAAATGGGAACAGGGCGGCGAATGCGCAGGAGCCATACTCATGGTATACGATCACCACAAGCGGGAACTTCTTCACAAAGCAACCGACATCCAGCACCACTTCCAGGAGCTGATTATTTCCTCGCAGCACGTACATCTTGATCACGACAACTGCCTGGAAATCATTGCAGTCAAGGGAGGCAAATCGGCGATCACCACCCTGTCTTCCCGGCTGAAGTCCATCATCGGCGTCAAGTTCTGCACCCTGAGTATTATCGGCACCGGGACCTGATACTGATTTATTGCCCCCCTGCGGTGTTCCTCTTCAGGGACATCGCATAACAACTTTTACGGAGGCGTTTGTCATGACGCGCAAATTACCTCTTTTATTTATATCCATTGTTCTTATCACCGGCAGTATATTAGCGAACATTACCGGATGGCGAACCGATAACACCGGGAAATATCCGGATGCGGACCCCCCGCTTTCATGGGACAGAGAAAAGAACCTTGTCTGGAAAACACCGCTGCCGTCTTCAAGCAATGCCACCCCGGTCATTGCGGGAGATAAAATCTTTGTGTGCTCAGACACAGCCAGATTGATCTGTATCAGCAAAAGCAACGGCAAGATCCTCTGGCAAAAGAACAACGAATACAAGGATGTGCTTCCGGCGGAAGAATACAAAAAAGCCCGGGAAGATATGAAAAAAGCCAACGAAATCTCCAACAAAGAACTCCTCTGCTTTGAGAAAAAATAGGCTGCGTATGCTTGCGGGCTTTATCACAC
>CAZGEP010000371.1:0-1621 GCA_964524955.1 uncultured Planctomycetota bacterium | reverse complement strand
GCTTGCCGCCGCTTTTCTTAGCGCTGGCTTGCCGGCGCGTAATCCGGAAGCAAGCTTCCGGAATTAAAGCGAAAGCAAGCCTGTCTGCGTGCGGCGCGCACAGGCAGGATTGCGCATTCCAAAGCGCCTTTGGCGCTGAAAAGACCTGTCCAAAAGGCTAAAGCGCAAAACCCCCTTTCATGTCGCAGGCCAAGTGATTTGCAATCAATAACGCTATATGCTAACAGTGAACTGGTCGGGAAAATTTGGAATGGGGAATCCGAAGAACTGGGGCAGGCGGCTCTAACGAATGGTTTGCATACTCGCCTGTCAAAGCTTGAGTTTGTTTCAGAGTTCGCTGGTGGTCGCCCACGCAGAGAAATCGCGTTACCAGTTGGCTCCTATGGAAGCTTTGTTTCGATTGGTGTATGGTTCGGTGGTTTGTTCCGGCGGATGGATCGGGACCAGTCTCACATGCGCGGCGGACCCAGATAGCAAAGAAGGAGGACAGAATAATGGACCAGATGATCGAAAACTGGTTAAATATCCCTTACAACCCTGAAGATTGGCTCGATAAAAGCCAAACACCTTGGCAACAGATTAAGAGAAATTTAGAGTCTGTTTACGAGCAGGCAAAAATAAAGTTCCAAAGTCAAGGTGATGTACTCTGGTGGGTTAAGTTTTACACGGGTGAGAAAAAGTTTTATTCTATACATTATCTAGTTCAACGCGATGAAAATGATGAAAAGGAGAAGTATCTATATGCTGGCATCAGAATTGAAAAACCGAGTACAGAGGCAATACAATACTGTCTGGAGTCGGACAGCGAATTCAGCTCTGAAGAGTATCTGGGTCTGCTAGATTTCTTGTCAGGTGACGGGAGCGAAGATGCATATGCGCAGATAAATAATTCCATAATCAACGGAGATATGACTTGTGAATTCACTCACGAGGATGAAGAATTCTTCAGCGTTGAAAACCTCGAATCCTTAAAAGAACTGTTTGACAATACAAGCGAGAAAGAGCATTTAATAATATATTTAGGGAAATATTACGAAGATGCTGACTTAAAAGACATCAGTTATAATGCCCTTATCGAAGATATGTTTAATGCGCTGATGTCCCTCAAAATAGTTCATGATAACTGCTTGTCCAGGCAGAAACTCTCGTAGGAACATCAGGTTTCCCTGGAATCTTGGATATGTGGACACAATACTAAAATCTGGACACATCAATCCCTTTGTGCAAGATTACAGTCATGAGAGAACGGCTCTGTGGTGAGCGCGCGGGCGCTGACCGGCATGGCGGGTGCCGTCTCCGACATCTTCTCCTTCTTGGCCTTCGGCAGGGTGGCCCACCCATTTGTACCCGAATGGGTTGGTTCACAGGTTCGGAACGTTTTGCCATCGTCTTGCGGCTACTGGGTGCATCAGCCTCCTCGCCGCGGGATGGCTGAGCCGCGCCCGCCCGAGAGCAAGCTCTCGGAGCCAAAGCGATGGTTCGACGTGGCTCACCACTCACTCGCACTCCGAAAACATCATGCTGTTACGACGGAGTTATTGCGCTCGAAAGACGGGCCGTCCAGCCGGCCCGAAGAAAAGCGGCGTCAAGCCGCCGCACTCCAAGGACATCGCGGCGTTAA
>CAZGEP010000370.1:0-1629 GCA_964524955.1 uncultured Planctomycetota bacterium | reverse complement strand
TACCTGCCGTCAGAAACAACCAAATCCCTGAGTGACATGTATCTCGAAGACGCACTCAAAAAAAATCCGTCGTTTATGCCCGCAATTCTGGAAAAAATCCGCCGTCTGAAAGAGGACAGTAAAGAAGAAAAAGCCATGAAGCAGCTGCTTGCTCTTCAAAAAGAAAAATCAGACCACCTGCCACTGATATTCCTCTTTGAAATGCATCATATTGCTGAGAGCATGGGCTGGACCTGGGAATCGGAACAAGCGCTCAAGGAAATATTCCGAATCCTGCCGGAAACCCCTTCCCGTCTGCAGATGCTGAAAAACCGCTTCCGTGCAGATTCCATGACTGACAAGTGGCTTGACGCATTAAAACAGATACTCTCTATCCAGGACGATCCAGGAACAATTTCAGAACTCAGCCGGTATGAATCCAGATACCTTGGAAAGCAGTCACAAGCGCTCAAGCGAATTGAGTCTGCCCGGGAACGGTGGCCGCACAGCATCTCCCTGCTCAATACGCAAATCTCCATTCTCAAGGCCCAGGGAAAACATCGCGACGCGCTCAAAATTCTCGAGCAATTTCTCAAGACCCACCCTCTGAAGGCCTCGCTGATCACGTCCTGCGCCATACTGAACCTGAGAATGGGCAACGTAAAAGATGCTCGGGAAGACCTGAACTCTCTGGTCCATCTGCACCCGCAAAAGAAAGTATATCGGGCACTCACCCGCCTGGACGCAAACACAGTCGAATCCGGATTTGCAGTACAGGCAGAGAAATTGATTCGTCAGACTCCCGGTCCCAAAGACTATCCGGACTCTTCTTCGCTCCTGGTGCTGGATCAGTCTGAACTGATTCTCCGCAAAGACGGATCGGGTGAAAACATCGTTCATCTGATTTACAAAGTGCTGAATCCCGAAGGCGTACGGGAGCTGGACTCTGTATCCGTCAGCGGTGAGGCAGAAGAAATCCGGACCATTCTGGACGGTGAAACCTTTGAACCGGTCCATCTGAACCGCAACAACTATCATGTACCGCGCCTGGATGTGGGTGCATTCGTGGAAATGAAATACAATACATATTTTTCACCCCGGTATTCCTCGTACAAAAACTACATGACCTTCTACCTCCAGGATCCGCATTTCAAAAATCCCTTTGTGATCAGCCGATTCCGAATGGTCGTTCCCAAAGAACTCGACCTGAACATCTTGTATCGGAATCTGCAGAAAGACCCGGTCATCCGCAAAAACAACACTCATACAGAATACGTATTTGAAGCCCACAATATCCAAAGACCAAAAACCGAGCCCTACATGCCACCCAAATGGGAATTCCTTCCCTGCGTGGAAATTTTTCACCCGCAGTCCTGGGAAGAAATCAACAACGCAATCCGCAGCAGCCTGGACTGGGGAACGATCGTGACCAAGGAGATCCGGGAAGAATGTGCCAGAATCATCACCCCTGAAATCACTATTGCTGAAAAGACACGTATGCTTTATGCGCACTCGCTGAAGATTCTCAAGGATACCACGCACTCGGATTCTGCTGTCGAAACCCTTGTTTCCAGAAGAGGCAGCTGGAAAAACCTGTTCATCGCCCTGCTCAAGGCCGCGGATATTCCCTTTGACGTGTGCAAGGCACGA
>CAZGEP010000369.1:0-1640 GCA_964524955.1 uncultured Planctomycetota bacterium | reverse complement strand
TCGCAATGGCTCCCGACGGGACCTGGTACCTCTGCGGGACTGAACCCAGCAGGACAGCAGACGGCAAACTCGACTGGGCCAACAACCGAGGGATTCGTCTCTGGTCATCAAAAGACCGCAAGGTCTGGAAAGACCACGGTTTAGTGTGGGACTGTGACCGGGACGGCAGTGCAGCACAGAAACGTCAGCATCTCGACTGTACCATCGGTGTCCAGCCGCGACTGGGACGTGCAATTACTGCACCTGAAATCCATTTCATCAACGGAAATTGCTGGATAGTCTATTCTCTCAACGGCCAGAATATCGGTTTGCTGAAGAGCAATACCGGCAAAGCCGAAGGCCCCTACACCGAATACACAACTCTCGTATCACACGGCAGGGATCCGTCGCTGTTCCAGGATGATGACGGCACGGTCTATCTCGTCTGGGGGGCTGGTTTTGTCGCTCCGCTGAACAAGGATATGACAAAGATTTCCGGTCCGGTGAAGACGCTGTTCACAAATCTCGAGTGGAATCCCCGCTACATGCGCAGACCGGAAAACATCGGTATCTGGGGAAGTCATCTGGCCAAGCAGGGCAGCTGGTATATCTGGAACTTTACCACCCGCACCGGTCGCAACGGCATAAACACTATCGATACAATGGCATCCTGGTCAAAATCGCTGGACGGTTCCTGGGGCGAACCATGTCTCATGCTCGCCAACGGCGGCCAGTCCACCCTGGTCCCGGACGGAAAAAAAGGCTGGCTCGCAACCGTTTCAGGTGAGGACGAGTTGAGTGAATGTCCGTTTAGACCCGCCATCACCCCGATTGTAAGCAACGGCAAACGCGGAGCTCCACTTCGCCTCAAACCATTCAGAAAAAACAGTATGTTTACCGACTGGCGCGCGGTTAATTCTTTCGAAGCAACTGCCCTCGATTTGTGGATCGGACACCCCGATTTTATCCCGCACACAATCCGCGATGTATTTATCTTTTACGATTTTCCAAGCAAAGCTTATTACTGCACCGGCTCGTTCTGGGGAGTGGAAAAATATCGCCGCGGAGCTGTCATGTTCAAATCATCCGACCTGATCCACTGGAAACCTATGCCTATGATGTACGAATACAAAGACCTCAAAAAAGACGGTTTTATTGCGGAAAAAGATTACCAGAAGTTCGACGAATTGGTTGTGAAAGATGCTGAAGGTGGGAATTGGCGTTTCAAAATCCAAATAGGCGAGCAGAAGGTTTGGAAGCTTGACGGCGAGTACTACATCAACATGCAGTGCTTCTGCCACCCGGGCGGACATTTCCTGCTCAAATCGCAGTCCGGGAAAATCAGCGGTCCCTATAAACCCGTACAGGAAATCGCCGGAGTTGCCGACCTCATGCAGGACGATGACGGTGCCGTACTATTCAACAGCAGCGGATCCAGCAACCGCCGATTCCCCGACGTCGCAAGTCTTGTCGGCAATCATAAAACCAAATGGAGAAAATTTCCCAAAATTAACTTAAAACATCTTGAGCCCCGGCTACAGAACATCTGTTTTACCGAAGACTGCGAAGCTGGAATTATGAAACTCGGCGGGAAGTACGTAACCTGGTCCACCGATTGGACCGGCTCCTATGACTGCATCTACCGTTACGCTGACAAGTGG
>CAZGEP010000368.1:0-1647 GCA_964524955.1 uncultured Planctomycetota bacterium | reverse complement strand
ATGGCACAGCAAGACGATAGAAACGGAGGAGCCCTTCGCCTGCGTCGCTCGCGCTTGGGCCGCGTGCTGGAAGTTTCCGCGCCTCCACTTTACAACCAATCAAAAAAAGCGGAATCTTCCAGCGCCACATAATGTGAGGTTCATCGGACGTTGGCCGCAGTTGGGCCAACGTCGGATAACCTCATTATGTGGCAGCGTGCGCGTGTGCGAGCGGTGCGGGCGAAGGGCTCCCGGGCCATAAAAAACTCCGCTAAAAGGGTGGTGGGAATCAATGCTTTTTGAATGTACTTAGAGAATGGAAAAGCAAATATTGCTATGCCATAGGATTGGATAGATTCTCAGCTTTACGCCTTTTTATCAAATCTTCTCTTGAGACAAGGCGTTCCGGGTGTTTGTCTTCCTGTTCTCGGATATAATGTACATATTTTTTCATGTCACCGTCAAACTCTTTCAGAAGGTCTTCCCTGATCTTATGAATTTCATCAACAATCGGATCTTTTAGCATTTTGATTACTCCTGATTATACCGCCGTAAAACCTGCGGTGTAAGAATGAGAGGCGTAAACCATCCCATTTCGGTATTAATACGCTGGAGGCTTTGTATCGTATATGCATTATCAATGTGAACACAGTTCCAGGTCAAAAGGTAATCAATCTCATAAGAGACTGCATATGCGATATGCCATAAATCAGCCTGCGCTTTCTGAGGAATCGGTAAGTGCTCCTTCAGATGATCAAATATATCCTGAACTTTATTATCATAGCGCAGTACCGGAATTCCTTCGACAGCTGTGAGCCTTTCCTCTGCTGCTTTTGGATCCCCGCGACTGATTTCTGTTACAACAAACTCAGATACGAAAAGATCATAAAGATCTTTGTCGCTTTCCCACCAGTCCTGAGTGAGCTGCTGGTGTGCGGCGATAATAATGTCCCTGCTCATTCTGGCAGTGTAATAACTGGGGATAGTGCTTTCAAGGTAAACAGATGCCATATTTATGCATTTCCTTGCTTATACTGTTTTACAAAGGCAGAGACAAATTCAATGATTTTTTCTTGTTGCCGCCTTGGAAGGTCTGAAACCTCATCAAAAAGAGTTTTGAGCTTGCCTTTGGGGCCTGCTTTGATCGATTTTAACTTTGAACCATTCTCAGAGAGGATATCTTCAATTTTTACTCCGAGAACCTTTGCGAGACTGGGAAGCATATCCGAACGCGGTGGTTTGTCGCTTAATTCCCAAAAGCCAACGTTTGAAGGGTGCGTTCCCACCAGCTTTGCGAGCTCAGCCTGACTTAAACCAGCAGCGACGCGAAGGTCTGTCAGTTTTTTTCCTTGAGTGGGTCTGTGTTTTGATATTTTTCTTGCCATATCCATAATTATATTCAGCTAATTCTGCAGAAAAAAAGAAAACGAAAAACACATTGACAATTAACTAATATACTGGATAATGCATGACAAGTCAACTAATTTGATAAATAATTAATTTCCACTTGACAGGGTATCAAAGAAAAAGAGCCGTTAAACCACAGAGTCCTGCCAGACCTGTTTAACGGCTCCAGATAACCAAAAGAACCGAGGCCCTTTTGATTTCACCTTCCATTATACCACAAACAGGGAAACAAATCAATAGGGCGCTCGCATCCACTCACAG
>CAZGEP010000367.1:0-1679 GCA_964524955.1 uncultured Planctomycetota bacterium | reverse complement strand
CTGTTTGTAGAGTGCCAAAGCGGTTTGGGATGCCTTTTTCGACAATTTTTTCATCTGTTGTATTACCTCATCAAGTTTTTTTCGGTTTTCGACCCATTCACCATAGACCGCAGATTCCTCAGGAGTCAAAAGCCGCCCTATAGTCTTCTGATTTTTTTTGGTTGTCCAATAGAAGTAAGGTCCGTGACGAGCCTGTGGATTATTTTTGCAGGCGCAGTTTTTTTTACCACATGTAACCATTCTCCTTTGAATAGTCCCGGGCCATATTAATCCGATATCAGCGAGACGAGCGGTCAGACTACGATATTCCTGAAGATATTGCTCCATCTTCTGTTGTAATTTTTTCTGTTTTTTCACAAAGATTCTCCTTGACAAAGATACTACCTTACTGTATTATACATAAAGATATGGGGAAGTCAAGAAAAAAAACAAAAGATTTTCAACTGATCTCCAGATATGCAGGCGCGCTTCCGGTCGTGAATCACTTTCTGGTATTACTCGGATTCTCAGAGATTCTGCAGAGGCATCTGCCTCCTTCCGATCCCCGCTGCACCCTGCCTTATGATCGGACCATTATGATTTTGCTTCAGAACATCATTCTTTCGCGCGTACCGCTTTATGGTGCGGGAGACTGGGCCCAACAAATGGTTCCGGAACTATTGGAATTGGACCATGGCTCCAACCCGCCTATCAATGATGATCGAATCGGCCGTTCCCTCGATCGTCTGTATGACGCTGATCGAAAGGCCATGCTGACTGAGTTCGTTGTCAAGATGATCGACACCTTTGATATCAAAACAGAACAGTTCCATAATGATTCCACATCCCTGACACTGCACGGTGAATACGCCGACGCGACAGGGAAACGGGTCAGGGGCAAGGTTTCATTGATAGTAACCTGGGGACACAACAAGGACTATCGGCCGGACCTGAAGCAATTGCTGTGGATACTGACCGTCAGCGCCGACGGGGCCGTTCCTGTTCACTTTAAAGTGGCTGACGGCAACACCGAGGACAGCACCACTCACATTGACACCTGGAAGGCCCTTTACAGGATCGTGGGGCACGCGAACTTTCTCTATGTAGCCGACAGCAAGCTGTGTACGCGCGAGACCCTGCATTTTATTCACAGACAATCCGGATATTTTGTTACGATCCTTCCGCGCACCAGAAAGGAAGACGACCTTTTTAAGGACTGGCTGCAGACACATACACCGGCCTGGAAAGAGATTGCCTGCAAACCTCATACTCGTCTGAAAGATGGTCCTGCTGACATAATCCAGGCAGTTGAATCCCCCATTCCGGATGCCGACGGCTTCCGCCTATTCTGGTATCACAGTTCACACAAGCATGCGCGTGACATACAGTTCCGCCAGGATTGCATCAATCGCGCCTGGAAATCTCTGGACAAACTCAGCACCAGCCTTGAGGGGCCGCGTTGCCGGTATACCAGCCGAAGTGGTGTGGCGAAAAAAGCGGACGAATTACTTAAAGAGGCCGGTGCGCCACGGTGGCTCTATTACGAGATCGAGACCCGGGATGAAAAAAAGTTTCTCCAGGAGACACGTGGTCGCCCAGGCCCGAAAACACGGTGGCGTCGTAAGACTAAACTCCGCTTTCGCCTGACGTGGCACCTGATTAAAGAGACCATAGAATACGACAGCCGGACAGACGGCATT
>CAZGEP010000366.1:0-1683 GCA_964524955.1 uncultured Planctomycetota bacterium | reverse complement strand
GTGCTCGCCGCATACTGGCAGAAGGATTATGCAGAGGCTGAGAAACTCGCCAATGAACTGCTCGCAAGTGGAACTGTGGAGCTGAAGGATCAGCCTGCAGTCGAACACCTGGCTCGTGCTGCAAAGGAGATGCAGGCGAGCATTAAAGCCGATCTTGACCGCATGCAGAAGCTGATTGATGCTGGCGAGCTTTACGAAGCCAAAACGTTCCTTCCCGGATTGCAGGGGGTTCTGAAGGCGGACGATCCGCGATTGCTCGCTATGCAGAAAAACCTTGCCGATGTCAAGAAGCCATCCAAGAAAAGCGGCGGGGAAAAGAAGGGATCGACAGAGCAGACAGAAAAGCCGCGCCAATGGGTTTGTCTCGTGATGGAGAGTGATACGGGGAAAGGCGATAAGAAGAGAGGCGACAGCAGGAGCCCCGTCATCCAATCGGAAGACCAGAAGCCCAACCGTTGGAAGGTGGAAGTGATTGAAGGTATGAACCAGGCACCTGAGGGCTGGTTTAAGCCGCAATTCGACGACTCGAAATGGCTGGAAACAACCTTGCCAACATCATGGCGCATGTACCACACCGCTCTTCTGCGTACGCGTTTCAATGTCGATGACAAGGATCGCTTCGATGGCCTTCGTATGTATTCCTGGATCTTGCGGCAACAGAATATGCATATCTATCTGAACGGTGAGCTGATTGCCAAGGTCAATGGCGCTGGAAATATGACCAATTTTGAGCAGGAATTCAAGGCCTCGGCCCTGAAGCATCTCAAGAACGGCGAGAATACGCTCGCGATCAAGACCCGCCACAACTGGCGTTGGGGGCATGGGTCCCTGAAAGTCTATAACGGTGGTTTTGATTTTAACCTTGATGCAAGATTAAAAGAAGACAAGTGATATCCCCGCAGCGGCCGCGGACTCCCTCAAATGAAAACGTTCAATCGAAGAAAGTTAATACAGGCATCGGTGTTGGGAGCGGCCGCGGCAGCGCTGCCGGCCAGTCTCCTGGCTGCAGATGCACCCGTGAAACAACCCAATATCACCTTCATTATGGTTGATGACATGGGGTAACCAGAAGAAACACGAATACCTTTTCTGGAACGGCGCCATACGGATGGGTAAATGGAAAGGTGTCAAAAACCGCAAAGAACTCTCGCTTTATGATCTGAGCAAAAACATTGGAGAGGAGAGCGACATCGCAGAAAAACATCCGGGGATCGTAAAGAAGATGTCCGGGTTTATGGAGGAGGCGTGGACGGAACCGCGCAGCCAGGAGTCAGACGGTAAGTATACCGGGCGGCAGAATGATTGAAGGTAAGCGCCATGAATGAAGCAGAGATAACGGAGTCGAAAGCAGAAAACTATTCTCAACTGTGGCTACAGTACCGTCCTGCCGGAGACGGCATGAGGGACGCCTACCGTGCCGTCATCCAGCACGTGTGCTGCCTCGGTGAGTCCTCCCTTTTGCGCAATGCAGGAGAGGAATTGCAACAGGGCGCCAGTGTGATGACAGGAAGCCCCGTCGCACTAGTAACCAGTGCCGGCCGGAATGCTGCGGTTATTCTGGGCACTCTCGAAAACGTGCGCAGCTATCTGCCGGAAGATCGTTTAGTTTCGATTAGGGATCTTGGGCCGGAAGGCTCAGACATCCTTACTTCGCGGAAAATAAGGTGACACCATTTTTCGGAG
>CAZGEP010000365.1:0-1691 GCA_964524955.1 uncultured Planctomycetota bacterium | reverse complement strand
ACTGAACACGCTCGGCGTATCCGAGATCATAGAAATCAGAGATTATGAAAAGCCGGAAGGATTCGAATTCGAAGAGATCAGCGTGGATACAGACGATTTCGAATCCGGAAGCTGGCTCAGATTCGTGAAAAAAGCCCACGAAAACCTGATTTCCATTGATGAAAAAAACAGAGAACGATTTGACGCTTTTCTGCGGACTCTTCAAAACGAAATGGACGAAAGAAACGCTTAGTCGACATGGTTAAATTAAATGTAACAGGAGACTCCGATAAGCAACATTAATGTTACTACCTGCCTGTTTTCGTTATCTTCTCAAGGCTTTATTTTATGTGCTTCTTAGTATTTTATCAGAAAGTTATTGAAACCATAACGATTGTGCGTATAATGTTACCATTGTGTATTAAACCCACCTTCCTCTGTCGAAAGGTAACATTATGCGCCCCACATATTACCACACAGGTAAGCTTCACTCATTATTCCACAAGAAGAAGATACTTTTAATGAGCGAGATACAAACCGCACTTGGCACATCAGTCAAGATGACGGCCCTTCGAAAGCTTAGAACCATGGGATATCGTTCCAGTTATTCACATGCCGGGAAGTACTATACGATTGACGAGATCGCACAATTTAATGAGCACGGTCTCTGGACATATAATCGTGTACATTTTTCGACCGATGGGACTCTGGTTGAGACACTATACCGTTTGATTGAGGGCTCAACAAAGGGGTATTTTGCAAGTGAGCTTCAGGACCTCCTGAAAGTACGCATACATGATCCGTTATTCAAACTGTATTCACAGAAAAGGGTAGACCGTCGCCAGATTGGCAGTGCATTCCTTTACCTTTCCACATCGCACGGAACAAAACAGTTTGCAGAGCGAAAACAATTGGTTGAATCTACTGTAGAGTCTAAGCTTCTCCACCTGCCTGCATATGATTCACCCGCGGTACGCCAAAGCTTTTTGTTTTTCTTATCATTGCTCAACGAAAAGCAACGCAGGCTTTTTGTGGGGTTTGAATCCATGAAAATCGGCCGCGGCGGCGACAAGGTTATATCCAAAATAACAGGTATGGACGTCCGGACGATTTCAAAGGGGCGTCAGCAACTGCTGTCACATAATATTACTCCTGATCGAATTCGCGAACCAGGAGCCGGGCGGCCCTCGTTAAAAAAAAACCGAAATTTTGAAGACGATTGAATTCCTCATCCAGAATGATACAGCCGGGGATCCAATGAGCAAACGCAAATGGTCAAGACAGAGCACCGGAAATATTCGTGAAGCGCTTGAAGCTCACAACATAAAAATCAGCGCCACCACCGTCGGGGAGATCCTAAAAAACAAGGGCTATTCCCTTCGGGCGAACCGGAAAGCCATAGCCGAGACTCATCATAAAGACCGCGATCTCCAGTTCCGGATTATCGATCGCCAGAAAAAAAGGTTTAAACGTCTGGGGGAACCCAGCATCAGCATCGACAGCAAAAAGAAAGAGAAAATCGGCAACTTCAAAAATCCAGGTAAAATATGGCGTAAAGAATATGATGATGTCTTGTCACATGATTTCCCCTTTATGGCTACCGGGAAAGCGACTCCTTTCGGAATCTATGACGTCGTTCAAAATAATGGCGCTGTCTCTATCGGTACATCTTATGATACACCCGAGTTCGCTGTAGATGCGGTTGAGTCATG
>CAZGEP010000364.1:0-1709 GCA_964524955.1 uncultured Planctomycetota bacterium | reverse complement strand
ATCAAACGCTTTGGTGACAACGATTTAAGTGCAAATGGAGGCTGGAACATCCGATGCAGGCCGAAGAAGGCAAGCTTTTCAAGCCTCTGGCATACACCAAAACCCTTTGCCCCGATTGCTTCTCTGATCGTGGTCCTTTTTCTGATTCCACCTCTGGCCCATTTGCTTCTGGGCCGGAAAAAGAAAGAAAGCGCTGCCGGGAGCCGCATGGTTATACCAATGCTTTTTGCCTTGATCGGCGTGCTGACAGCGCTTGTGGGCGGGTATGTGATCGCCGGAATCATTATCACCGGGATTGCTCTCTATCATATGCTCTTTCGCGTATTGCCGGAGGCGTGGCAGCGCATTCTTTCATCCACTGCCAACTGGATTGTTGCCGTTTGCGTGCTGGCGGTGCTGTCGATTCACTGGCAGCCCCTGGGCGTGGAAAAGGGCATGATTCGAAATCTGATATTTACGACATCCGTGATCGGTCTGATTCTCGGTGCTGTGTGGTTTTTTAAATCAAAATACACAACCGTGCTTGCCTGGGCCCTGGCCAATAAAGGTAAATTTGTGCTCATCCCCGCCTTCGTTTGCCTTTTCGGCCTGGTTATCTGGCTGGGATTTGGCCGTGTTTTCGGGTTTATCCCAAGAGCAGCCTTCGTAGTGGGTGTGTCCGAACGCAGCATACAGACATGGGGACCCTGGTCGGCCTTGTCACACACATTTCCGGGGTTGGGGAAAGAGTTTATGCCGGATCTGGATGAGGGAGCTTTCCTGCTCATGCCAACGACCATGCCGCACGCATCCATCGGAGAAGCCATGGATGTGCTTTGCAAGCAGGATATGGCGCTGAGCGCCCTGAATGAAGTCCGCAGTGCGGTGGGCAAGATCGGACGGGTTGAATCTCCACTGAATCCGGACGATATCTGGGAGGAGATCCTGCGCGTAACCGCGATCCCCGAAACCACATCCGCTCCCAGACTTCAACCTATAGCTGCGCGTCTGGTCATGCTGCAGAGCGGCATGAGAGCGCCCATGGGAGTGAAGGTCTTCGGAAAAGGGAAAACCACGCTCGACGATCTGGAAAGCACAGCAATCCGCATTGAAACACTTCTGAAAGAGGTGCCTTCGATTCGTTCGCAAACCGTGAACGCGGAACGGGTAGCAGGAAAACCCTATCTGGAGCTTGACATTGACCGCCGGGCTATTGCCCGTTACGGTTTGAATGTAAAAGATGTTCAGGACGTGATCCAGGCAGCGGTGGGAGGCATGGTGGCAACAACAACGATTGAAGGTCGCGAGCGATACAATGTACTGGTACGGTACAAACGGGAACTTCGAAATTGGTTTTCTTGCATTGTTTGGAATTGCAACGGATGACGGTGTCATCATGACCACGTATCTTACACAGCGATTTACAACGGACAAACCGCAGACCATACCTGAAATACGAACTGCTGTGATTCAGGGAGTTGAGCGGCGGATTCGTCCGGCACTGATGACCTCCGCCACCACGATCATTGCCCTGCTGCCAGTACTCAGCTCCACGGGCAGGGGGGCGGAGATCATGGTTCCCATGGCAATTCCTTCGTTCGGAGGAATGGTTTTGGTCAGCATATCCGCGTTTGTAGTTCCTGTTCTTTACAGCAGCGTAAAAGAACGACAGCTTTGCAATAAAGACGCAGCTATCAGAATAAAATCGGTTTACGCGGCGAAATTGAACG
>CAZGEP010000363.1:0-1728 GCA_964524955.1 uncultured Planctomycetota bacterium | reverse complement strand
GATTTGCTTGCCGACACATAGTGCAGCCTTGTGTGGACCGAGTACGCCTTGCCGTGAAACTCCAAGGCAGAATGGTAGGCCACCACCGCGTCCGGGGTCATCTTGGCCGCCACCAGATAGGGGTTAACCGGGCTTGATGTCGGATCGCCGCCCACCGGCACCGTTGCATACAGGCCCCGCCGGATCGGTATGATCCGCCCCTTTTTACGATAGTAGGTCAATAGCGACCTTCGGGTATTCGGATTGCCCGACCCCCTTTCGGATAAAAAGCGATCCAGCTCTTCCACAGTAAACACGGCATGCTGTTGCAGGAATTCATCCATTTTCATCGATTGATCCAATTTGACGTTTGCACGACATAGTATCAATTTATTTAGTCTTATTTAATTCAACTGTCAAATTTATTTCAACGCAAACCTGAGTTTTCTGACGCCGTTATTGATAAAAAGCGGTACAATGCTTTTCATGCAAGATGCACTTTTTCCGGTTTGTCTGGGATTATCAGAACCGGAGCGCTATTACTGGCGCCGCTATCGACCGCGGACCGAAGTGCGATTCCGGCAATAAAAAGCAAATTCCGCCTATCCTTCTCCTCTCAAAAGAATTCCCGCTTTCTGTTTGCGGTGATTATTCTTCATGTTATTATTTGGTTATATATGATGCGTAAATTTTAAGACAGCTCTAAAAAAGATAGGAGGAGCAACAATGCATATTGAATACATGAAATTGATGGATCAACTTTATACAACCATGGGCTACTCGGCTTACCAATGGGTGAAAAACGATGATACCCCGCCCTGGCAATCGCTTCGGAAACCTCTTTCCCAATCGCGTCTGGCACTGCTTGCATCCGGCGGCATCTACGTAACCGGGCAAACCGCCTTTCATTTTAAGGACGACACCTCCTATAGAGCTATTCCCAAAAACATCAGGACCGAGGACCTTCGTGCCAGCCATTTCGCCTACGATTTGACAGCAGCCCGAAGCGACCCTAATTCTGTGTTCCCACTCGACTCTCTGCGTCAACTGGTTAGCGAAGGGTTCATCGGGGAACTGTGTGAGCATGCTTATACCTTTATGGGCGGAATTTACTCCTCCAGACGGGTAAAGGACGAGCTTGCTCCGAGCCTGACGGAACGTTTAGTAGATGATCGGGCAGATATCGCGTTACTTGTGCCTTGTTGACCGGTCTGTCATCAGTCCGTGGGACTGATTGCTCGTCATGCCGAAGCTGTGGGTTTTCCCACTTTGTGTATGGGCTCGGCTTATGACATCATGCTCGCTGTGAATCCTCCCAGGGGCGCGTTCCTTGATTTCCCTTTGGGTCACACTACCGGGAAGCCTGGCCAGCCGGAGCTCCAAGTTGAAATCCTCCGCTCTGCGCTGGATTGTTTCAATACGATGTCGGAACCCGGCTCAATCAAGACACTTTCTTTTCAGTGGGACAAGGACGGAGCATGGAAGAAGGCAATGTTCGAGAAGGAGGATCAGCGTCTCCCTCGCTATGCAACGCCTCAGTACCAGAACGAGGAAGACAAGGCCCGGGCCGAGGCGGGAGACATTTCAGCACTTGGCTTATGTGGTTGTGAGACGTGTACCTTGAGCCATTAAAGTTGTCCTGGCCTTTTCGAGCGATACATAGACATAGCTCGGGCGACGTCTGAGCTGGAGTTTTGTTTTCAGGACGATACACAAAATTTACACCTTGAATCCGCCAATGTGCTCCGG
>CAZGEP010000362.1:0-1747 GCA_964524955.1 uncultured Planctomycetota bacterium | reverse complement strand
AGCCGCTTTTTTTCGAACATCCCGAAACCACACTCAAAGCTGTGCTTGACCGTCTGAGCAATCTTCACGTGTATTACTGGGTAAACAAAGACAGGAGACCGCTGTTCGAAGGGCAGGAATACTGGGCAAAGTACTTTTCGCTTATACCCGAAGACAATGAAACGCATTACTCCCTGCTGGAATTTGTCCGGAACGATGATCCCGACGTGTTTCTCAAGGATGCTGAAGTCCTGAAGGCACTCACCGAAAAAGCTTAATATGACAGCGCTAAAAAAGCTCAAGCCGGCTAAATGAGGTTGCCGATGAACTCTTCAAAGACAGTACAATTTGGAGAGTTTGTTATGAATTACGAACAGTTGGCTTCCTTCGAGCCGGCTTTGGCGGAATTCCTGGAGAAGGTTCGTCATTGCTTCAAACGGGACAAGACATTTGGTTACCTTCAGAAGTACATTCTTGGGTTAATGGCTGATTTGAAACGTAAATCCATTGAGCCGATAGCTTTGGCAAGTGGAATGGCGGTTCGCACCCTGCAGGAGTTTCTGGCATTTTTCAGGTGGGATCATGATCTCGTGGACAAGATGCTTGTACGTCAGGTGGTTGAGCGTCAGCATAATGACGATGTGCATCGGCATTCAATAGGGGTTCTGGATGCATCCGGTCATGTCAAGCAGGGTAAAGAAACTCCCGGCGTCCAGCGTCAATGGTGTGGTGAGACGGGCAAGCGCGAGAACTGTGTCATAGGCCGGCATCTGCTGTATACGGACAACGATGCGGAGAATCCATTCACATGTGTCGTTGCAAGTGATCTGTATCTGCCGGAAGGCTGGGACCTGGACCGCCGGCGGTGCAGTCATGCGGGAAATCCTGATCAGATCACTTATCGCCCTAAATGGAAAATCGGTATTGATCAGATAAAGCGGGTAATGGCTGAAGGGCTGCGTTTTGATTATGTCACGTTTGATGAAGAATACGGTAAGGTACCGGAGTTTATCTTTCAGCTCGATATTCTCGGCCAGAAGGCGATAGGAGAAGTTCCCGCCAATTTCAGGGTCTGGGCCGGAAGGCCCGCATATAAGTCAAACCGGGCTGAATATTCATCCTCCCGGGTGGATAATACCGGGACTTACAGCCCGACGTTTTATAATCAGCCCTGGCGGAAGATGACCATTAAGGATACAACCAGAGGCAAGTGTATCTGGCACATCAAGTCATCGCAGGTTTACCTGGTAAAGCA
Organism: uncultured Planctomycetota bacterium; assembly: GCA_964524955.1. Taxonomy (GTDB): domain Bacteria; phylum Planctomycetota; class CAZGEP01; order CAZGEP01; family CAZGEP01; genus CAZGEP01. Next base: position 513 of record CAZGEP010000362.1, on the reverse strand, counting down.
CGAAGACGAAAAGGCATATTGTCCGGTTCCCACTGACCGGACTTACCGGCTGATCGTCGCACACAACAGACAAACGGGTGAGACAAAGTATTTCATCAGCAATGCACCTGCAAAAGTATCATTGAAAGAACTTATGAAAATTGCATTTACACGATGGCGAGTTGAAGAATGGTTCAGAAGAGCCAAACAGGAATGCGGTTTCGGTGCATTCGAAGTTCGCACATATACAAGCCTGATAAGGCACTGGACTGCATCCAGACTGGCGATGTATTTTTTAGCCGACCAGGCGCACCGGCTCAGGGGGGAAAAATCCGCAGATCACGTTGGAACAGGTTGCCGACGTCTCGAATACACTGGCCTGGAAGATATGGAACAAGTATCCGTATTCGTGGAAAGAGAAAGCGTATGTCTGTAACTATCACCAATGGCGAAATCAGCAATCATACGATTCAAGAAAAAGAAACCAAAACATCGGCCAGCACATTAGATCAGGTTGGTAGCGCTGTCATATTA
>CAZGEP010000361.1:0-1754 GCA_964524955.1 uncultured Planctomycetota bacterium | reverse complement strand
ACATTACCTTTGGCCTGGGAATGGTTCGAAATATGCAGTATACAATACAAAAGTGTGAGACTATCTCTGATGCTCTGGATTCGATTCATAGACTCCATGGATTTGATTGCAAACCAGTGATTACAAAAGTGAATAATTTCAAGACTATTAAAGAAGCAATTGACAGAGGTGTCCCTGTAATCCTGGAAAAGGAAAGAGATCTGTTTGTTTTGGATATCTTTTTAAGAAACATAAACCTATGATTGTTCTCAGCCGACCGGATAAAACTCCATTAGCAAAAGAGAGGTTTAAGGGTACTCGTAGGGATAGGAGAAGCATGTATCCATTTGTAGTAGCAACGGTGAAATCATATCAAAGTGGGAGATCAAGAATAACAGTTGATTACGAAATCACCACTGAAAAACAAATACCTCCGGATGGATTTATGATTGAACCATTTGAAAAAGATAAATACACGGCAACCATCCTGATGAACTGGCATCGTTCGGCCAGCGCTCATGATAAAGAATTACAAAAAATACTCAACCTCCAAGCTCCTCCGGAAAAAGAGAAGGAAGTAATTCCAAAGCAATGTAAAGATGTGGATCTATGGAAATACTATATTCAGGGAAAAGACGATGTTGCAGGAGGTGATTATTCCTTAATACCAGGAGTTGTCGTACCCACCGGCAAGGGCATGAAAACCCAGTATGCCTGTCTGGCTTCCAGCATATTAATGCAGTCCGGGGTTCAAACAGGTGATTTCTCAATACAGCTCTGGCACCTGTATAAAGAAGCCTGCCGAATCCTGAATGAACCTTATCTGTTAATGAAGAAAGATAAACGTGCCCAACTCCAGGAACTGCTGGACAAAATCCAGAAAGAATATAATACAAAACAGCAGAACATTACTCTTTCAGATCACAATAAAATGGATTCATTTTTGGAAGCCGCCCTGCGCATCCGAAACACCATTGCCCCAACTGCGAACCTGAACAAAGCCCTGGCCGAAATCGAACGTTTCCACGGCTGGAAAGCAGTGCTTGAGACAGGAAAAGACCTTCCCCTCGAAGAATACCGCGAAGCTGTCCACAAACGCATTCCAATCATCCTCCAGGACAACAAAACCAGCCAATGGCTGCTTGCGATCGGCTACCTGAAGCACGATGGAAAAGAAAAACTGATCATAGCAGATCCATCCCTTGTGGATGAAGGCAAAAGCCTGCACATTGACAATCAGCGTCTCTACCCGGGTGCATGTGTATATTTCGAAGACTTTGACCCGAAAAAGTATACCCCGTACTTCATCCACAACTGGCACATTTCAGTAGAACACTACAAAGACCGGATTGCTGAGATATTCAAGAAAGAGAAGAAACCAGATAAATGATGACAGCGTGAGCTGAATTGACAGACAGAAATCGTATCCGGATGGCCCGGTGCAAAACTTACCAGCAAGAACATCATCAAGCTCCCGGACGACGATAAACTCTACATCAATGAGAGCGCTTCGGAGGATGAGGCTAAAACTATGCTTGAATACCTGCACGCGGATATTGTGGCAACATCCGCTGAAGGCAATGAACGGGAATACTGCTACAATTCACTCAAACTGCTGACCAAGTCAATTGACCCCAATGACAATGAAACCATATATTACTATGACAGCGCCCGGCACGTAACCAAAATCACTGGTGAACCCGGCGGAGGAGGCTGCGGATCCTGCGGTGGCGGAGGAGGCCAGGAAGGTGACTATTATTACGATTCCGCCGGCA
>CAZGEP010000360.1:0-1756 GCA_964524955.1 uncultured Planctomycetota bacterium | reverse complement strand
ACATCAGTGATATACCCAAATGCTTTGGTGCGAATCTGGCGTTGTAGTATTAGGCTTTATTTGATCTGATTTAATAGAGTTAAGCATTATACAAAGATCGTTACTCAATCCTATTTTGTGTCCTTTTCTTGTCTTTGTATCCTGATTTCTTAAAGTGAAGGTTCCAGCCTCCAGATCGATCCGGTTCCATGTGGCGTGTGATGCTTCTGAAAATCTGCAGCCTGTTTTCATCAGGAAAAGCAGCAATCGGCCGCATGAATATTTCATCGCAAAATTACCGAATTTAATAAATTCGGCTCTTGAAAGCGGCTCCCTGGTATTTCTCCTGTGCTTTATTTTTGGAATATTTTCCAAAGGGTTATTTTCAATTTTATTTAATTTTAATGAATGATCGAAAGCAGCATTTACAAGAATTTGAATTTCACTTGCTGTCCTTCGAGTTTTCATTTTTGTCAGCCAGTCAATAAAGTTTGCTGCAGGAAAAAGATTTAATTGTATATTACCAAACTTTTTAACTACCCTGTGGAAATAATCCTGCATCGCCTCATAATATTTAGGAGTTACTTCTGGCCTTCGAAAATCTATATAATTATCAAAGATCGATTCGATAAACGGTTTTTTCTTCTCAATTCCAAGATTTTCACGAGCGATTAAACTCCAGTATTCCTTTACAACCCGGATCGCCTGGGCTTTACACTCCTTCGGCAGCCCCAGGCTTTTATAATGCCGTGTACCGTTCACCATAGCAATAAAATACCACTTATTGCCCCTCAATTTGAGTCCGGCAGGTAATTTCATGAAAAATCCTTTCCGGACCGGAAAACCGCAGAAGAAATCATATCAAGAATTGATCTCATTTCAATAACCGTTTGCATGTTGAATAGAAGTAACATTGTCATTAAAAAGCTTATTATGCTGTTTGTCGTTCCAGGATATTTCAAGGAACCGGAAAAACTCTGATCGCTTCCAGCTGCATTTCCCATACTGAACGACATTCCCCCGCAGCTTGGCTTTCAGGGTCTTTTCAGTCATACCAGTAACCGTCAAGGCTTCATCCAGCGTAATATATTCCATTGATAAACCTCCTTCAGTTTTTGTATTTTTGCCCATAATTGAATAGCCGGCAGTCCGGAAATATGCAAAACTGCTCAGGTCCACCACGCCGGCACGAACCCACTACCTTTCAAAAACATCTTTTCCGTAATAAACCAGCCATTAAATTGATCACTAAAACCTTTAAAGATCCTTTTAGCGTCACCAAAACCCGGCCGAAAATCTGACCCTGCACTCAAAACACCTGAATCAAAAGAACAATTCCGAAATGTATCTTCACCGCCCGTAATCTTCCTGATAGTTCGCTTGCGAATTATCGTCCAGGAAGATTTCAAACAACCGGAAGAGCTCCCCGGAAAAAAGAAGTCAGGCGTTACTCTGCAGAGTTGTTTTCTGCAGTGTATAAGCCTCCTGTGTGCGTCTGTACGGACTTTGGGCGCAGATGTGATGGTTTGCCCTCCCTATGATATAAAATTGAGTTTTCCCCTGTCCTTTTTCGCCTGGGCGGCACCGAGGCCGGGCCGTAGGCCCGGGGCCGCCCAGGTAAAAAGGCTGTCAGGGGCTGTAATGGGTGCGTCTGATTTATCCGGTTGAACCGGATTTTCCGATTTCTTTGGCGCGGTTTTCTTTGGCTCAGATTTGTTCTTTTCTTTTGGGCGTGGCTACTTTCAGTGAGTCATTAGCCCGCTTGTTTTAAAGTCAA
>CAZGEP010000359.1:0-1759 GCA_964524955.1 uncultured Planctomycetota bacterium | reverse complement strand
CTGAAGCAAAAGCACAATGAATCAACCCTGTACGACTGGATGCATGCAAACCTCAAAGACCTGCCCCGGTATACAACGCTGCCAAGAGTGGAGTTCATGCTGGACGGAGCCATGCACTGGGGTGAATCTTCCACCCCCCTGCTTCGGATGTTTGCGGAATTCAATCCTGAATTATACAGAAAATTCATTGAACGAATTTTTACGTATCATCTATATCCCCGCGGGGTCTGTACCAGTGGATATGTTGCGGAACCCGTGAACGAGTCGATATTTCCTCCTCTGCTGGACTGGGCATACGAAGGATGGAAAAAAAAGGCGATTGAGGGACCGAAATTAAATCAGGTTATTCAAAAAACATACATGATTCTCGGGCATCCAGATCATCTGCGAACCACCGAACACTGGGTCTATGATATTCCTGTCTTTGACAGACAGGAGCCGGGATGGAGCGCCACGCCCTTTTTTGGTTATATTGAAAAAGAACTGGGAGAAGGTTTTTATAAGAACGGAGTTGCCCAGGGATTCACCGCAAGCTGGGGTGGAGATGTGTCACCAAGCGACGAAAAATATGTCAGAAATTACCACGACCGGCGAAAGTGGACAGCCAAAAACGTGTTTTATCAGTTTACCGCACCCTTTCAGAATCATGCTGAACCCTTTCAATACGGAAGATCGCATACATTTAACCTTGTCAACACCATCGGCCATCAACAGGTGATTAAAAAACAACTGGCTAAAACCAAAGAACAGAAATTATCCACCATAGAATTTGCTGTGACATTTCCATATGTACCTGAGCAGATGCCCTGCTATGCGCTGTTTGATATAACGGATATTCTTTTCAAGAATGAATCACACGACGACCCTACAGGATATGCCGTGAGGAAGGTGCTTTTCCGGAACAAACCGGTTGCGTATGATGTTTACAAGTGGCTGGAATATGAAAAACCTACCAGTTCCAGGGACAAGGCAAGGCTCGTCGTTTTGCTGAATGCCCCGGAAGCCGACAGTAAGGATACAATTACCGTTTGTTTGAAAAAGAAAAACATGGAGTATTTCAAAGCTAAATAACCATTTTTTATCATAACCGGGTTTATCCTGATAAAATAGAACATAATGACCGACAAAATAATCACGCAATGCCCACACTGCTCTAAAAAATACCGGCTGAACGCGGCTAAATTCGCAGACAAGCGAATCAAGTGCCCGAACTGTGGACAGCCGATTCGGGTTGGATCACAACAGGAAACCAAACAGCCGACACCGACCTCTCCCGAAACAGCTGCTGCTCAGCCTCAGTCGCCAGCTCCCCGTTCAGAGCCTGCGATACCTGCTCACTCCTCCCAGTCACAGACGTTTCCGGCACGTAAAGGCTGGAAGAAAAAAGCATTCGCAGCAGTTGCGGCACTGGTGCTTATCCTTGTCTATACATACTGGACCGACCTGCGTGCATGGTATGTAGAGGCAACTCCCGGAGAAGCCAGAACGGTTAAGCACCCGGAGAATAAAACCCGTAAGCTGGCCCGGGAGGTTATGGATAAACTGAATCTGTCCGGCTCTGAGAAAGAGAAATACAATCAGGTAATAACGAGTTATGTACAGCAGGGCGTTCCACGGGCTATTCCCTGGCCGCTTGTATCCAAGAGCCAGGAACGGGTAATTCACTACCACAGCAGGAAAGCTCGCAGTAAGACAAACGACCTTCTTAATACTACAACGCCAGATTCGCACCAAAGCATTTGGGTATATCACTGATGTA
>CAZGEP010000358.1:0-1767 GCA_964524955.1 uncultured Planctomycetota bacterium | reverse complement strand
CAGGAGCCGGATGCGGTAATCCCGCACGTCCGGATCTGTGCCGGGGGCCTGCCGATAAGCCAGTGTTTATGCGGGTTAAGGCAGGGTCCTACGGCGTCTTAAAGTATTAAATAACCTGCCGGTCCCCTGAACGCAGCCCCTTGAAGGCGCGTTCTAAACGTATCTTTGCAGTATAAAAACGCGTTTGGCAAGCCTAAACATAGAGCAGCGGTCGTTATACTTGAGCCAATCCACCCAAAAAAAACAATTGACAAAACCCAAACCACGACGGATAATCAACCCTGCAATGCAGAGAATTATCCGAATATCCTGTTCTGTTGCAGAGTACAAAAGCAATCCTGAAACAGCCATCCAGCCTGCTGATCTGAAATGCCCCTTCTGCAGAAAACGCCACGCCCATTTATCCACCACGCAGATCTATACACGGATTGTAAAGAAAGACCTGAGAAAGGCGGTTTCATGCCTGGACAGGCAAACCTGACACTTCTTGGATATCCGCAGAAAAATAGAGACTCAGGCAGTATTTCAGCACTTGATTTTTACCAGAATGAGGGTAGAATACACATGAACAGAAAAACCGACGGGAATCCGGCAATGGCAAGAGCAATCGATCACGACCAGATATTCAAAAATTTGATAAAGAATTTCTTCAAAGAATTCATGGAGCTGTTTCTGCCGGATGCGGCCAAGGCGATTAACTTTCGCCGGATCACTTTTCTGGAGAAGGAGTATTTCACAGATGCCTCCGGCGGCAAGCGCAAGCAGATGGATCTGGTGGTCAGAGCCGGACTTAAAGGCGGTGGAGAAGAATTTATTCTTGTTCATACGGAGTTTGAGTCGTCGCGCAAAAACATATTTCCGGAGCGCATGTGCGAATACTTCTTTCAACTGTATCTCCGACATAAGAAGCCGATTATTCCGATAGCTGTTTTTGCAGACGATCAGAAATGGAAGAAACCGTTACCGGATACGTATGAGATTGGTTTCAAAGGCGAGGTTTACAATAAATTCCGCTACCGTCAGATAAAACTGAAGAATCTGGATTACAGGAAATTCCTGCGTACAAAGAATCCTTTAGCCTATGCGCTAATGGCTAAAATGGGGTACAGCCGGAAACAGATGATACAGGCTAAAAGCGATTTCTGGAGACTGATTGCCGGTGCCAGGAAGGTCAACCCAGCAAGGCGGCATCTGCTTATTGAGTTTGTTGAGACGTATATGCAATTGAACCGGCAGGAACAGAAAAGATTTGATAAGATAATCAACGAACAGAAAGAATATCAGGAGGCAAAGAAAATGATTACGGTTTATGAGAAAAGAGGCAAGCAGGAAGGTCTTCTCGAAGGCAAGCAGGAAGGTCTTATCGAAGGCAAGCAGGACGATCTGCTTTTGCTTATGGAAAAGAAATTCGGTAAGCTGTCTCAGTCGATTAAGAACAAGATCCGCAAGATCAATTCAGTGAAGAAGCTTGACTCGCTGTTGGTTGATCTTCTGGATGCCGGGAAGCTGACCGATTTGAAACTGTAAACATCTGGAAATAATGATATACAGGAAGCTGATGTCGGAAAACGAATACCGACATCAGCTATTCTTGTTTCAAGTAAAAGAGCCAGGGTAACTAAAATCATGGGAAATGTCGAGAACACAGACCAAAATACCGTTTTACCCTTGCATTTCAGGATAGGCACTTCCACAAGTTCATTCATCAATAGTTGACGCAGCTATCAGAATAAAATCGGTTTACGCGGCGAAATTGAACGGTCTCAG
>CAZGEP010000357.1:0-1769 GCA_964524955.1 uncultured Planctomycetota bacterium | reverse complement strand
TGAACAGACGCCTTTCTCGGCTGCTGATGAGTACCTGCCAGAAAAACAGGAATTTATTCACAGGCTTATCGATTCAATTGATGTACCTGCAGGGGGTATTATTAAGGTTAGCAGGTCTGCACCTGACACCATACTGGATACTGTGGAGGAAGAAGAATCCAATATGTTGGTTATGGGATGGAGAGGCAGGACCTTCAGACAAGACGTCGTCCTTGGCAGTACCATTGACCCATTGTTGCTCAAGGCTCCCTGTGATGTGGTAGTTGCCCGTTTCGAAGCGGACAGGGAATGGAAAGATATGAAGAATATACTCCTTCCCACCGCCGGAGGTCCTCATGCTATTCTTGCAGCAGAGATGGCACGCAGCCTTGCCAGGAAAGAAAATGGTATTGTCACAATGCTTAATGTTGGTTCTTCGGATGAGGGGAGAAAGGTTGCAACAAAGGTATTCCAGGGAGTTTCCACTCATCTATCGGGAGTGGAAACAGAAAGCAAGTTTATTGTTGGTGATGATGCAGTTTCAGTAATTGATGAAGAGGCAAAGAATCACGATGTTATCTTTTTGGGCGCAACAACCCGTCCCTTCCTCAATAATTTCCTGAGGGGTGTGTTCCCTGAACAGGTCATTCGTGGTACTGATAAAACTGTTATCATGACTCGCAGATGGGTCAAGTTCAGGGATATGCTTAAAAAGAAAGTATAAAATTGTGAAAAGGGTCATTTGACTTTCTTTTCTTTATATTCCAAAAGCCGAACGTGTAAGCACTATAAGTCCCATCAGTAAATTCAGTACAACAAGTCCTCCAATTGCCATTACTCCGTATTTGAGCCATGTGGTATTGAAATCGAATATTGAAAGGGATTGTTGTACTGAATCCATTGTATCGTTTGCTTTTGACAGTGTCTCTTTTGATTCTTCAAGATTGTCATTTAGGTTGTCCAGTACGGTATTGATGCGTGGTTGTTGGTCGCTACGCACACTTTCCAGGATTCCGTGTGCTTCATCAAGGGTTTGAGGGATAATTCCGGGTGTATCCTTCCACACATGGGTAAGCAGCAATTCTTCTTTTTCGAGTTTGTGGAATTGTCTCTCATAAAGGGATCTTTGGGCCAGGATGTGGTCAAAATTACGCTGGTAGCCATCAAACTTTGTTGCAATGGAAGCTGAAACTCTTGCACCTGCAGGCTGCACTTTTTCAAGAGATAATTTTTCTGAAGATCCTAATGATTTCCTTATAGCGGAAATATTTGCCTCTGTGCTTGCAGGTGTTTTGTCTTTTAAGGCAGATACCTCTTCGGTTTTGTAATCCTCTTTTCCTGTGTCGATCTTTGCAGATCGTTTCTCTTCATTTATTTTCAGATCGCCAGGATAAAAGGTTCTTTTAACTTCATTATCATCACTTACTGGCATGAAACTGGATGGATCCTTCCTTAACAAACCGGATTTTGGAAATTTAAGGTAGTCCGATGCATCAATCATTCCCGCAGGTTGAATTATGTCCTTGTTCATTTCAAATTTTGCAGCAGGCATTTCTTTCATTACAGATTGCAGGGAGGATGCTACCTCACCTTTGCGTTCTATCAGGTCGTTGAAGTAGGCTTTACGTGCAGTTATCCTGTCAAGTTTCAGTTTCTGTGCGGGTTTGAGGTCTGTAATTGATATGGGTATCCTTTCTCTGGTAACAAATAGTTTTTTTGTTTCTGTCAATACTTCTTCACTAACATCTAGATTGTCATCAATTCCTCCGAGAACATCTTCTATCATAGGC
>CAZGEP010000356.1:0-1770 GCA_964524955.1 uncultured Planctomycetota bacterium | reverse complement strand
ATCAGATATAGAAATTGTCTCCGGGCTATCCAGCCGCACCAAGAAAATCCTGGTTAACCTGCCGGATGCTCAAACCCGTACCCGGCAGGCGGATAAAATCCAGAAACTGATCCAGGCCATGGCTGGCGAAAAAACTCCTTAAAAAAGATGCTTGACAATTTCTATTCAGTCATCTATAAGTATTAAATTAAACATTGCGGGGTGGAGCAGTCTGGTAGCTCGTCGGGCTCATAACCCGAAGGTCAGAGGTTCGAATCCTCTCCCCGCTACCATTCCAAATTTTTTCAATAAATTACAGCCATAAAAGTCTCCCCTATTTTTGAGCGACCTTCGGGTAATCCAGAACTGGCAAATATCTTCAATTTCCCATTTAAAGCTTGTTCATTAACAACTTCCTATTTTTATTATAAATATATTATTTTAGCAAAAGCCGGAAAACTTAAACACCTTCGGGTTGCCACCCGAAGGTGTTTAATGTTTGAAGTGTTAAATATATAAGCCGCATCTCTGTGCTGGAATGAGCATTTATTCAATATCTTGTGTGCCCCATATTTATGGGATAACTTCATATAGCTTTTTATAGTGCTAAATCATGCCCATAATTTACAGATCAGGAAAGTTATCGATAGTGCTCGCTTCTGAAAGTTTCGCAGATTCTGTTCGAAGGAGATCGACAGCATCTTGTATGGTCTGTTTTGGGTGGATGCCTAATCCTTAATGGTGGCCGACGAGATCTTTTTAACGCAGCAAAAATCGTAGAAAATCTATAAGATTAATGTTTTTTATTCTGCGGAGCAATCAAGTCAGACCTTTTTTGATATATTAAAATTGTAGTTAAACAAAAAAAATATTGACATAATCAATGTATGACTTTAATTATTTTAACCATAAACAGATTGTATTATATTTTGTGTCAATATCATAAAAGTTTGAATTTTATTGTCGCCATAATTATTTAAAATGTATATTTTCGATAATTCCCTTAAATCACAACTAAAATGCTATCAATGACTGCTCAGGAAAAAACTGAAGCCAGAAAAAACAAGGTTTTGGAAGTGGCCACCCGAATATTTGCCGAAAAAGGCTTCCAGGAAGCCACCATATCGGAAATTGCCAAAGCAGCCGGCGCTTCGGAAGCATCTGTGTATGAATATTTCAATACCAAAGAGAACCTATTGTTCTCAATTCCCCGCCAGCATATGAAAAACCTCCAGGATAACCTGGAGTTTCACTTGAAAATGGTCAGGGGCGCCATGAACAAAGTGCATGCCGCCGTATATATGCAGCTTTTGTATTATAAAGAGAATCCTGGTTTTGCGGCTGTGATGATGCTGACGCTAAAGCATGATCGCAAATTCATCAATACCGAAGCCCATACAAAAATCCGTGACTATCTTAAAATTATGGACCGCTTAATCCGGGAGGGCATCGAATCCGGAGAGTTTCACTCCGATATTGACCCTTATTATTTGAGAGCATCTTTAATCGGTGCTTTAGAGCATATCGTCACCAACTGGCTGCTGAGGGGAAGGCCCAAGGACCTGATGAGCGCATTTGAACCATTGTTCGATGTCTGCACTAAAGTGCTGCAGGACAATTCCGCAAAACCGTTTTGTCCGCTTCTCATGAACAGTAATGGGATTAAAAATTTACAGTAGCATGAATATATTTGGAATCGAAATCATCCGGCAAGAAAAGTCGCCCTCTTGGGTTATGCGCACAAATCTGGGGAAAGTTGATTTGTCTGTATTTCAGAAACCTTTATGGGTC
>CAZGEP010000355.1:0-1771 GCA_964524955.1 uncultured Planctomycetota bacterium | reverse complement strand
TCGTTATGTATATTCCACCGGATACCGAACTTTGAAATTCCTATACAGCAAATTACCAGTGCAGATCAATTGAGAAATCATCCTCTGGCAGGTGCGATCTTCGAATCCTTTGTGCTCGGGGAGATCTGGAAATATAAATGCAACCGTATTCTGGCGGATAACATATACTATTTCAGAGACACCAGAGGACGGGAAGTGGATGTGATTTTCGACAAGGCATCTTCCATCATCCAGATGGAAATAAAGAAAGGTGCCACAGTAAATTCTTCGTTCTTTAAACACCTGAAATATCTCCAGACTCTGAATGTTCCGATTGACGGTTCATACCTTGTCCATGGAGGCTCAGATTCCTGCGAGAGGGAAGGGATACGAGTATTTCCCTGGACGCAGGTGGTGCAGGCGATGAAGGATATTGACAGCGCAGAAATGTGAAGTGTATGAGAATTTCTGCTGTCGCAATCGATATCGTCTTTTAAGAAATCAGAAACAGCTGAAACCGATACTGTCCTTATCCGTTTATTCCACCTGAGGTGGATCAAAAACATGGCTTCGCCGACCTGTTAATCCTGTCCAATTCTCTTTCTTTTTGTTGTTCTGAACTGCGAAAAATAGTAGACAGGATTGACGGAATTGACAGGATGAAAAACAAGAAGGACTTATTTTTTCGTATGTTTTGTATATTTCGTAGTTTAAAATCAGTTGTCTGTTAGAGACAGCCGAAACCAATACCGATCTTCTGAATGCCCTCATCACTTCGTTTACCTATTTGCGGGTTGCGGTACGTAAAGGCATACCACTCTATTGTTTTTCTTTCAAACCATCCGGAATTTCCGGATGATTGGTTTTGAACCAACCTGCAGAACATGCGTAAGTTTTACTTTTTTTCTGTTGAACTGTCCTGTATTTCTTTACCGTTGCTTTCATCCTCCTCTTTTTTACTGGTTGTCGTAAATTTTGCGACAACCTCTTTTTTAATCAAGACTATTTTGAGGAGAAGGTTGCAGTGCATTGTTGCGTAAAAGTCTTATGTTTCATGGTCTTGTCAAATATGTTTTTTGCAGCCTTTCATGGGTGTTACGCAACTTTTGTATTAAAGGAACGATTTCTTTGCGACCGTTTTTATCGATGCTGCGCATATTTTCTTCAAGTTCAAGAATTCTGCTTTTAATATAATATTCGGCAACTTTTGGTAAAAATAAAAGTTCTTTGAATGCTTTTTCTGATTTTTTTCCATCTGCTTCCAGGATTACTTGAATCCGTTTTTTTACTGATTCAGATTTATCGAATCTTACCTCTAAATTGATAGACAAGGGAGAAGGGTCAGCAAAGACCTTTTCCTCAACCGAACTGAATTCAACAATAATGGATTGCCGGTTCCATTGAACCACAGAGATGCCTTCAAGGTCCCCCAGCGGTTTCCATGAATTTTTATTTATTCGATACATAATTTCATGCTCAATATCATCGAAAGCCCATGTTGCCGATACCTGAGGATACCAGACCATGTCTTCTACGAGCTTCGGTATGTTCATCGCTTTCCAGTGTGTATCCGGAAGTTTGACGTTAAGTTCAACAGGGATCTTAAGGGATGGCCCCGGAACACCGAGTTGGTCAATCCCTCGCAGCTCAATACTTAATTGCTGCTTACCGGGCTCAGTACAATTAAATATAAAGTATTTATTTACGAGGGCCATTCTCCATTCATCTGAAGAATTCTGATAACGTCCCAAAGTTTGTGGGATAAGTTGAAGATGGCTTGAGTTGTGATATA
>CAZGEP010000354.1:0-1774 GCA_964524955.1 uncultured Planctomycetota bacterium | reverse complement strand
ATGTGATCGGGCCAGAACTATACCATACTGAATTCATTTAATTCGGGAATGACAGCGTCAGATAATGTGGGACTTAGCACATACGTTGACAAGATCTGTTCCGTTCCCCATGTAAGATTTTTGCGGCGTGCCGTATCCGGAATGATAGAGAGCGACAACGTGTCCTTGATCTTTACGGGAAGACCGAAATACGCTTCCATGAAAACAGCCGTTTTTTTAATAATCGTCTGCTGAACGAGAGTAAAATCACCGATGGGCTGAATATAGATAGTTTTTCGTTTCTTGCCGGAAAGAAGCGGAACACTGTGAATATACTGTTTGAATGTCTGGCCGGGTTCCTCATGGCGATCAAACCAGTCCCCGGACTTGGGTGTACTGATCAACTGATGCAGAGGCGTAAGTGATTTTTTTTGCAAACGAAGCTTTTTTATTCTGCTGAAACGCTCAACTGCAATAATACAGCTCAGTACAGAAAAGAGCAAAAGAATACAAACCCATATTTTTTTCGTGTGCATATCCGTCTCTTGCCATAAGTTTATTCGTACAAAATGCAACAGTAAAAACGGATCAAAGAATCAAGAGTTCATTTCACGGAATCGGATATTTCAGCAGCAACTCTATGCCCCAGCAACCGGGCGCGATCCAGATACTCTTTTTTTTTGGCAGCATCGTTTTTCCCTTCAAGACCTGGAAAGTATTCCCCCCCAGCATAATCAAAATCAACAGTTGCAAGAAAATTCCGAACAACGGATTCGGAGTTCTCGAAAAAATCCCTCCGATCCATTGCACTCGCACAGATAAAGGCGGCTTTTCTTTTTGAGACATCCCCGAGCTCTTTCCCAAGCAGGTATTTGGCAGCCCAAAAACATTGGCAGCGGTCAATAACAGCCTTGGTCTGCGCACTGACCATACCGAAATAAACCGGTGAAGAAAGAATCAAGATATCCGAGTCCGCAAGATCACTGTATATTTTCTTCATATCGTCGTTTCGAACACAAGAACCCGTTTTCAGACAGGCTCCGCAGGATTGACACGGGGTAATAATTTTATCATTGATACGGACCTTTTTAATGTCCGCATCCGGCAGTTTGTCCCACATTCCTACCAACGCCTGATCCAGCAATGTCTCGGTATTTCCATTTTTCCTGGGGCTTCCCAATAATGCAAGTATGTTCATATGAAATCTCTATTTGCTGCTATAGTTTTTTCATTCTTCGAATGAAAAACTGGAGGCGGGGGGAATCGAACCGCATATCCAAAAGATTCTCAAACATCGTCAAACAATGACAACAAGCGTCAGACAACGATAAACAGTGAGCCTGGCGCTCCCCTACCGTCTTCTCATATTATATCAAATGAAGACAGTAAAAGCCAGAAAAAGTCCGGGAAATGTTGTCAAATCGTTGACATGGAATTTCCAGACGATCTGAAAGAGCTTGCAGGGATGTGGAAAGACCTCCCTGAGTCTGTTCGCAATGGATTCATTGATACAGCTCGTGCCCTTACTGAGCCCCGGAGAAAGTGACCATGCCTGAGACACCGATAAAGACGGGCCTCAGAAGGGACTCAAAAAGGAAACAGGACTCCCGACCGATCTCAATAACTTTACCACGCCCCCCGGTCAAATTTCCTTCTGGAAGTAAAGGTATCTCCCCCCTCTCCGGATTCCATTTTCAAGAACCGCAACTCAGCCGCATTTATCCCCGCAGCTTTTTGATTTATATCGGATGTTCCATTTTCTATCAACGGAGATTGGCGACGCAAGCCACTGATA
>CAZGEP010000353.1:0-1774 GCA_964524955.1 uncultured Planctomycetota bacterium | reverse complement strand
CCGGTTTGCCTGCCAAGCGGATCCCGCTGATCTCAAAATCAGTGGAACTGCTCTGTGACTCGTTATAATACACCAAGTCTGTTACGTCCAGAATGCCGTAGCAGGGCATACCCGCGGGCATGTTCGGGAAACCGATCTTCATCGTGATCGTGAGGCTGTTTTTGTCTTTCAACTGCGGTTGTACGGTCTTGAAATCATCTTTATGACCTCTTGTATTAATTAAATTAAAGGTATGAGCATGGCCGTAACGAAAAGGCTCAGCATGATTCTGAAAGGGCGCGGTAAACTGGTAAAATTGTATTCGTGGTTCATATTTTCGTGGGTCAAAGTACTCTTTAAAATGCGGAGCAAGACCCGCACCTAACGCCCCCCTGCTATCATAAAATGCTTGTGTATGCCCATTCTTGTAATACCCTTCTCCTAATATATTCTCGATGTATCCGGTAAAGGGTGTTGCCCGCCAATCCGGCTCCTGGCGCAGGGAACATTCTGTATTTTTTATCCAGTCATTGATATCATAGACATGGACCGGGTGACCAAGAATCAGGTACACTTTTTTAATAAACTGGATAAATTCCTTATCAGTAATAATTTTCTTTTGCCATCCCTGAAATGCCCAGTCCAGCAGGGGCGGAAAGACCGACTCGTTTACTGGCTCTGCAACATATCCGCTGGTACAGACCCCGCGCGGATGAAGGTGGTAGTCGAATATCCGGTAAATGAATTTCTTGTACAGGTCTGGATTGAATTCCGCAAACATTCGAAGCAGGGGGGTGGAGGATTCACCCCAGTGCATGGCTCCGTTGAGCATGAACTCCACCCTGGGAAGTGTTGTATACCGGGGCAGGTCTGTGAGGTTTGCATGCATCCAGTCGTACAGGGTTGATTCATTGTGCTTTTGCTTCAGGTGACAGGCTGCATCCAGCATACGGCTGTCCAGGTAATTGAACCGCCACAAGGCTTTTCGCTGTTTTTCTTTGGGCTGGTCCTTGACGTCTTCATAGCGCTTGCGGCGTCGGCTCATGTAGAATTGGGAGAATTTTTTCAGGCTTTCAATGTATTTTTTGGCGTCTTTGCCTCCAAAGTTGTCGTATGCCAGAATCAGGTAGACCACGTCAGAACCGAGTTTGCGCCACCGGGGTCCGGGGATAGGCATTCTTGGTTTCAGCGGTTTGAAATCATCTGTACGCCAGTAATACTCGTTGCCATTCTCTTTGAGTACATAATCTCTGTGATAAAAATCCAGGGCACAATCCAGTATTTTAAGGGATTTTTCTTTGAGTTGATCGGTCAGAACATTTCTTTTTCGGGACAAGTCCCAGAATCCAATGCCGAATGCATCCACATAATCCTGATGATGCACGGGAAAGGTAACCTTGGACTGGTCATACTGGTGCCAACGCCTGCAAATAAAGCGACCAAAGGCCCACCCCTGGCCATAACCGTAAACCTTGTGGTCTTTATACATGATATGCCCTGTCGTAAACCAGGGGTTTCCATCGCGATCTTTGGTGTTGTCGATCATCTTGATGATTTTGTCAAAAAGCTGTTTCACCATACTCAGATATTCCTGGGCACCCGATTTTTCATACAGCCGCAGAAATCCGTCTGCCTTGGGCGGGTACTGGGGTATGCAGGTGTTGCGGCACATTTCAGTTATGCCGCAGACTTCCACGTTTTCCGGGAAGAATTCGGGATTGTTGTTGCACCCCTTGAAATAGCAGTCGCAGCCTTTCACCACTGCGGCCATGGCTGTGCAGAGTTGTTTCTGGTT
>CAZGEP010000352.1:0-1778 GCA_964524955.1 uncultured Planctomycetota bacterium | reverse complement strand
TTCTGACAATGTGGCGCTGTGGGTCATTGAGAATCTGCTTTCCAGTGGCAGTAAGGTGCCGGAGGATATTCGGGTGCTGGGGTATGACAATATTGAATTCTCCGCCATTGCCCGGATACCGCTTTCCACGATTTCTCAGCCCAACTATGACATCGGTCAAAGCGCCATGAAAATGTTGCTGGAACGCCTGGATGATCCGGACACAACCCGCCCGCCCCGCAAAATTATCTTTCCCCCGGAACTGATCGTCCGGGAATCAACAAGGAAAAACAGGCAAGAGTGACAATTGCAGACCACCAGGATCTGAACTGCAAAAGAAAACAAAACCCATAACGGACAACAGAAGATAACAATCCCCGTCCTGTCCTTTGCGACAGCCTTCTTTTCCTTAAAATCTTTTTGATATTTTCTTGTTTGATACTACACTGATCACTGTATACCAAAAATTAAATAAGGATTCTCTGGTATTAAAATCGGATCATCCGGGCGTTTTAAAGACGTAATATAACGGGTTGGACTACGATATAATATGACCACAGGATCACGAATGAAAGGTGTTTAATGAGTAAAACGCAATCTGGATGGTTGATTAAGGTTTTGTTGGGTACGACTTTTCTGGGCATGGTTCTGGCTGGAGTACGGGCTGTGCTCTGCTATCAGGACAGGCAGGCACTTGAAGAGAGAATTAGCGTCATGAATGAACGGATGGAGCTCGTTAAACTTCAGCGTAAGCTTCAGGTCCCTCCGGAAGTGTTGTATTACCATGGTCATCACAGCAAGGAAGTGCTGGATACCCGGTTAAAGGTTTTTAAGAAGTTTGAAGTGGGAAGGTTTCTGCCGTATGCAAATGTCAAGTTTCCGGAATCATACACATTCAAAGTGCCCCCTGAAGAATCAACGCATTTCCTGGATACAGAGTTGTTGCTTTCTGTATACAATTATTCGTATGAAAGATGGGGGGGTAACCCGGCTGTCGGATCTGTGCGGTTTGCTGGCCCGGCAAATCAATCAAGGAAAGGGCATGGGTGGCTGGCTGAAAGATCACCCGGATCAGTTTGATGCGCATATACGTCCGCTGGTCGTCCGGCTGACAGATGCATTTGAACAGTGGTTGCGTCTTGAAGCCTGCAGCGTGTTGCTTGCCATGGGAGACCGCTCTGCTGAAGTAAAGCGAATCGTGGAGATTGCAGCAGCACTTCCCAGTGGTCGAAACAGAGCATTGCGACTGAAAGGAGATTACAAACTGGATATTACCATCCCTCAGAAAGAAAACTCCACCATAGAGAATGTGGTAAAGGCCTGGAAGGAGACGCATCAGCTTGCGGTAAAACTCCGTAAAAAATATCCGATCACACGGAAGACGATTCTTCAGGATATGGAGAAAATGAGTGCAAAGCATTGAAAAAAAAATACGATTTGAGTTGTGTCAGAAAATAAAAAATAAAGATTGGAGGTAGACATGCCGGGCACTGTTAATGGTTTTGGAACCAGATACGCTGGAAAGAAAAATCTGCAGCAGGAAACAGGGCTTTGCGAGAACTGCAATAATGTTGTAGAGCTTCAATCCTATGAAACCCGTCTGTTTTTGTGTGCACTGTTTATTCCGATAATTCCCCTGTGGAAAAAACAGATTATTGATTATTGTCCGAAATGTACGTATCATCGAGCCATTCCGGTTCGGGAGTGGGAGAAGATCAGGAATGAATCTCTTAACGAAGGTATACGCAAATACAAGAAACAACATCGGAAGCTGGTAGCAACCCTGCATTGGCTGGAGG
>CAZGEP010000351.1:1518-1792 GCA_964524955.1 uncultured Planctomycetota bacterium | reverse complement strand
CCAATCCTTTTTGCTGATGGATATCTTAAAATGTTTAAAAATTGATGCCTCCATTGCTCTGTAATAGGATCCTTTATAAAGCTGGATATCATCGAGAATCCGATCAACGGTTGTGTTGATCGGCACCAGGTGCTTGCGTATTCTTTTGGGGAGCCCTTTAAGAAGCGCCGTCGTTTTTTCTTCAAGAAGACCGGGGACGACCCACTCAAATATTTCGGGGTGTAAGGTTTCTACGAGCTCCAGAGGAATGCGTACTGTCACGCCATCTTCCTCC
>CAZGEP010000351.1:0-1508 GCA_964524955.1 uncultured Planctomycetota bacterium | reverse complement strand
CCTTGGCAGGGTCAAAAAGATAGCTCAGTGCGAATGCATGCGTTCCGACGTTAAGTTGTGATGGGAAATCAGCAAGTTCTCGATCTTCGGGGTGGCGCTGAATGATATCGCTTTCTTTGAGGTGAAGGAAACTGTCATCGGATTTCGTCTTTAGAAATTTATTGAGCGTGGGACGATCATAGACAAAATCGGGAAGCCTCTCTTCGTAAAAACGGAAAATGGCATCTTCATTGACAACAATATTTTTTGCGCGAAGACGGTCCTCTACGGCCTCCCATTTCTCCAGCAATTTCTGGTTATGTTTGAGAAATGGGAAGTTCCCCGCCAGCCGGCCTTCGATAAGCGCCGTCTGCAGAAAAATCATTCGGGCTTCCTGTTGATTTTTCCGAGTTGTTTTGCCGAAGTTGACTTTCCTTGAACGAACGATGACCAGACCAAAGAGTGATACCTGTTCATTGGCCATGACACAGCCGGTTTTTCGGTGATACCGTGGCTCACTCCAGCTATATGTGCAGAGCTTTTTTCCCAGGGGCTCAAGCCATTCAGGCTCAATTGCCGCGACGTGCAGGGCATAGAGCCGGTTGGTTTCAAGAAATGATGCGGCCACCAACCATTGCGGTTTTTTGTGAAACTGACTGGAGCCCGGAAAGATCATGAGTTCCTTGGCCGATGGGCCGGTGTACAGCGCGTTGCTTTTCTTTGTCGCGATATTGCGCAGAAAACCAATGGCCAGAGATTTATGGATGGCCTCGTAGGAGGCCTCTTCATTGTTGAAGACAAACTGGGAGTGGCCCTGGAGAATTCTGACCATCTGATCATGGAGATCGATCCATTCCCGCATTCTCTGAAAGGAGAGAAAATGGCCTTTGCAGAATTTTTTTAAACGGGACCATGACGTTTTTGCTTTGACAGTATGGAAGAGGTTCCAGATATTGAGAAAGCTGAGAAAATCCGACTGGGGATGGATAAACTGTTCATGGGCCTCATCCGCCTGTTTTTCATAATCAGCGGGCCGCACACGAGGGTCCTGGATGGCAAGGACCGTGGCGATAACAACAATTTCCCGTAAACATTTATTCTCATTGGCTTCAATGATGATGCGTGAGATACAGGGGTCAATGGGCATTGACGCCATGATCTTGCCGATCTTGGTAAGGCCCTTGTTGGCATTAATCGCGCCAAGCTCATCAAGCTGCCGGTAGCCCTCCTTGATTGCCGTTGTATGTGGCGGATCAATAAAAGGAAATCGGTAGGGATCGCCAAGCTTGAACATACGCATCTGGAGGATGACCTCTGCCAGATTGGAACGTTTGATTTCCGGAATAGTGTATTCGTCGCGCTGGAGAAAATCCTCTTCATCATACAGGCGGTAACAGACACCTGGCGCTACACGACCGCAACGTCCCTTGCGCTGGTTACAGCCGGCCTGAGAGATTTTCTGAATCGGCAGGGAGGTCGTTTTGGCCTTGAAGTTGTAAAAGGCCATACGTGCCAGCCCCGAGTCGACC
>CAZGEP010000350.1:0-1798 GCA_964524955.1 uncultured Planctomycetota bacterium | reverse complement strand
GTCGGAGTATTCCATTCTGGAAGCCGGTGCAATAGCAGACGGTAAAACTAAGAATACGAACGCAATACAGCAGGCCATTGATTCCTGTTCAAAAGGGGGCGGGGGGCGTGTTGTCTGCCCGCCGGGGGAGTTTTTGACCGGAACCCTGGAGTTGAAAAGCGGAGTGGAACTGTATCTGAGTCCAGGATGCCGGATTGTGGGAAGTCCGGATCGCGCGGATTACACAGACATGAAATCGGATGGGTTTATAGCTGAGAACGCGCCGGAACGCAGTATCAACAGTCTGATCATGGCCCGGAACGCTGAGGACGTAGCGGTTACCGGACCCGGAGAAATCAACGGTTCCGGCCTTGCTTTTTACGATCCCAAACCGGGAGATGAGAAACTCGACAAGCCCGCAGAATCGCGTCCCCGGATTGTCATGTTCTACAACTGCCGGAACGTACGGTTTGAGGATGCGTCCTTTGTGGATTCATCCAACTGGACCTTCTGGCTGATGCAGTGCGAGAACGTCAAGGTCCGCGGCATAACCATCCGCGGCAACCGGAGAATGCGCAACAATGACGGGATTGATATCGACGCCTGCCGGGACGTGGTGATCAGCGACTCGGTCATTGACACCGAAGACGACAGCCTGATCCTGCGGGCGATTCAGTATGTCTTTGAGAAACCCGCTGTCTGTGAGAACGTGACCGTGTCCAATTGCGTACTCAAAAGCTGCTGCCAGGGAATACGGGTCGGCGGTCCCACAGACGGTGTTATCCGCAACTGCACATTCAGCAATATTGTGATTGACAGTACCGGGAACGGGATCGTTTCCAACCATCCGGAAATCTATGTCGGACCGGGTCAGACAGGCATCACCGATATTCACAATATTCATTTTTCCAATATCACGATCCATGCAGAGCGGAATCCGATCAAGATTGATCTGGAAAAGAATATCGAACTCAAGCGGATCGCCGGACTCCGTTTTTCCGACATTACCGCAAATAGTCCGGCTCCCTGCCTGATTCTGGGCAGCCGCAAGACACCGGTCGAAGATGTGAGTTTTTCAGATGTCACGCTCAGCACCACGGGGCAGGACAGCGTGATTCTGCGCAACTGCCGGGGTGTGAAGATGAACCATGTGGAAATTTCAAATGAAGGGAATTAAAATGTCCAAACCGAATATTGTATTTATTTTATGTGATGATCTGGGAATTAATGATCTTTACTGCTACGGCCGCAGGGACCACTGTACACCGAATCTGGACGTCCTGGCATCGCAGGGCATGCGGTTTACTTCTTCGTATGCCTGCCAGCCCATTTGTTCGGCTTCGCGGGCCGGCCTGCTGACCGCGCTCAATCCGGCGCGGTTGCACATGACCACGTATCTTTCCGGCCGACCGGACTGCAAATCGCAGCGGGTTATTCATCCGGAGATTGAGATGAATGTGCCGCTCAGCGTTAAAACTTTTCCCCGGTACTTCAAGGACGCGGGGTATGTGACCGGATTTGTGGGCAAGTGGCATATCGGGAACGACCTCGGACCCGAAGAGCACGGGTTTGACTTGGTAGAGGTTGCGGACAGTGGTCCGAATACGACTCCATCAGAGACCGAGGGCGGAAAGGCCGAGTATGAGCTGACACGCAAGGCCATTGATTTTATTGAAACGAATCAGGACCAGCCCTTTGTCGTTTATCTGGGACATCACACCCCGCATATCCCATACACCGCCAGGCAGGACCTGGTTGATAAACACAAGGATGCATTTGAACCTGTGTATGCCGCACTGGTGGAGACACTGGATGATAC
>CAZGEP010000349.1:0-1803 GCA_964524955.1 uncultured Planctomycetota bacterium | reverse complement strand
TTCATCAGCTCCCCCCAATGACTCGGAATCGACAGACAGCCACTCGGCAAAGTCAGCTGTATGCTCATGAAGGGACGTCAATATATGTTCCGGTATTTTTTGGCTCAGTGGACCGGCGTGACGCTTTCTATCAAAAAGTTCATTGTGGACAAGTCTTGTATATAACGAAATTGCTTCCGCGGGTTCTCCATCGAATATTTTTTTTCCACCTTCCATAACGATGATCCTGTCGCATAAACTGGAAACGGCATGCATATCATGAGAAACAAGAACAATGGTATTGTTTTCCATCATTTTTTTCATATATTTCATGCATTTCTGCTGGAAGAAAATATCCCCTACCGCCAGTGCTTCATCAACAATGAGAATATCCGGGTCAACACTTATTGCAGTAGCAAATGCCAGTCGAACAAACATTCCGCTGGAATAGGTTTTTACAGGATGATCTATGAATTCTCCTATATCTGCAAATTCTATGATGGTATCCAGACGATCAGTCGTCTCATCTTTACTGAGCCCCATTATCGATGTACTCAGATAGACATTTTCCCTGCCACTGAACTCCGGGTTAAATCCAGCACCTAATTCCAGAAGAGCAGAAATCCTGCCATCTACTTCAACTTTTCCGGTAGTAGGTTGTATTATACCGCAGATAAGTTGCAGCATGGTTGATTTGCCGCTGCCATTTCGGCCAATAATACCGATGGACTCGCCTTTATGAACATCAACATCTACATTTCGAACAGCGCGGAAAATCTGGTGTTGTATTTTTTTCATAAAGGGGAAGAAAATCGAGAAAACCCGATGTAAATTTCTTCTATAGAGGCAATAATCTTTACAGACATCCTGCACTGAGATTGTTTTTCTTACCATATCAGAGAGAGCAACTATTTTTTATAAAACATCAGAAAATTGTGGCTGCAAGCGTCTAAACACAAAACCGCCAAGAAGCAGGATGGTTATGGTGCAGCACCAAAAATAGAGAGAATACACGGGATGTTCCCAGAATCCTGTTCCACTAACAAAAGAGTCTCGATAGCCTTGAACAATATAGTAGACCGGATTCAGCTTGAGAAGAAACTGTACCTTGGCAGGCATCATTTGAATATCCCAAAATATGGGCGTGAGCCAGAATCCAACCTGCAGTGAAACAGCAACAACCTGTCCAATATCACGTACAAAAACATTTAGAGCCGATGTTCCCCAGGAAATTCCAATAGCCAAGGCCAACAGACAGAAAAGATAATATAACGACTGCAACGCCCAAAGATCTATCGTCAGGCCTTGAAAAAGCATTAACAACAGCAGAATTAACACAAAAACCACATGGGTTATAATACTGGAGAAAATCTTGACAACAGGTAATACCTGCGGAAAGAAAATTGTCTTTTTAATCAAGTGAGAATTGTCCACAATCGAAGAGGTAGAACCACTCACAATATTCAGGAAAAAAAACCAGGGCGCAAGACCGGCAGTGAGCCAGACTACAAAGGGTACATCATTGAGTGGCTGCACTTTGAATCCCATGCTGAAAACAAACCAGAATACTGTTATCATGACAGCTGGATGGATCAATATCCAGGCGAACCCTAAAACAGACCCGACATAGTGAGCCTTTATTTCACGATTAGCCATGAGCAGGATCAACCGCTTTTTTGACCATACCGGTGTAACAAATGAAAATATAGCGTTAATCATATACCAAAAGGAAGAAAACGAACTGTCAAGGCAGTACCCTATCTCCTATTTATCCTCTTTAAAAGTTTCGTAACTATTCAGGAGCACCCCATCTTGTCCCATTAG
>CAZGEP010000348.1:0-1831 GCA_964524955.1 uncultured Planctomycetota bacterium | reverse complement strand
CAGGGTTTTGACAAGGTCCCCCCGATTCATGGCAATGAGCAATTCAATAAGCTCCAGACGCTCTTTTGTGCTGTAATCCGCGGTGCTGCCGCAGGCAGACTTCATGAAATATGAACCGAGATCCCGCAGAAGCCCTCTCTGAAGGGTCGCGATCTCTTTCTGCTTCTCGGCACTCCTGCTTTCCAGTTCGGCAATTGACATCGCTGCGAGGTCTTTTCGCCGATGCTGCAGTATTCTTTCCCGGAGATAGTTCTCAGGCAGCACGTTGGCAAACCCTTTGTCGTCGATCAGTGCATCATGCGAAACATCGCATGCCCAGTATGCGTTTTCATCGCCGGCGAGCACCGATGGCAGAAGATCGAGCGGCAATTTGCTGTCGAACTCTGCAGTAGTGTCGAGGTAGACCATTCGCACTGAGTTCCTGTCGGTCTGCTTGTGATATACCAGGATCATGTCCGGCGAAAAACCCGGACTGCCGGCCTTCTGCCTGAGCTGGATAATCGACTCCAGATCCGGGTGAGTGCTGATGTCGGCGGGAACCGATCCGTCCATTCCCCCCGATGTGTGCGGTCGGAACAATTCAGTCGAAGTCACAACGATTGCACGCTGACCGTCTCTTTCCAGCATGTCGATGCATGTCCTGACTCGTTGGCGTGCATCCGGAATCGACAGTCTCCCGTCTTCGGCCGCTTCTGTGGATTCGGATTTCGGTTTCTGCATGCTTATCTGCGTCACGATGACGTCGGGTTCCGGGAGGTCTTTGCCGGATTCTGATGCATCGGCGACCAGAATCTCGCTGAGGGTATCATGCGGAAGAAAGAGCATCATGCGGGCAACGGCTGCGCCTTCGGGGTTCATGGTTCTGCCGCAGAGCACCGCACTTTTGTAGTTGAAGCAGTCAAGCATGGCCCCCGCAAAGCAAAAGGGATCATAGACAACCAGTCTGTCCTTGCCACTGCAGAAGGCATCTCCGATTGCCTTAAGGGTTCTGCGCTGATCCAGTGGGACGTAGTAAGGGGGATACGATGACCCGGGGCGACGCATGGAAAGCATCAAGCGCAGCAGCTCTCGGAACAGGCCTCGCACAAGGCTTCCTTTTTTACAGGAATCAAGTGTTCCGCTGCAGGCGGAGAACTCGCTCCAGAAATGCTGCCACCGCTTTTCATCAAGGGACGGCCAGGAGGGCACAGGTTCCAGGAAGGGAGCCATGGCGTTTGATTTTTGTTTGATCTCCGGCAGCAATTCATGCGGCGGTGGCGGCATGGTGCGGCTCAAAAGAGCGGTGAGGGCCTCGCTTTCTTCCCGTGATATGCCCAGTCGGTCGGCAAAGCGGCAGAAAAGAAGAGACATGACAACATGGATTCGTGTAAGTGCCGGCTTGAAAACGCGGGAGGTCAGCAGGATTTGCTGCAGTGCAAGCCGCCAGCGTTTCAGCCTCATGTCTTTTGAACGCAGCTGTGTCATGACACGTCCTCTCCTTTATTGCGGGCGCTGAATTCCGCCGCGTGCGAAAGCAGAGCGTCGATTTTAACCTGTTTCTCCTTTATATATTCCATCAACTCCTTGCGTTCATTGATGACGTTCAGGTTGAGTGCTGCGATTGTCGTCTGTTGTGCAAGCGGAGGAAGGGGGATGGTTACACTGCCCAGAGATTTCCTGGTTATATGGTTGATGCTGGCACACCTGCTGGTTATTCTCATGATCTCCTGCTGACCCGTGATGGAATTGAGATACCACGTCAGGTAGAGGTGGCTGAGTATTGCGGGATTTTGAATTCTGAGTATGAAAAACACTGACATGGCCATTGTTCGCGGCAGTGTTTCGCCTATTG
>CAZGEP010000347.1:317-1833 GCA_964524955.1 uncultured Planctomycetota bacterium | reverse complement strand
ATGCTGGCGGGAACGGATCAAACCGCTGCGGAGCTTCGTCCTCAGTCAGTGAGAGGACAGCTTCGCTGGTGGTATCGCCTGCTGCATCCGGGGGATCCGGAAAACGAAAGGAAAATCTTCGGAGGTGTCGGCCAAAATGCGCAGGCGAGTTCTTTGATCGCGCGCATCAGGCAGCCGGAAAACCTGAAAGTTGATGGCACCCTCAAAGCAGAGGACATCGCCGGAAGCAACTTCGATTACTTTCTCTGGCCTCTGGGGCGCAAGAATTCCACGCCGCGCGGAGTCATCAAACCAGGGCAGGATTTCCAGTTGATCTTATCTCACCGCAAACTGAAAGGCGGTATGGAATTGTCAGAAAATGTCATAAAAACCTTCCTGCTTCTGGGGGCTCTTGGGACTCGGTCGCGCAGAGGGTATGGAAGCATATACCCCAAAATGGTTGATTTTGACGGTTCTGCATGGGAAGTGCCCTCGGACATTGACCGTTTTCAGAATGAGGCAAAGCAGCTCCTTGATGGGGTCGATGTCTCGATCCTGCAAGTTTCGGAAGCACAGAGAAGCCCACAGGAAACTATAGAGCAATGTGCAAAGTTTTTGAAGGCCTTCAGGTGTGGCAGTGAAAAAAGCGGGACGCCCTCCAAGTGGGGAAGGAACGATCATGACGCACCGTTCTCACAGAACTCAGAAGTTTATCGCCAGGCAATAGGTCTTCCGCTCGCCCAACGGTACAGCGGCGGCAAAATGCGAACATTCACGAGTCAGGCTGGAAGCAACAGCCGATGGGCAAGCCCGCTGTTGTTCAAAGTGCTGCCCCTGGAAAACAAATTCATCCCCATTGCCATTTTCTGCAATTCAATGGTTATGCGGGAAAGTCAGACCATTACGCTGAGTGACAGAGACACGCGCCGTCAGAAGAGGCTTTCACTGGACCTCTGGAATGCCATGCAGACTCCATCACGACATGCCGAGGTCGGCTGGAACTGGGCGCGCCAAATCCTCTGACCGAGCGACTGTCTGTCTGAGCGTAAGTCCGGCCATGACATATCATGCACACGGATTTTGCCCGTCGGGCTGTGCGTTTGTCAGATGCCAAAACAAAAACAGGAGCAACAGCCCATGCGCAAGATCATCAGCACATGCGGTACATCCATAGCTGGCCGCCCCATGGAAAAGGAAGAGACCTCAGAGGCCTACACGGATGCCATACGACAGCACATCAACAAGCTGGAACATGACTTCTCAGGAGACAACGACCAGCTTCTTGCGCATCTCTCTGCCGAGACCAACGCACTCTCCAAGCTGAAAGCCGGCAGCAAGGATGAAATGCATCTCCTTCACACCGAAACCGAGGACGGGCATGCGTGCGCCGCCGAACTGGCAAAGTTGATTGAGAAGCACCTGGGCGTGAAACCCCATATTCACAACGTGGAGGGTCTACAGGTCACCGACGAGAAGCGCTTCCGACGGAGTGGAATCCAGAATCTTTTTGCTCAACTGCGTGAAATCCAGGGGGATT
>CAZGEP010000347.1:0-307 GCA_964524955.1 uncultured Planctomycetota bacterium | reverse complement strand
TCATCCTCAACGCCACCGGCGGCTTCAAATCCGTGGTTCCATACATCACGCTGTATGGCCAGCTCAATCACCTGGAAGTCGCCTACATATTCGAGAAAAGCAACGCCTTGCTCCGGTTGCCGCCGGCCCCCATTTATTATGATGTTGAAAGACTTGCGAAGGCCCGCAAGGCCCTGCTGCTGCTCAATGAGGAAGGGGCTGTGTCCCCGGACGACTTCTTCAATGCGGTGGAGGGTGGTGTCTCCCACTATGAACGGGGATGGTATGAAAGCCTGCTGGAGGAAGACCAGGGCCTCGTGACACTGTC
>CAZGEP010000346.1:0-1851 GCA_964524955.1 uncultured Planctomycetota bacterium | reverse complement strand
TTCTTTAAATCTATCTTTATTCTTGTCAGACTCAGAACACCTCTGTCTGCCAGTCATTGAGGAAGGAAGGGCAGTCCTATGATACCACGAGATGTTCTCGCAGATATCTGATTCTTCATCAATAACAACTGTCATATTGACGCGGATCTCAAAGTATTCACCATTGAAAATAATAGCTGGCTCTTTAACCAACGCTTTTACAGTTTGTCCCTTTCTGGTAAACTGGAAAAGGTTGGTGCATTTCTTATTATCAGTGGTCCAAACCACTAGATCCTTGAAATAAGAATTTGGATTATAGGTGCCATCAAAGTACTTATCTTTGATGAAAATCTCCATGTCATAAGATTCGCTGACTGCGAACTTTTCGTCTTCGTCGTCAGTTTCCTCGTTGTAATTGGGATTTTTGATCACACGACGGAAATTGATGGCAAGATCATCAACTTCAATGCCATTGATGAAATGGTACTTAACTACGTCATTATACCGTTTCACTTCAAGGTCTTCATCTTCAACCTTAGATCCAGTAAGTAAAAACTGGTAGCTAGTGTAGTTGTCACCTAGCATATAATGGACGCGGTTAACAGACGATTCACCCATGAACGGATAGTCAGCATGATCTTTAAGCTTCCTATTACTCATTTCCATTTCCAGCAAGAAAATAGATTTCAGGATAAACGGGTCTTTGCATTCCCAGAGATCAGGATTATTCTGAAGGTATTTGTAGAAGCTTGGATGAAGGGAATACGGAATTTTCTCTTCTTTATAATTACGGAAGAACCCCTTTTTTGGCCTCTCCATACCGCTTTGAAGGGCGGGGATGAGGCAATGTTTGAGATGATTATGAATTCGAAAATCAAAGAATTTGATCACACATGAATGTTTATGATCTACTGGAGAAAGGCAGAACTCCACGAAATCTTCAATGAGTTCTACTTGTCTGTCATTGAACTCATTTTTGGCATGGGCGATTTCAGTCTTCTCATTGTGATAATTCGTGTATGCCATTTTATCACATTCAATCCAACCGTTCAGCATGCGATGAACATTGGCAATAACAGAATATTTTTCGGAAGACGTGAGCAAATTGATAAAAGGTTCACGGTTTTTGAAGCCAATGGCGGCCAAGGTGTTACCAATTTTATGAGGAACCTGATTCTTTGCCAGGGTTTTGATTTCTTTACTTCTCTTTTTATCGTCAGTAAGAAGTTTAGCTGACGTTTTCAACTCGCGGAAGTCGGTAATGACTTCCTTTGTTCGGGGAGTGCCAATAATAGAGGAGACAAATCCGCGCCCATTTTTTGTGTCTGACGTGAAACACATGAATAACACAAAAAGAAGTGTATCGAAATCTTCTGGACTGATGGATTTATCTGTCAGATCGTAAAGAGCTTTACGTCTGGCAATAAGATCGACTACTTTTTCTTCTCCTTCATAAGTATAGACAGTATCCCTGCCCCAGCAGATCATCTCATTAAAGAGAATTCTAGTAGCATCGAATACGTTTTGGAATACACCATTGAACCGTTCAATGGTTGTTTCTTCGGCGGTCATTTTCAGAGAAATGACTTTATTTATGACATAACTCATGCCATGCTCCTTTACCCTATGGGCTAAAAAGGACACCTAGCATAGACTTGAAGCTTTTGTGCCTACTTTTGAGGCTGATTAATGCTTTCTAAGCTAAGTATCGGTTATCGGTGATGTTCAAAGAACGATGATTAGTTTTATAGAAAACTTAATCAGTGTCAATGCTTTTTTTGAGCCACACAACATAGGTATTATACAACACACAAATGAGATGCAACTACTTTTTATCCATTGGCATATATTCCATAAAATGTTGGATCATAC
>CAZGEP010000345.1:0-1865 GCA_964524955.1 uncultured Planctomycetota bacterium | reverse complement strand
CGAACCCAGCCGGCAAGCAGCTTGGCCTGGAGACGTATAACCGTCCGCCAACTGCAACGGTAGTCGAACACGGGGTGTGTAACCAGTTGGTCAAGTCGTGCCTCATAAGCCCGGATAAATGCTTTGCGTGCGGTCGCTTTCATGGCACAACCCGCTTTGGTTACCTCAAAACTCTTTGGTCTGACCATCCCCGTATTTATGGCTGTAATAACAGCCGAATCTACGACGGGCGTTCGGAATTCCTCCATCAGGTCCAGAGCAAGAGCGGGTCTGCCATGGCGCGGTTTATGATAGAATCCCCAATACGGATCAAATCCCTCGGCGGCCAATGCAATGGAACACTCTTTAGCCAACATGGCATAACCAAAAGACAAGAGAGCATTTACCGGGTCACGCGGTGGCCGGCGATTGCGGTTCTGAAAATCCCACTCCGGCGACAAATTACCCGGCTTGATCATACGGGAGAAATTAGCGAAGTATGTCCTAGCGGCCATCCCTTCGATTCCAAGTAGCGATTGGGCCGTCTGGCTAGACTCTGCATGTTCTACCTGCTCGGACAGATCATCCAGGTCACGCTTAGATATGCCAGCGGCATTGCGGCGAAGGAATGTGCGCTGGGCCATTATCTTGGCCGGGACTATTCGTCGGGCGATCTGCAGGCATTGCTGGGCATCTGCGGCTGTCTGAAATTGAGCGGCCCGCAGATATGCGTTCTTGAGGCCCATTCCCTGGGTAATTCCGTAGAACCAATGGCCCATTGACAGATGCACCACAGGAATGCCCTCTTCGCAGAGCAGATGAAGACTCTGAGCTGTAACGGAGATGTTACCACACAGAACAAGTTGACTGGTATCGGCCGTACGGACCGTTGCAAGTTTTTCTTTCTTCTTCCATACTACCAGGGCTTTGCCCGTTTTGCATACGGTCGCGCCCTGTTCCTGGACATACAAGGGCAGAGCCTCATCGCGAGGCGGAAAGAACTGACGGACTTTATCTTCAGTCGGTTCGGCATTATGCTCTGTGCGGTTCTGGAGTGCCAAGGTTTCATCCGGCAGACAAATGCCCGCAAGACTGCATCCATTGCACTTAGGGCTGTCGTCAAGCGGAGGCGGCGGTTTCGTTGCCGAAGTTGCTTCGTGAGCCCGGCAAAGCAGGTCGAGAGTACGCTGCTGCAGTTCCGGCGTAAATGGAACGTCAACGCGTGTTCGAGAGCCTGCAAAATAGAGCACTCCGTGATCGCAGTCGTACCCGCTTTCACGCAACAGCAAACCCTGAGCCATGAGTTGTACCCTTTCAGGCTCATAGCACCGTTGTTCATTACGGGGAACACGCCCGCGTTTGGTTTCGACCGGGACCGCGACGCCATCGGCGGTAGAAACCAAGTCGAGTTTGCCCGTAAGTCCAAGAGTTGTGCTGCCAAGCACAACTGATCTGGTTACGGTCGGAGGGGCTTCGCCTGTATGTGAATACTTCGGTGGATTTGCTTCAGCGTCAGATTTCGAGTCTTCATTATCCGGATCGGGCAATACGTGATCAAGCTTATCGGCCCTTCTATGTACATTTCGGCCATCAACCGTAAATACATTATCCGCCCAACGGCCGTCCACGTGCATCAGATGGAAAAGCCTGGCACAATATGTGTACTCGTTGAGCATTCGCACCGGAAGCAGGTCCGGGCCTTCTCCGTTCGTCCCTGGTGAACGCGCGAAATTAGAGAGTTGCACCATGATTCCGCCCTCTGTTAAGTCACTATTGACTTGTCAAAGATCGGCAGAAAGTGCCACCTACTTTAGGCTTGATCTGATGAAACAAATAGGGCGTAACTTGCCGCCCGCTACGCTGTTTTTCGGGATAGACGACGCACT
>CAZGEP010000344.1:0-1883 GCA_964524955.1 uncultured Planctomycetota bacterium | reverse complement strand
ATCTGCATTGACACATTGCGCCGGGCTGAGTTTCATCAGCCGGGCGGCGGTTATGACTGCGCCGAAGCCGCCGGCTGTGGAGGACGGGAGAAACCCCATTCCGCGGCGATGGGGTGTTTCTGCACGGCCAATTCGTGCTGCGGCCTCAATGCCCATAATCATGGCCGCAAGCATTTCTCTGGCAGACGCATTCTCCCGTTCTGCCAGAGCCAGTGCTGCGGGTACGATGATTGAGGTGATATGCAGGATGCCGGGAATGTAGACATCATCATAGTCTTGCGCGTGAATCATGGCGCTGTTGGCAAAGGCTGCATGCGGACACGGAACCCGTTCTCCGCAGAGAAAGATCGTGGCTTCCTCTTTGCCGCCCCAGTCTGACATCTGGGCGATAACGTCTGAAATTCCGGGTGCATTCCGACCCGCCATGGCGCACCCCAGCGTGTCGAGCAACAGCTTCACCGCAGTCTGGTACGCGGATTCGGGGATGTCCCCGGGTTGCGGTATCAGGCATCTTTCTGTAAGAATTTCCGTCATCGTTTGCGTATTTACCATACCAGCTCCCTGTATTTCCGTTTATTGATTTCAGCTTCGGGCCAGTCTACGCCGGGTTTCCATTTTTTCCCGCCGGATTCATAGGCGCCGATATCCGGTGCCTTGCCCTTGAATCCGTCTGTAATGCCCGGGATTTCCTTTCCGGCATCAATCAGCGGTGAGTCCTTGCACGGCATGAAGTCCAGCATTACTTTGTTCATAAAGACTTTCTTGCTGCGGCTGAAGTTGTTGCCGTGCCTGCAGGTCAGTTTTTTCATTCCCTTGCTGCTGGCGCTGATTTTGAGCCCATAATTGTTAAAGCATTCGGTATTCTTATTCTGCTTTTTGAGCAAAGGCCATTGTTTTCGCCACGGTTTTTTCGGCTCTGCCCGATCTCGCAGCAGGATGTCGTATCTTTTGCTTTCCAGTACCGTGTTGTTGTATATCCGGTTGTGGTCGCCCTTGACGATCATGCCGTACCATCCCGCGTTCCAGACGACGTTGTTATGAACGCTCAGTCCTCGTGTCTGATCATCACCGCGGATACCGATTGAAATATGAGGCGCGTGACATCCGTAAACCCAGTTGTACCGGAAAACCGTTCCCTTTATATTCGGCAGATGGGTATACAGAAGAGAAACGTCCTTGCAGGCTTTGCCGCCGTCGTGGATGTCGCAGTATTCCACAACCATGTCCGGCATGTCATAGACGGCTACACAGGCGTTGCCCGCATTATAGACGCTGCATCTACGGATAATGCTCTTTCCGGCTTCCTTGCCCTTCATGTCCGGTCTGGCCTGGACGCGTATCCCCGTGTATTTGAGCGACCCGTTCCAGCAGAAGCAGTGGACCATGCAGTTTTCCACAAGATTGTGCGATCCCAGGACGGTAAATCCACTGGTGTTGCTGAAGGCAATGCTTGAATGTTTCACGGAATTGTTTTCTCCGGACAGCCGGGTGCGCGGCGTGACTTTTATCGGTTTTCCCAAATCCGTGAGGTCAGGGCTGTATGTCGGAAAGAGAAGGTGGCACTTGTCTACGGTTACATGGCTGCATGCCTGGAGGTCAAAGGTGCAGGCAAAGAATTCGAATCCGGAAACCGTAACGTGGCTGACATTTTCAGCGTTCAGCCCGTACTCTCTGGCTTTGAATTCGACTGTATGATTTTCCGGCGAATCCCCATCCAGCGTATACAGGTACAGAATCTTCTTTTTATCATCCAGGTACCATTCGCCGGGCCGGTTGAGCGCTTCCAGCTTTCCGCTCAGGTAGTAGAAGTCATCTTCCCAGGGGCCTTTTTTGTTTGCATAATGGGTGATGCCGGGCAGGTTCTTTGGGTAAGTGAGTGTGGA
>CAZGEP010000343.1:0-1895 GCA_964524955.1 uncultured Planctomycetota bacterium | reverse complement strand
CTTCTTTCAACCCCCTTCAGGGAATTCATTTTACAGAAAAGATTGTACACTACCATTTGGAGACCTAATCTTTTGCCTAGAACCGCAGAAGCTAATGATAGATATAGTAATCCAGATAATGATCCAAGAGGCCCCTGGACTTCTGGTGGTTTAGATGTAAAAACATACAATTCAGAATGTGATTATACAATAAAAACTCCATCTGGAAGGCTTGTGAATCCACCAGGTAATTCTTGTTGGCGATTTACTAAAAGCAAGTTAAAGGAATTAATTAAGGACAACAGAATCTGGTTTGGTGAGAATGGTGGTAATGTGCCTAGGCTCAAAAGATTTTTAAATGAAGTTAAGCAGGGTATAACATGCTTAACTATATGGGAATATAAAGATGTTGGTCATAATCAAGAAGGAGCACAGGAATTAAATAATTTGTTAGGGAGGGGCCATAAATTTAATTCACCTAAAGTAGTAAGACTTTTATTGCGTATTCTTCAAATTTCTTCTAAATATGACACCACTATCCTCGACTACTTTGCCGGATCCGGGACTACGGCGCATGCGGTTATCAACCTCAATCGAGAGGACGAGGGTAATCGGAAGTATATTCTCGTAGAAATGGGTGAGTACTTCGATACCGTCTTGAAGCCGCGAATACAAAAAGTCGTGTATGACGATACATGGAAGGACGGGAAACCCGTACGCAAGGAACAGCCGGACTTGGGAGAGAAAGGGAATACCGGCGGATCATCGCACATGTTTAAATACATGAAACTCGAATCATACGAAGACACCTTGAATAACCTAAAAGTGCACACGGAAGGGGAATATACCAAGTTAAAGCAGTTGGGAATGGAAGGTTTCGTTTTTCGGGAAGGCTTTATGCTTGATTATTATTTGGACTATGAAACCGGCGGTGCAAAGATGTCTACGGAAGTTTTTTCCGATCCCTCTGCCTATGAATTACAAATTGCAACCGGCACGGTGGGGGAGACGAAACCGGTACATGTAGACCTCATAGAGACGTTTAACTACCTTATCGGCCTCACCGTGGAGCATAAGTGGAAGGCAAAAGGCTGTGTTTTTATTGAGGGAATCGATTCGGAAGAAAATAAAGTACTCATAGTATGGAGAAAGGTCGGTGAGGTTTCCAATTCGGCGTTATCGGATATCTTCAAGAAGCAGGAAATAAAGACCAGAGACCGTGAGTTCGATATTATCTATGTTAACGGAGACAACAACCTGGAAAATATCCGCTTTGAGGAAGAGAAGTGGAAGGTACGGCTTATCGAACACGAGTTTCGAGCCAGGATGTTTTCGGGGACGGAGTAAGGTATGCCGGTACAAAACGACCTGCGGTTTGATCAGAAACTTGTTTTAAACAGATGGGTGTTGCACCATTTCGGGGGAGAGAAACTCGAAGATCTTGCCAAGAGGCTTCGGGATGAACGGTTCGAAGGCTTTACTCCGGAAAACCGAACACGGTTCTACGAGGAGCTTAACCGCGAACTGTTTGAGTATAGCGAATTAGGTGGTTCCAATTTCCTTACTGGTGAGCGCTTACTCCGATACGACGCCAATATCGTGCGGTATTGGAAAGAGATCACCGAAAAACGTAACCGCTTGGGGCATGAAATCCTTCCTACCTACTTTCAATATCTTTCTCTGCTATTTTCGGAAATCTATTTGGAATACTACTTTACTTTGAGGGATGACCTTCTCCTGGAATTAAAAGAATATGCCGAAGAAATTGACGATATTCCCGAATACAAAGAGGATGATCTTAACAAAATAGCTTTCTGGAGCGCTACAGGAAGCGGAAAGACCCTTCTCATGCACATTCATCTCCTCCAGTATAAACATTATTACAATCGATGCGCCAAACCTGAAGAAGAGATAGA
>CAZGEP010000342.1:0-1923 GCA_964524955.1 uncultured Planctomycetota bacterium | reverse complement strand
CGATAACCGTGTACAGACCCGTTGCGATCAGCTCACCGCGCAAGCGATCGGAAACGGACATTACTTCCTCTGCCGACAGCCCGCCTCGCGGCTCAAGATCGAGAACGGCTATATTTTGCACCGTTGCCGTATCGGATATCAGAGTGTCAGCAGGTGTGGCTGCCCACCCGGCAATGGCGTGGCACATAATCACGCCAACAAAATGAACGAATAGTCTCATACAGTCTCCTTACAATGGTTGCTTTGCGCCATGGATGGCTCTTTCTTTTCTTCAAGCAAGGGGCAATCTTTTAAATCAGTACTTGCTTCCTTATTATAGAATCCGGCGCTGGTACTGTCACAACCGGGTAGGTCGGGGGCCTTTCGGCCCCCTTCCCCCCTCAGAACCGGACATGATAGTTTCCACTCATCCGGCTCAAGCCCTTCAAAGGCGGCCATTGACCTATGACCACCCGGGTTCCTCGACAAAGCGCCAATCAAGATTACAAAATCGCTTTTTCGTTTTACGAAAGGCAAAGTAATCCTGCCAGGCCGGTTCATAAGGATTCGCGGCGGCCCGTACCTTCACATGCCGGATAATCTTTATCCGGCAGGCCCTTTGCAAATCCAAAACCTCGCGCTTACCGTCTTGGGTCGTCCTTTTGGCGTGGAACACCCACCGGAACCAACGATGGTCCCGGTAGTATTTCCTGATGACCCACCACCGCCCCTTGTTGGGGTGGCGGTAATGGAGCCAGCGCCGGATTTCCCGATAGAGCCAGCTGTCCAGCTTTGAGAATGTACGGGATGCACAACTGTGTCTATGATAATTGCAGTATCCCCGAATCGTCTGGTTCAACCGGCGAATCATCGACCAGGTGTCGCTTCCGGAGTGGTCTTTGAGTACCTGACGTATCTTGTCCTGTAAGTTCCTGAGGGACGAGGCCGCAGGCTTAATGATAAGTTTGCCGTTATCATATCTTCTCAATCGCTGTCCGAGAAACTCAAAGCCCTCTCTCACATTCACAATGCGGGTCTTGGTTTCCGACAATTTCAGGCCGCGCGGTTTCAGAAATGACGCAATGGCGGGAAGGACCTTATCCTGCAGTATTGTCCGGTCCTTGCCGGTGACGATAAAGTCGTCGGCGTACCGTGTCAGCAATACTCCGCGGCGGGTTCGCGTGCCCGGATTATACCAGGGCGTTGATTCCCGCGCAGCCTTTTCCAGTCCGTCCAGCGTCATGTTCATGAGCAAGGGGGAAATGACGCCCCCCTGCGGCGTGCCTTTGAGCGTCGGATACATGTGACCCTTGTCCATGAAACCGGCCTTAAGCCACTGTGACAAAACCTTCCTGTCCATGGGGATGTTGTCCATCAGCCATGAATGGTTGATTTCGTCGAAGCAGGACGCGATATCCGCGTCCAACACCCATTCCGCACAATGCTTTCGGCCAAGGTTTAGAAAACACTGTGCCATGGCGTCCGCACAACTCCGGCCTTCCCGGAACCCATAGGAGTTCGGGTCGGCCTGTGTTTCAGCCGCCGGCGACAGTGTCAGCGCATAAAGCGCCTGCATGGCCCGGTCGCGCATTGTGGGAATGCCCAGCGGTCTTACTTTGCCGGATTTCTTGGGAACAAAGACACGGCGAAGCGGTAGCGCCCGATAACCGTGTCTGCGCAGCTGTTCAACCGCCCGCGTTTTCTGGCGGGAGGTGCGCCAAATTACGCCGTCTACTCCCGGCGCATTTTTACCTTTGTTCGAGGTCACCCGTCGTACGGCGAGCAGCTTTCCGTAAAACGAGTGAGCCAGTAACCATTGGAGCGACCGCATTGTACGGTATCTCCGCTGTTTGGCAGCCTTTGCAATACGCATCTGAAGCCGCTTAGCCTTAAACTCCACGGTCTTCCAGTCTAATCCGTCCGGAAGCGTCCAGTTTTGTTTTC
>CAZGEP010000341.1:0-1942 GCA_964524955.1 uncultured Planctomycetota bacterium | reverse complement strand
CATACATCAAATGGTCCACATAATAACGATACCCCTCCTGTGTGGGAACACGCCCCGCTGATGTATGCGGATGGGTTAAAAATCCTTCTGTTTCCAATTCTGCCAATATATTCCGTATTGTAGCTGGACTCCACTGAGGAAAGTACCTTTTAACGATATAATTCGAACTCACCGGATTGACCGTCCGAATGTATTCATCAACGACAATACCCAATATTTTTTCTTTTCGATATCTAGTACTATTTTTTCTTCTTTTCATTTTCGTCTTTGAAAGTTCTATCTTTTTACATATAAATAGTTTTCAAACTAAAAAAAATCGATATTAGCACTCTTGCCTGGTGATTGCTAATGCGCTATTATAACAAAATCGTCTTCCTTGTCAATAATGGAATAAAGCCCCGAATTGACTCACATTAATTGTTACCCAAGAATTTAAAAACTGGCTTCGTTGACTCATAATTCATGTTACTCTGTCCGTGGAGGTGACTATTATGAGTCCAAAATCTATCAGAGAGTATACGGCCATTATGGCCAAACGTTACAAAAAGGTTCAAAAGCGCGGACAAAAGAATACCATACTCAATGAATATTGCCGAATTACCAAATATCACCGCAAACACGCCATCCGCAAACTTAACAAGTTTAAATTTTTCACTCAACCTAAACGTAAAAAACCCGGCAGACCGTCTCGCTACAACCACCCCGCAATCCTTCTGCCATTAAAAACGATCTGGCTGCAGGCCAATCTGCCCTGCTCAAAGATCCTTAAAGCCATTATCCCTCTCTGGCTTCCTCACTACGCCCAGACCTATCATCCCCTTGATTTACATGCCATTAAAGCCCTGAAATCCATCTCTCCTGCCACGATCGACCGGCTCCTTAAACCCGTCAGACCAAAGTATAAAAAGCGGGGATTATCCTGCACAAAACCCGGCTCTCTCCTTCGCAATCAAATTCCGATTAAAACTAATCAATGGGATGAATTTAACCCGGGTTGTATTGAATCTGATACCGTTCACCACTGCGGTGAATCTACCGCCGGTCAGTATGTCCTCACCGTTGATTACGATGATATCGCCACCGGATGGACAGAACAACGTGCCGTATGGGGCAAAGGAGAATCCGGCGTCATGGAACAAACAAAAGACGTGGAGCAATCCTTACCCTTCGCCATTCGAGGATTCGATTGCGACTGCGGCGGCGAATATATCAATGAGCACCTGTACAAATATTTTACCGGGCGATCAAACAAACCTGTCCAATTTACACGTTCTCGTGCCTATCATTCAAACGACAATTCTCATGTTGAACAAAAGAACTGGACTCATTTTCGTCAATGGCTTG
The DNA here is from genome assembly GCA_964524955.1 of uncultured Planctomycetota bacterium. GTDB lineage: Bacteria > Planctomycetota > CAZGEP01 > CAZGEP01 > CAZGEP01 > CAZGEP01. Next base: position 598 of record CAZGEP010000341.1, on the reverse strand, counting down.
GTTATGGCCGATTCGACAAATCTGAAATTGTCCCCCGACTTAACGATCTTTATAAAAACGAATGGCGGCTTTATCATAACTTTTTTATCCCTTCGGTTAAACTCATCGAGAAAAAAAGAGTTGGCTCCAAAACCGTTAAACGTTATGATAAACCAAAAACACCTTTTCAAAGAATTCTTGATGCCGATAATTTTTATGTCCACAATGCCAAAAAACGTGAAATGCAAAAACTTTTTGAATCGATCAACCCTTTTGATCTCAGAAACGCCATGGAAATGAAAATTGCTAAAATTTTTAAAATCGCTTGTTCAGAGTAACATCTGTTTTGAGGCAACGAAGCCGGCTTGTCGCCCCGTTCGGTAACATTTATTTATGAGTCAACTGGAGAGCCAGGAAGCACTGAGTTTATTATTTATACGGGGAACAGGAAATTTTTTGTCCTTGAAGGGCGGATGACAAATTCGGGTTAATCTGTTCGAGGATCTGATAATGACGCTGTGATTGGACACACTCCCCTTTGCGGGCATAGACCGAGCCGAGACGGAAATGAATATCCGGACTGTTCGGCTGGTATCGGAGCACTTCTTGATAATACGTT
>CAZGEP010000340.1:0-1959 GCA_964524955.1 uncultured Planctomycetota bacterium | reverse complement strand
GGAAACGAAACAGGGCCACCAGTTTCCCGGGATCGGTTTCCACCACATGCGGTTCGTGAAAATCTTCTGCACCCGGCTTGACATAATCCGGAACCGGAATATATCCACTGACGTTCCATGTCTTACCATCATCCTCTGAAATACTTGCGGCAAGCATCTTTTCAGGAACCGGCCGTTTACCCCCGGGATTTCCAACCGCATAGTTCTTCCCAACATAAACGAGTTTTCCATCCGCAAGTTCGACAGGACCGTGCGGCGCGCTGACATGACTGTTGATATACTCTCCCCAGGTTCTGCCGTTATCCACGGAACGCCGAACCCAGTTACCCAGCCACTTTTTCCGTAGTTCCGGAGTCAGCGCCTTTGCCTGCTTGCTGTACTGATCCAGCCGCTCAAACGCTACAGATGTAAACCAGCTGACAATCAGTGTGCCCTTCCGTGTCTGAATGATTCCCGCATCTCGATCATCCGCAGGTGTATCATTAATCGTCTCAACCTCTGACCAGGTATTCCCGTTATCTCTGCTGCGGATCATCTGGGTCTTTCCCAGCGGACAGACATGCCCGTCCCGGTCTCCGGAGAAGACAGCCAGCAATTCCCCGGATGGCCCAGGCATGCACTTGATTCGTCTGCTGATAGAAGACGCAACGCAACAGAGAAACGATTAACAGCGGAATGATTTGACAGGATTTACAGGCCGGCGAAGCCATGTTTTGATCCACCTCAGGTGGAATCTACAGAAGATTATCTATATGAAAACAAAACCAACTGAATCCGAAAAAAATGGATTTCGAGCTCACTGGCTGATCGGTATCTCAGCAATTGGTATCATAATTACGATGCTATGGTTCATGCTTTACTATAATCCTTATCCTGATAGACATCATTCCAATAAAACAGAACTACAGGTTAAAGAACGTGAAAAACAGGGTAAGCAACAATTCGAGCATAACATGAAAGAGCTTGAGAAGGTACGCAAAAAGTTTGAAGACGTCGCTAAAGAGGCAGGACTGGATCCTGAAAAAGATGATATTGATCCCTTTGGTCTTCTCGGTATTGACGAACACAAAGAAGACATGGAGAATTCTCATAAGGCTGCTTTGAAATTAAAGCTGATTGATCTCAACATCCAGGGAATGGACGATTATTACACAGGTGATTTCAACAGTGCTGAAAGATTGTTCCAGAAATCACTCCGCAAATTACCGGCACGCCCATTTCCATGGTTTTTTCTTGGATGCACACGCTTTGAGCTCGAACGGTACGGTGATGCAGAGGACTGTTTCAGTAAAGCCTATCAACTGGAACCTCAGAGTAAAAGCAGTCTCCTCATCTCCAAAATGTGCTCACAATTAAAAAACATCACGTCTACTGAGGCAGGAGACGTCATAAATGCATACGACATTTCCTACAAACAGACAATGGATCATTTGAAACTCTCTGAACGCAGCGTCTCACTGGCGTCTATTTTTTCATCTCCATTCAGCTCTGATCCCATTTATGTTCGTGCAAAACAACTTACAAGTGTTCCCTTCGCCCGCCAGCAAACCAAAATTCTGCATGAGTTTGTCTCTACAAATGACATTGACCAGAAAGTTCTGTTGTTATTACTGATGAATAAGAAAACAGCCGGAAAGTTCATTACTGAACTATCATCCAGCCATCCCACACATCTTGACTTACAATACATATGCTTCTTTAACCAATATTTTGGCTCAGAAAGGGATAAAAAGGCTGAGACCGAATTCAGGAGCGCACTTACCCGGATGAAGTCGAAGGATCCGGATAACGGGTTTCTGATTCTACTGGGAATGGATACGCCCGACGAAGAAAATCCCTTTGATGAAAACGAAGTAAAGGTGTTTCATCAGGCAGTCGTGTCAAATACATTCAAACCCTTTATTGACGCCACTCTCAGAAGTCAATACATGTCACAAGGATGACATAACCGTTTATAAA
>CAZGEP010000339.1:0-1995 GCA_964524955.1 uncultured Planctomycetota bacterium | reverse complement strand
ATTGACTTTAAAACAAGCGGGCTAATGACTCACTGAAAGTAGCCACGCCCAAAAAAAATAAAATAAAAAACTTACTGAGTGTATTCACTATTCACCGCCTTTTGCATACAAAGTCTATAAAGAATCACTGTTTTGCTGTATCCAGATCCTGCTTCATGGTAATGCCCATGCTTCTGCCGTGTTGCCCCTTGCGGCCGGTCGGACATCGAAAAAAGGCACACCACATTCATGCCTCATCCTGCCCAACAGGCAGGATGAGTTCGATTGAGCATTATATCTGGTTTACCGGTTTGTGTCAAACAGGAAAGGAACCGTTCTCAGGTTGGGTCAGCATCAGGGAACTACAGGTTAAAAAAGACGATACTGCAACAACAACTGTTATTGCAGTATCGTCTTTTATCATCTCTATTCGTTTGTTGCTGCGTTACCCCGTTTCAAGAACATCTTCTCCCTGGGTTGTTTTCTTTCGGGTCACGGCTTCGGGCAATTCATCCCAGCCCAAGAGGGAGTAGCCGCTGGAGCGGTATCCGGCCAGACGGATAAAGAGAATCATGGCATAGACCACGTCCCGTCCGTGGACGACGTCGCGCGTGGTGCCGTAATTGGTCTGACCGTAGACTCCGCCCATGAGAAGCGGGTCATGGTTGTCGCGCTCCTGGAGATCCAGGCAGTATTCAGCCGCGCTCATCAGCGGTGCAATCAGTTCCTCGGGTGGCAGTATTTCGTATCCGGCCTCAGCCAGGTCCAGGGCTTCGATCAGTTCAATTGCAGTCAGCGGGGTTCCGCCGTACCCGGGAAAGGCTCCGCATTCTGCCTGCCTGCCGAGTTCGTCCCGCAGACGGCGGGCAGCCAGATCCTTGTATTTATCCTCACCCGTAATCATATACGCGGCAAAAAGTGCAATATCGGCAAAGTCATCGTTGCCCTTGGATATGATGCAGTCTCCGTGAAAATTGTAGGGCGTGTCGGTTCCCGGATCGTTCTCGCAGATGGTAATGAGTACGTCACACGCCTTGATCAGGGCATCCCGCCATTGGTTGTCGCCGGTGATTTTCCACAGCTGGTAGTAGATGAGGGTGCCGCCGGCCTGCCAGTCGCCGCGGAGGCGGGAGGTGCCTTTTCCCTCAGCCAGGTTAAAGTCATCCCATGGAAACCCGTCCGGGTCGGATCCGTGCGTACGGTACCACTCGGCAAAGGCCAGAGCACGGTCCAAATAATCCTGCTCTCCGGTACGCAGGTACATGGTGATCAGCCCCATGCAGCCGCTGGCCGCATCTCTGGGCGCGGAATAGTCGTGTCCCGGATAGACCTCATGGAATCCGCCGATGGCTTTGGGCCAGCGGGAATCAAAGCATTGAAGCCGCTTGAGGTGTTCGGCGCCCAGGTCAATGGCCTTATGATACAAGTTTGTATCCAGAACCGGTGTATGCAAAATATCGTAAAGGCCGCAAAGGTAAATACCATTCAGCCATACGCCCGCAGAACGACAGTAGCCGCGGCTGAGTACAACTTTCTCCATAAACCGGCCGTTGTCTGCACTGAATTTGGTCGGAATCATATCAGTCCACGGGTGTTCGTCTGTGTTCTGGTTATGGCAGAGCCAGGCAGCGCACAGGCGGGCGGAATCCAGGTACATGGCCTTGTCGTAATCGCTCAGTTTCAGATCAAACATGGTTCTCTCCTCCATTTGCGGATATCAAGATTTCTACGAATCCTGTACAGCGATTGTTATCGAGTCACTCATACATTTGAGATCAACAAGTGCTGCAAGCATCATCATATAACCGGTACCATACCGGTGTATCACTTATTATACACCTCTTTTTCACGATTGTCAATGCTTTAAATGAAAAAGATATAAAAGAAATGGGAATGTCAACCCACGCGCTGTCCGGGAAAGGCCCCGTCATCCGGTGAGGGAAGAAAAAATTTGCTCTCTTGGGGACCGGCAGCCAGAGCCCTCAAATTCGGGAACCTCCTCCGGCTGCGAGAAAT
>CAZGEP010000338.1:374-1999 GCA_964524955.1 uncultured Planctomycetota bacterium | reverse complement strand
ATCTTTGAATCAAGGAGGCCACGGTTGATCATCTCATCAAGGCCTTCGCCCTGTTTGACCCAAGTTTAACACATAACTCTTTTTCATACCTAAAATACGTATTACCTAAATTATTTTATTGTTTTTTGAAGAATAAATCTATCGAAGCATTTAAGTACCGTGTATTACCTAAATACATATATGGTAACTCTGGTGAAGAAGACAATCCATGGGAAAAATTATTGGTACGCAGTCAAATCAGCAAGGGTTGATGGAAAACCCAGAATTGTCTGGCAAAAGTATCTCGGAACTGCCGAATCCATCGCAGAGCGTTTATCGTCCAAAGGCGTAGATCAAGATATTCATGTACGTTCGATGCCCTTTGGACACGTTGCCGCTTTGACCTGGGCGAACGATGAACTTCAGTTCATAGACATTATCAATCGTAATACGAATAAACGGGCAACCAGCGGCTTTAGTGTTGGAGAGTATTTACTGCTGCAACTCATAGGCCGTGCTGAAGGCAACCTCAGCCGCAAAGCCATAGCGGAGTGGTATCCGGATTCCACTGCAAAATTGCTCATGAATACCTCGACGAGAATCAATGCAAAAAATTTACTCAAAAATCTTGATTATCCTACGCCGGAAGCTATCCGCAGGATAGAGGATGATATAGCATCCCGTCTTTTGAATCTGGGCATTTCGCCATCCATGCTTCTCTGGGACACCACCAATCTTTTTACAAGAATAGATCATGGCGGAAGCATTCCGCAGAAGGGGCATAGCAAAGAGCATCGAAACGACAGAAACCTTATTGGCGTGGGTCTGGCCGTCAGTGAAGATAACATCCCCTTCATGCATGAAACATTTGAAGCAAATATGCACGACTCAAAGATTCTGTCAGAGGTCCTGGACGTAATAATTGAACGGTTGAACAAAATAAATCTGGATGCAAAAGAGCTGGTAATGGTTCTGGACAAAGGCAATAATTCTGATGACAACATCAAAGAGATTGTCAAACGGACGCATATCATCGGCACTCTGAAATATAATCAAGCAAGAGAATTGCTTGATGTTCCACTGGAAAAATACCTCCCTTTTGGCAACGAGGATATCAGTGCATATCGCACATCCGGAGAGTTCTACGGTGAAACATTCACAATAGTGATAACTTACAATCCCCGAACCTGCCGAAAACAAACCATAAAATATGAAGAAACGAAGGAAAAAGTCCTTAAGAAACTTGAGGAACTTAAGAAAAAAGTTGAAATAAAGAAGAAAAAAGGAAGAAAATGGATACAGAAAAATGCATTCAGGGCAGTTGTGGACACGATACCTTTGAACATGAGAGCTGTCTTCGAATATGATGTGAAGAAAAAGGTTGGACGAGGGGGAGGGTTGATTGTCGAATTCAATATCAACACCGAAAAAGAGATTTCAAAGTACAAATCGTTCGGAAAGATGATACACTTTACTGACCTTCATGAATGGTCGTCTGAGAAGATATCAATTTCGTACAATTCAAAATATCACGTAGAGGACGATTTCAAGTGGTTAAAAGATAAACTGCTCATCCCAATAAAGCCAGTAAACGTAAGACTCGATCAACACATCAGGGCACATGTGTTCATTTGTGTTATGGGGTT
>CAZGEP010000338.1:0-364 GCA_964524955.1 uncultured Planctomycetota bacterium | reverse complement strand
GCTGTTTTACAGATATATGCAATGGAAATTGAAGCAAAGTGGATTGACATATTCAACAAAGGAACTTGACGAGTTGCTCAACAGCATAAGACTCGCAATGATTTTCAAAAAAGGCAGCAAGAAAGGGAACATTGTTGTGGAACAAATGAACAAAAAACAGGCGCAACTATTTTCAGCAATTGGCATGGAAAAATACATCGGAAACTGAGTTGTCGAGACATGAACATTTGTTTTTCTTATGTAATACGCTTTTTGTTCATAATTTCGGCATAAGTGTTAAACTTGGGTTATATTAGTCGGACGCGATATATAAACTTTTGCCGGGGAGAATATATATCAATATATATTTTGTTGGAAATAAACG
>CAZGEP010000337.1:0-2013 GCA_964524955.1 uncultured Planctomycetota bacterium | reverse complement strand
GGAAAAATATACTCCCACTCTGCCTTCACTCAGATTATCCACTTTGACTTTGGAGTTTTTCGGTCCCCAGGCTGCAAATGCGGCCTTGATTGATCCGTATTTCTTTTTCAGCCACTTTCCGAAAAGCTTCTCAAGTGTCGGCATATGCACTGGAGGGACAATCTCGTAAGGCTTGAATGTCCAGAAAAAGAAATTATCTTCATTGATTATTTCACAGTAACCGATTGCCGGGTCTTCAGCAAGAGTCAATCCGGTGTATGGGTTTTCAGTTTTAAGGACAGCTTTCCACCAGCTCCTGAAGATCTTCTGGTATGCGGGCTCGAAAAAATGGATTGCAAATGGACGGCCCTTGTTGGCTTTGCTGTAGCCAGGCACTCGCTTGTCCTTACTGAGATCCAGCCAGTGCTGAAAATGGATAGACATAGCTGAGTAGATACCGTTTTTCTTGAGAGCGGAAACCAGATAGAATATCTTGTCGAGTTTTTCCGGATCGACCTGTGTCGCATCGGGTCCCCTGCCATGGTAAATCCCCCCGTGAATCCGTACAAGATTGATACCGTGTTTTGCGAGAAAACGAGCTGCTGAATCAATTGCTTTCCGATCCATCAGGGCCAATTGATGTCCTGTGTTTACCGCCCAGAAATGTACCGGATTCCCAGTTTTGCTGTGAATGAAGTTCTCACCTTTTACTTGGATGAAACCGTTGTCCCCGGCCTGTTTCTCATTAAGATATCTAAGATCCAGAGGACTTTGTCCGTATGTGTCCCAGTCGGGTTCAAAGGGAAACCACCCGTCAGGGGCAGTGCCGTATTTTTGATCCGGCTTCATAGTCCCGCGTGCCTGAAATGGACGTTGTGTCAGACAAAAGGCATCAAAACACGCTGCGCCCTTATCGGTGGTCAATTCAATCCGTAAAAGGTGTTTCCCCGATTCCAGTTCTGCCGAACCGGCATTGATCCAGTTGGCTCCGACATGGGTACGCAGCGATACATTGTCAAGAAGCGCCACATCGCGAGTTATTTCCTGCCAATCCTGATTATCAAAACGCCACCGGAAAGGACCGTGTTTCCAGAATTTGCGGACATAAAGGCTATATGTACCCTTTTTCGGCACTGTTATCTCGTATTCTGCAAACCCTTTTTTCGTTTCTTTGTCACGTCCGATCCATTTACCACCGGAAAGGGCTTTGGCTTCCTTTTTGTTCTGCGGCTTGAAGTACATTTTATCCGTCAGATCAGTAGAATCCGCATCTTCAGCCTCCCACCAGATATAACCCGTCCCCGTACTGACTTCCGTGGCAAATACAACATACGACACAAACACAACAAGCAACATCAACACTGAAGTTTTCATTCCTCTTTTCCTTTATATGAGTTTTTAATATTTACATACAGTTCTTGTGCCTCTTCCGCAGATTGGCACTGGAATCGGAGGTCCAGTCCCTGCGGGGAGAGGGCACTCGTAATCCGGTCTATGTCCGATTTCGGAAGCGGAATGTTCCAGCTGCCGAACGATGTCGGACGTTTGTCGTCCAGAATCGATTGAACCACATCGATGCGTTTGTCAGTGCCGGGTCCTCCAGGGTCGTTTCCGAACTCAAAGGCTGTGGACCTGGGCAGTTTGAGCATCTCGGAAATGTTTTTGTATCCTGCAGAATGAGTGTGGAAGAGCACAGTGTCGAACTGCTCGATGATGCGGCGATCGGCTTCCAGAAAGAACTCCGCGTAATGTTCAGGACTGATCAACGCCGTGAAATCCTCAACGAATACTGTAGCCCAGCCGGGCTGAAAGGTATTGAATGTCGTAGCCATCCCCCCGTCTATCGCACCGGCGGATTCGAAAAGCCTCCTCTCAAAGGAGATAGCCTCACACATGAAGTCCGTTGCCGCTTCAACTGCTGCTTTTACGTCGTCGGGAGATTCGTACATTTCGAGACACAGAACTTCCGACCCGAGAAATCCGGCCAGGATATCGCCGGGACCGTCGTGACCGGAAAGCACAGGCAGATAAGTA
>CAZGEP010000336.1:0-2035 GCA_964524955.1 uncultured Planctomycetota bacterium | reverse complement strand
GTTGTCCCCAATGAGATGGAAGTGAGTGTGGGAACCCTTGTTCAGGGCATGGTCCTGGATACCCTTTCTGGTCGTAGTCCACTGTATCGACTGGAGGAATTTTTCAAGCACCAGGATACTCAACTGCTTTTAGGCCAGGATGTCGACCCGACATCCTTCAACGATACGACAGTGGCCCGGGCAATAGATGCAATCTTTGAAACTGGAGCTGAAAAAGTTTTCAGCGAAGTCGCGTTTAAGGCCTCGTGTACGTTTCCCCTGGACAAGCGATATGTGCATTTTGACACTACCTCGGTTAACGTCTGGGGTGACTATGATTGTTGTCATTCCAACTCAGGTTCAATCAACATTACTCACGGATATAGCAAGGATCACCGCCCGGATCTGAAACAGTTTCTTGTGAAAATGCTGTGCGTTGGCCGTAACGTTCCTCTTCTTGGCAGCTGCGAAGACGGTAATGGATCAGACAAATCGATAAACAACACCGTACTGAGTCGTATAAGCAAACACATGGCCAAGCATGGTCTGGAACCTGGAGCATTTATCTATATTGCCGACTCAGCGATGGTAACGAAAGACAATCTGGCAACAGTCGGTGACAATTTGTTTCTCACCCGTTTGCCTTTTTCTTACAATGAAGCCGGACGGGTTGTGAGTGAAACGATTGAGCAGGGAGTCTGGGAAGAGATCGGTGTTCTCAATGAAACTCCGGCTACCACCAAAAGACCACCGGCGCACTACAGCGTTGCCGAGAAAACAGTGAGCTTGTACGACAAAGAATATCGGGCGGTGGTGGTCCATTCTACCGCACATGATAAACGGCGTTTAAAGCGTCTGGATCGACAGATAAAGAAATCCGCCTCGACGCTGAAAAAGGTAATTGCCAAGGAGACAAAGTCAGAGTTCTTTTGTCGTCCGGACGCTGATGCCGCAGCTGCAAACCTGCAACAATACGATACCGAACTCCATCGTATCACTGTCAGTGTCGAGGAAAAGCTCTACTATGCACGTGGTGCCCCACCCAAAGATGGCAACCGTAAGGTGTCGCGCATACGGTATATTCTCAAAGCATGTATCAAAGAGAAAAGTGAGCAGGTCAAACGAATACAGCAAGAGTCCGGCTGTTTTGTTTTGCTCACCAACGTAGCGCAACAGGGAAGTATGGCGGAGACCGGCGCTGGTTTGCTCCGGGCGTACAAAGAACAATATGGTATCGAGAAGAATTTTTCTTTCCTCAAGGACCCCTTGATCGCAAATGATATTTTCCTGAAAAAACCGGAACGAATAGAGGTGCTTGGTGCGGTGCTGTTAATATCGTTGATGATCTGGAACTTGATTGAGCACACCCTCCGACAGCACATCAAGGAAAGCGAGGCGACTCTTCCCGGCTGGGATAAAAAGCCGACCAAACGTCCAACTGCATTTATGATGAGTACAAAATTTATGGGCCTTCAGGTGGTCAGAGTGGCAGGCATGTGTCGGTTGGCTACGCAGCTTACCGATGGGCAAAAACGATACCTGAATGCATTGAATTTATCGGAGGCCGACCTACTCGGATAAATTGATGGCGGAAAAAGCTGAAAAGGGCTGTGGCAGGGGTGGGGAAAGTACGTCAGATCGTCCTCCAGCACCATGAAAAAATAGATGGCTCGGGCTATCCCCAGGGGCTGACAGGCGATGAAATCCTTATGGAAGCGAGAATACTCTGTGTTGCCGATGTGGTTGAGACCATGGAGACCCATCGCCCCTATCGGGCAAGTCTTGGCAGAGAAGCCGCGTTGCAGGAGATCAGCAGCAATAAGGGTATCTATTATGATGCGGCGGTGGTGGACGCCTGTCTCAAATTGTTCAACGAAAACGGCTTTCAGTATTCAACCTGTTCGGCCGCATCCATCAGACACTGAAGGGAAATTTTATTCCTGGATGGTGCTGGTAGTCCAGCAGTTCGAAATCATCGGGAGTAACCCAGGTTTCAAGGTCCTCCAGCGTGTCTATATCAGGATTAATTTTCAGCTTCGGCAGTGGGTAGGGCTTT
>CAZGEP010000335.1:0-2043 GCA_964524955.1 uncultured Planctomycetota bacterium | reverse complement strand
AACGGTTTCAATTCGATTGTGAATCAGGTAGTCCAGCACACCGCTGGAAAGGGAAACGTATCCCACCAGCATCATGCGCTTCAGGTTGTCTGCCGGGATCTCCTCCACAACGGACCTGTCTTTTACGACCTTCAAAGAGTTTCCGTCTTTGCGGATAAATGCGCCCGGTTCCAGAATGTATACGGATTCCATATCAGATAAACCGCTCCACCTGGCTGATGGCCAGTTTCAGGTTATTTATGGCTGCACTCAGATTTTCTGTTTTCTCGGATTTTTTGGGCAAATCCTCGTCCCGGTTCAGGTGCAGCAGCGGATGTGGGTAATTGCCTGTGGTTTCAAACGGACAAAATTGGCCGGCATAATTCATCAGCGAGTGAATACGGCGGCATCCAATGGGCGTGCTCCGGACACGGGACAACTTGTAATCCACCAAATGAGGATTATAATCCGGCTGAAATCCCATGAGATGGTGAAGGTAAGACTTTGCCGCAGGCAAAAAACCAATGGTCTGGAAAAGAATTTTTTCTTCCCGAAGGGTGATTTCCTTGCCGGAACGGCATACCGCAGTGATCTGGGCAATGGGCGGACACCGACATTCCAGTTTATACAGCTCCGGGTAATTGTCGGCTATGGGCTTCATTGACGGATGCATGACAACCGCTGCCTTTTCCGGCGTATTGACAATTTCCATGAGGTTGCCGGGATCCGTTGGATGAACCCCCATCAGATATTCCAGCTGGGCAGTGTCGTCATGATCCCTGCAACCGGTAAGATAAGAGCGTTTTCCCGTCAGACGATGGACGCCCAAAGGGAGTTTGACCAGGTTGCCGAAACCCTTGCCGGAAAGATGATCCTGTTTGGGAAAAACCTCCAGATGGAATGCGGAAACGTCCTTTGAAAGGGGTTCGGTGATACGCAAAAGCGCACTACGGGCTATCCGGGCAGGCAAGAAGGGGCTGAATAGAAACCAGAAATGATAGCCTTTTCCGCCGCTGTATTCAGCAAGCGGCTCTATCCCTATTGTATTTGAGATTTCCACTATTCGTTGTACCAGATACGCCCGCTCCCTGAAAATGACCTGTTTTTCTTCCGCCGCCAGCTTGATGCCACGGAATTTTTTCGCCAGGTCCATATCAATCACTGCCGCAGCAACAGTGGAATCGGATTTCATCAGGTATATGCCGTATGTTTTCGTGCCACTGATGTGGTCCTCCACATCCACACGGTCTATGGGTCGGTCGACGGGCACATACCCCTGCTTGTTTTCCGCCTTGTTCACCCACTGTTGCGCAAACCGATCCTCCCGGCCCGCGAACAGCATCATGTAATGATCGATCAACTCCTGGCGGCGGCGCAGGCGCTCAAATGGCACGGCTGCAGCTTCCGCGGCACCGTCCTCCGGTTCGCGCGAAAAGCCTTGTGCCCGCTTCAGCCATTGGCCGTGAAATTCCCCGGGCATGTGCTGCTTCAAAAAGACAAGGTTGGATGCTATCTCCTTTTTCCGGCCGAGTATAAGCAGCAGCTCGAGAAGATCCTGCCAGGCATCCTGAAATGGTGGCTTTTCGCGGGTAACATGGGACAATACGGCCACGGCAGTATCAATATCCCCTGATAGTTGTGCCAGTCTTGCCCAGCGAAGTTGCAAATCCGGATCAAGCGCCTGCCATATGGACTGCTGGGCGAGAACTTTGCGGCAGTGCTCCGGGTTTTCTCCAGTGAAAACATCCTTTTCCAAAACCCTGAAAATCAATGCGGGATCCGGAAAGCCGGGTTTTTCCCGAACGCGCTGCATCTCTTCCATCATCGTCCCCTCCGTTCATATCCAAACCGGATTACGTTTCGGTTTTGTTACTGCCTGTCCCCTGCTCTGTTTCCTGGCCAAGCATTGTCATGAGTTTTTTCAGTTTTGGATAATAGGGCCGATAAGCCTGCAATTGCGCGGCAAACTTCCTGGCTGTTTCGGGTTCTCCCATCCGGTAATGCCCCAACGCCTGGTAGAAAAGACCCTCATCGTAATGATTCCCCCACTTTTCGAGAAAAAAT
>CAZGEP010000334.1:0-2074 GCA_964524955.1 uncultured Planctomycetota bacterium | reverse complement strand
GCGCCCCGTTATCGGATGCGCCGAAACCGAGCGACTTTGATCCGGGGCGCGGAGTGCTCTGTCAAACGTCTGGGCTGAGTGGGCGGGGCAGTTTCGGTTTTCATTCTGCATATCAAACTTCCTCAACTCCTAAAACATCATACACTTAAAAGTCAGTGTCACTTACTTTCTTGTAATCGAGCCCGTTTCCAAAGGCAACATATCGAGATATGTTGAGCGGTGCGGGGTGAAGGTTTCCGGCGTGGCGCTTGCCGGTCTCCGCACGCGACATGATGGAAAGCCGCGTCGGATAATCCCCGCGATTATCGGACGACCCCGCATCCGCGACTTTGGAAACGGGCGCATTACGCCGGACAGGCGTCAGGGCTGAGTGGGCGGGACATTCAAAAAATATTTTTCCATATCATGTATCCCCATCATTCTTTTAGAGTTGCCATTTTCTGATTAATGGCGTTATTAGTTCCGGTGGAATCGGCAGATCCGGTTCTTTCTTTACATAATCATCCGCTATGGTATCATGCTCCGGGACACTCTGATTGAATTTCTTCACCGCTTTGATCATATAGTCAGGCACTTCTTTGTAGTATTGCGGATACTTCTCCTTAATCCATTCAAGATACAGTTCAAATTTTTTTGTGGGTGTATAATATATGTATGGATTAAAACCAAAATTCCCCAGAAGCATCCAGTAGTCAGTAACGCCATAACCCCTGGCAATGTTGTAGTACAATACCCTGGTGACAAACGGCAGAATGTCTGGTTCTTCAAATATTAAACCACCGTTTGCGGCTCTAAGTATATCTATTCGAATTCCTCCCAAAAGAATAACAAGGGTTTCCTTAACTTTGGGATTCTCAGAATACCATTTTTTCATTGCTTGGATTGCTTGAACCCGATAGTCAGTAGGATATGTACGTTTCAATGCAATGTTGATTAATTTCTCTGGAGACGGTTTCTGATAATACTTGAAATATTTGTACGTGACAAACGATCCGGCACAAACCAATACAAAGGAAAAAATAATAATCAGTTTTTTCATCTCTTTTCCCTTACAGCCCTATCGCTCTTGCAGCGTTTTTAACCTGGTTTCTGAGTTTGCCTATCAGGCCGGCTGATTTTCCCTTGCCTTGAATCGTATAAATACTTTCCCATATTGTATTTGTCCTTCGTTCCACCCGTCCAGATGTAGCCCACAGCTTATAGCCAAAAGAAGTCGGCGGCGTTGCCCTGTAACCGAATTCCAAAAGTTCTTCTTTATACATATAAGTTTGAAATGAAGTCCGCCACCTGGTAAACAGCTGCTCTCTCCAGCTCATTTTCTGCCATTTTCCTGCAAGGTTTTTCAATTCTGCGGTTTCTTCTTCCTGAGTGTTTATATTCTTTCTGAGGGTTCTTGTTTCGTAATTAAGGCGCGAGTGAAAATCATTTCTCGGCATATAAATGGGATAAGCCACTGTCTGATACGAAGCGCCTGTTGAGATCACAGGGATCGTAACGTATTCCCTTTTTTCAATCAGACCTCGTTTACTTATATATTCATCATAGCCTTCAAGCTGACTCAGTGTATGCCAGCTTTTCAGATATCCGGCAACCTTGGCAGCTTCACCGATTATTCCAAAGGCTCCTTTGCCGGTCCTGCTTTTGCTCAACCCGCCGAGTACATCTGTCAGTTTTCCGATCACCTCTACTTTATCCGGTCCTTTGCCCTTTGGCTGGAACAACCCTGAATAATTTTCCATTAAGTAATTGTAGAACGAGACCCATTCCGCAGGTGTATACTTTCCAAACATCTTGAATGCTTTCTGGTAACCCAGTTTCTTAATCGCCCGATTACCCACAGCCTCTGCGTCAAGCATGACGTTAATACCTTTAAAAACCGCACCATTGCCAACCCACATCGCGTCTTCCGCATCCTGGATCACACGGGAATAATTGGTTGACAGACCCAGCGGATCCACACCGTTTACCAGACCATATCTGGCATACAAATTCTGGCCGTCCAAATACCCCCCCGGATCAGGCGTGAGCCACCTTGCAATGGCGGGGTTATATTCGCGGTAGAATATGACCCTCG
>CAZGEP010000333.1:0-2075 GCA_964524955.1 uncultured Planctomycetota bacterium | reverse complement strand
GGCTCGGCTTATCGCCCTCGGGATTCGTTACTACCCATGGGTTTTGTACGCGGAACGCAGCCTGAAAATAGGTTTCCGGGCTGGAAGAATTGCGCAGCATGAATATCCCGGTCCAGGGTCTCACTGTTACACCGGTGGTCAGTTTCCCGCAGGACAGAGTAATCGTTTTTGTATGCAACGGATCGCCCATGGCATCTTTTACCGGAGGGAGAGCATTCACACCGATTCCGGCGGCAGATCCAGCCGTAACAACAACCTGATAATCACGGTAGAACCTGTTCGGTCGCTTTCCCAACAGTTTGCGCATTGCATAACAGGACGCAACGCTCGGCAGGAACCAGAAGGTATGGTTTAATACATTCAAAAGCGGTGCGTGAGAGAACGGCATGGGAGGTTTTTTTGCGCCCATCTTCAGATTGTCTACCGTAGTCGCCTGAAACGATCCGCGTATCAAATCCAACCACTTCTGCACTTCGTCTTCATATTCAAACCTTGCGTTCTCTCCCTTTCCCTTAGCGGAGAAGAATACATTCAGGTCAAACTCATCGAATTCCCCCTGCATGGCGATTTCACTGATTGCATCCGGCATCTGGTAGGTCATCAATACCATGCGAGGCAGGCAGGTATAGGGATTGTTTTTACCTTTCCATTCCTGCTTGGCGGCCTGTTCATCTGAATATGTCCAGTTGAAAATCTGTTCTTCAATAAACTCGCCCGACGCAATTGCCCGGAACGGCGTTCCGGATAAATATAGATATGCATCCGTGGTTATCGGCATAATCTCTTCGTCATAATAGTCGAGACCTTCACCCTGGGCAAACTTGATTTCCTCTTTCTCTTCCGCCTCAAACAAATCCTTGGCATTTTCACGCCACGCGCCGTAATGATATTCATCAAAAATTACACAATCCCAGTTTGTCGTGTGAACCCATTCATTCTTGGTCTTTATGCCACCGGTTTTTCTGTTTCTGCCCAAATAATCCTGAAACGACCCAAAACACACAAAAGGCTTTTTCCTGTCCGCTTCTTCGTACGTCAGGCCACCTCTTGAGATAAACTGCCAGCCCTTAAAATCAACATGCCGCTCCAAATCCTCTTCCCAGGCACTCTGCACTGCCGGCTTGAAAGTCAACACCAGAACTTTTTTCCATTTCATTTTTAAGGCGAGCTGATAGGCGGCAAATGTTTTGCCAAAACGCATTTTTGCGTTCCACAGGAAATGAGGCGCTGTGTCAGGGGCTTGTTTAGCGGCTCGCTTGAAATAGGCGGATGTTTTGTCTACCGCTGCTTTCTGCTCAGGCCGCATCTTGAAGTCCAGCGTTCGATCAGTTTCAATTCTCTCACCCCTTTTGACGGCTATGACCGCAGCTTTGACCTTTTCCACCGAGCACTTAAACCATTCCCCTTTAGGATTCCCGATATCACTGTGCCGCAGAACCTGGTGTACCTCATAATCGGTAAAAACTGTACCATCATTTCGCATGGCAGATTCTTCAAGGACAATTCTATATGGCGGTTTGCCTGGCCTTTTGGTAGGATATTGCTGCGCCACACGGTTTTTTACGTTTTTTGTGGTGTAGCCGACTTTCAACAAGTCTTTGTATTGGGGATTGGTGTCCTCGTAGGCGTAGATTGTTGGTTTTGCGTCGGGCCGCTGTGGAAAAAACTCATTACTCATCGTTTGGCTCCATTGGACGTACCATTGATTCGATAAATGAAATTTCTTTTTTGGTAAGCCCGTATTTCTTGTACAGTTTTTCGTCGGACCAAGATTCAGAAAAGCCCTGCATTGGAACAAATGAGTACACTCTTTTAGTTGCATCCTGTGTGTTCTTTATCAATAATACAAGAAACCTAAAGAACCGAGTCCGAATATAACTCATGACATTTTCGGCTTGTTTTCTTGAGGAATATGGCCCAATGACCAAATATGTTTCAGAGCAACAAGTTCCCGGTTCTCCCAAAAAAGGTTTTCCCGTAACCCAATATGATTTTGCAATTCTTTCCCCATATACCCTTGAAATATGGGTCTTCCACAGAATTTGTGGGTAAAACCATAGAAAATCAATTGGAAT
>CAZGEP010000332.1:0-2102 GCA_964524955.1 uncultured Planctomycetota bacterium | reverse complement strand
CTTGAGCAATATATTCGCTCGACGAACTTTCTGGGATGTACCTTTCAACTTTTTTTTACTGTGAATTTTTTTACACCTTAGGATTTTGACGATTTTGAGGTGTCTGTAACATGATGTATTGCAAGGGATTATATCCCCTGTGAAATCAAGGTGAATCCTTCATGATGGTTTTGCTTGAGTGCGGGTTGACATCGGTCGATATTTAGGGTATATTATATGTCGATACTTAGGGTGTATTATATATGGTTCTCTAATAAAGGAAGGGGTTTACATTCGTTTGGCTGAGCAAATGAAAAAACGTGCTGTCTTTCTTATCCTGTTTTTTTATGCAATGGTTCCATGCGCTTGGTGTGAATTCCCGGACGGCTGGGGCAGACAATGCGCGATTACCATTGATTCCGCCAATATTGAAGCTGACCTGACCAACTGGACATTTATCGTTACAGAAGACATGCTGCCGCCGGAGATGTTTGACGCGGACGGGAATTATCAGGCCTTGGAAGGGGGCGGGGATATTCGTTTTACATCCGATCCTTACGGTGCGTCACGGCTGGCCTGCGATGTTCGTTTGTTTCATCTGGATGATTATGTGGATGGCGCTTCTGCGGATATCGCGGTCAAAGTGGCGAGTGTGAGTTCAACAGCAGATACCACCATTTATGTCTGGTATAATAAGTTTGGTGAGAGCCAGCCGGCTGTGGACAGCACGTACGGGCAGTATAATGCCTATGATGATTATTATGTAGGGGTATGGCCGGACGGCGGCAAAACAGATCGAACCAGCAGTCAGAATAACGGAATAGAATATGGCGGAATAAACAGCGGTGGAGAAAACGGTGTATCGGGAACTGCAACATTGTTTGACGGAACAGACGATGGTTTTTCCATGGGAACATCGACTCTTTCCACAGATTATATCACCCTGTCGTGTGTTGTAAAAAACAACAAAGCAATGTCCGCAGATTACCGTCCCCATTACTTTGGTAAACGTTTCAGTTATTATATCATTTCTGAAACAGACGGTAACAACAGGTTTTTTATCTATACAACCGGGTGGAATTTTGTTGCTGGAAATGCCACACCGGTCAATGATTGGTGTCATCTGGCTGGAACCTATGACGGTTCACAACTGAAGGTTTACGCAAACGGTTTGCTGGAGAACTCATCTCCGCTGAGCGGCGGGATCAATTCAAATACAGAGACCAATTACGCTGGATATGCCTATACAGCTAATCCGAACCAATGGATGAGCGGCCTGATTGATGAAATTCGTGTGTCCGATAGGGCCCGTGCCGCTGCCTGGATCAAGGCGGAAAGTGAAAACCTGAAGAACACCTCCACGTTCGCAGTCGCATCTGATCCTCAACCCCCGTTTCCCCATGCCTGGCGGCGGATGTGCGCGCTGACCATCAACAGCAGTAAGATTGACGGGAATTTGACCAACTGGACATACGTTCTGACTGAAGCGTCGCTTCCCGAAGAAATGTTTGATGCAGATGGTGATTATTCGGCACAGGAGGGCGGGGGAGATATCCGCTTCTCATCAGACATCCAGGGTGAGAACAGGCTGGCCTGTGATGTGCGCCTCTTTCATGTTGCGCGGAATCCTTCAAACGGATCCGCGGACATCGCAGTCAGGGTACCGATCGTTTCCAGTTCAGAAGATACAACTATCTATGTATGGTACAACTGTCCGCAGGACGCGTCTCAGCCCGCAGTAGACAGTACATACGGCCAGTACAATGCCTATCACGCCTGGTATCGCGGTGTCTGGGCAGACGGTGGCAAGACCGACCGGACGCGGAACCAGAACCATGGAACCGGTTCCGGGGGCATCACAGGCGGCGGTGTTAGCGGCAGGGTCGGAACGGCCACCGAATTTGATGGGGTCAATGACAAGTTTGTTGCACCCAATGACGGATCATTTAATTTTCCTAACGGCAACGCGTATACCATGTTTGCCATGGTCAAAACCCCGGGTGACACCGGTGCCACCCAGGTGCTTGTCGGTACCCGGGATCCGGATAACGCAAGCAGAGGGATGGGCTTTCTTATCAACACCGGCGGGAGTGTCCAGGGCTACATTAGAGATGTTGCTGGCA
>CAZGEP010000331.1:0-2106 GCA_964524955.1 uncultured Planctomycetota bacterium | reverse complement strand
CGGTCACGCACCTACATCCCGGAATGGGGAGCCTTCACGGGGCCGGACTGGAAAATCGACCTCACGGAGACGATTGGGCAGGGAAGCTACATCTTCCCGCACAATAATCCCTTGGTGTATCGGGACCCGACGGGACTGTTTGTGGAAGAGAATGTCAGAGCTCGTATCCGCCGTAAGCACCCCCTTCTGGCGAAACTCTATTTTGACACCTTAGGAATGGAT
Organism: uncultured Planctomycetota bacterium; assembly: GCA_964524955.1. Classification (GTDB taxonomy): domain Bacteria; phylum Planctomycetota; class CAZGEP01; order CAZGEP01; family CAZGEP01; genus CAZGEP01. The sequence goes on along the minus strand of CAZGEP010000331.1, from coordinate 1,884 downwards.
ATAAGGGCCAAGCCCGGCAAAGGTACGGAATGGCATGAAGTGGAGACAATGTCCCTGATGGTCCACGTTGGTCTGACAGATGAGGAAGCCGTGGCAGAGTTCTTGGGCAAAGCAAAGTTCAAGGGTAAGAGTGCTCTTGCGGGACTCAAGGCCGCTATCGATAAAGCGAAGGGTACAATTAATCCAATGGCAGATGCCGCTCAGAAGTACACTTCAGGAGCGGGAGCTTATGCTCGAGCATCGGCGGAAGCGAAATTTCCGAAGAAGACTCGGTATGAAGTGGATGGCGGCGGCGAAACCGAAGTGGCAAAGCTGACGCTGACATCAGAGTGGGAGCAGAGGTTCAGGAATAATATGAAGGTTGGGGACGTTGCCGAACTCCAAGGACAGCTTTCAGATGCGTCTGAGAAATTGGATAAAGCTGGCAAAGCACTCGACTTTCTGATCGACATCGTAGAATTGGGTGAAATCTCAAAAGATATGGAGTCCCATGACCCTCTCACTGAGACCCTAGCACCGTGGAAGGGGTTCAAGAAAACGACCGAAATGGTGCGGCCATTGATTGGAAAATTGCCTCCCGCAATGCGAGATCTAGCTGATATGCCCTTTAAGGTGGTTGAAAAGCTTGATCCGTTCATGACGCGAATGGCGTATTTCTCGGTTGACCTTCAGGAGGAGATCGACAAGACTTTTGAACTGCTGGATAAGAACTGGAATAGCAATAACAAGGATACCAAGCGGAACTTGGAATTGAGGGAATCGATGACAGATAGTCTTGACCATCCCTACAAAGCAGAGGAAAGGTACAATCCCGGTGGAATCTGGAAAGACTGAGAAAAAGCCTGATTCACTCCCCGAAGCAGGTAAGAAAACGCCTGAACACCCGCGAAAGGGCCGTTCGGTTCTGTTCGTGGGCATGGGTATTCTTGCGATCCTCGCAGCCTTATCCTGCTTTTTCGGTTACCGCATAGCGGCGGCGATGAAACAGGGAGCCTATGCAACAGCACGAAAGGGGCAGAAATACACGCTGCTGTTCTGTGAGTGGCACAAGCCAGGATATCTAGATCAGGTTGGGAAACATGGAAATCCGCCGGTGGTGAGTGCGGCAGCAAATCGAGACACGAAAAGCCTTGTTTTACTACTTGACTGCGGTGCTGATCCAGATGTAGTGACTTCGCACCGTTCAGCCCGTTCCGCACTACACGATGCCGTGTTTACGGGCAACACTGAAGCGACCGAGGCTCTATTACGTCATGGAGCCAATCCAAACATAGTCTCCTTTTTTAGGCAGACCCCCTTGGACGAGGTCTATGATCCTGAGTTCCCATTACCGGCTGTGAAAAAAACAGAGCTGGCGAACCTGCTGAAAAAGTACGGTGGTAAGACTGCAGCAGAACTTGAATTAGAACGAACCCGCATCCCTGGTGAAAACTGAGATCCGTCATCAGAAAAGGGTACCTCACCCCACAAGCAGGATTCCGCCTCCTCGCGCCGAACAGAGGGGGGGCATAAACCCAATGACTGGCCAGAAAAGATATTGGATTAAGACGAAGAACAAGAATGGAAAATGGGTTAAGACATACATAAATGGGAAATGACGACTCAAACCGTGCCCTTTGCTCTCGGAAGCACCGGCCAAGATTCTTGAAGAGTTGCCTTCTCGGCTGTCTGATACTGGCTTTGTGTGTATCTTCCCTATGCTGCACGAATATCTTGGTCGCTTACCAATTGAACGCAGTCACGGCTTCGACAATTGGCGATGAAGAAACCATTCGTTTCATCTGCCGGTGGCGGTTGGATTCTGACATAAATGATCCCGACGTGGCTTTTCCCCGAATGGTGACAGTCTGGAACAGATCTGGTGGGGAGTTTGAGCAGTTTTTG
>CAZGEP010000330.1:0-2149 GCA_964524955.1 uncultured Planctomycetota bacterium | reverse complement strand
ACAACTCACTTGCCGCCGTACGACTGTATGATTGACCAAGTGGTCCAGCATGTTCACTCCCACTACTGTGGCCAGCTGACCCAGATCATCAAACAGATCGACAAACCACAAGCCGCAGCCGTGAGTGTGCTGAAAGGGGGCATGTCGAGCGGGTTCGTATTTGCCCCACGCCTGCCTTCGACCGCTGGTGTACGGATAGACAAGGTATGCCTCGCCTGCCCCGAACTGAAGATTGTAGGCGTACATCTGTCGCAGGTCTTCATCAGCCGGGCGCCCGGCTGGGGGGACTTTCCATTTGGTGTCAAGGATGATCCGGCGAGTGGCATTTTCTGAACCCATGTTCAACACAATGTCTGGGCGAATTCGTACCGCAGTCTGTTCCGTGCGCCAGAAAATTCTGGACTGCTGAGGACGGACGGACACGCCGGGGTATTTTGGTTCAGCGCGCTTCAGCATGACATAGACATAGCGCTCGAAAAGTTCATTCATGTCAAACAGGATGGCGACCACATCCCGCCTGCCGGCCTGCACGTCGGGGTTGTAGTTGCGGATGATCAGTTCTGCCAGCGCGATACCGCGCCGGTAGCGGTCCGTGTTTCTGTCATATTGCAGCCGGTCAAAGGTCTGCCCCGTGGCCCTGGTATCCGCCACATTCTCAAAACTCAGCAGCAGCCGTCCTGCCTTGCCGGAAAGGTATTGTGATCTGCCGGTTCTGTGCACGATCTGCAGGGCCTGCCTGAGGATCCGGTTCCATACGTTGTCATGGTCATAACACTGATGGCTGGTGTAGAAGTGCTCGCGATGGACCATGTTCCTCTTCAAGTGTTCGCTGAATCTGAGACGTCCTTTCAACGCCGGAAGATTCCCCTCCTTTCGTCGGTACTTACGTGTGAGTCCGTGATGTGCGATATCCGCGACCTCGGCCAGAAAGGTTTCAATGTAGAGATCGAAGAGCGTGGCATGTCGCAGTCTCAGATGTGCCTCGGAGACTGAGTCCAGCCGAAGGTATCCGCAGCGATGCAGCATCTCAATGAGAGCGCTGTGCCATTTCCCCTTGTCGGCGTCAGTTGTTCGCTCTGTCTTGGGCAGGATTTCAATTGTCAGATTCCCGACTTGAATCACCCCGACGTACTGGGTAAAATGAATGCGCCTGTGCCCGACAATGAAGAACCGGTCCTGGTGCAGCTCATTGTATCGCACAAGAGCATCGAAGTGGGATTGTTCGAAGCCCTCGCAGCCCACCCGCAATGCACTGTGTTCAAAGACTTGTATGATGTTACGCATAGATGGATTGAAAGTCCCCTGCCGTCGCCCGGCCGGCATCGACGATTTCAAAGACGGCTGGAACATCAAACTCTTCCACACCCCAGTCTCCCTGCAGCAGATCGGTGCCGTTCTGTTGCCGCCTTACAAAATTTTCACCCAGAACCATGCCCATCTTGCCGATATCCCCATAGAAGTACTCTTTGAGCAGCGGGATTATACGGTCCCGAAACGCTGCGCGCAGATCATCGAGGGTTCTGACGTTCATCAGGTATGAGTGGCCTATGCGGTGATCACGGTCCATGAGACGCTCTATGCGGGCATTCATGGTTTCCAGCAGCAGCCTGAGATTCACGCCGCCGATGAGTCCATCAGACAGATGCCTGATTTCAGGGATCATCTCCTCAAACGCAAACCGCCGGCGCAGGGCAGTGTCCAGGGCTTCCACACTGCGGTCCGCGGTATTCATTGTCCCAATAATGTGCAGATTTCCCGGCACATCGAATTCATTCCGGGAATACGGCAGCACAGCCGTGACGGCATTCTCCGCCCCCCGCCGCTTGTCAGGCTCAATAAGGGTGATGAGCTCGCCGAAAATATTGGCAATGTTGCCGCGGTTTATCTCATCGATGAAAAGCGCATAGGGCTTGTCCGGGTTGCGTCGGGCTTTGTTGCAGATCTCCCGAAAAATGCCCGGCTTGATCTCGTACCGCAGTTCTTCCTCCGGATCGTCCTCGTTCATGACCGGACGTATGCCCTCCACAAAGTCTTCATAGCTGTATGACTGATGAAATGTCACGAAGCTGTAGCGTTTCTCGGTGGCCTGTTTCGGTTTGAAGTAATTACAGGACTGAAGCGCCTGGATCAGGTCGGGAATTGCATTCCC
>CAZGEP010000329.1:0-2180 GCA_964524955.1 uncultured Planctomycetota bacterium | reverse complement strand
AAAAACCATATTGAAGCCCTGGAGCGTCTGCTGTATTCTGTTCGTGACCGGAACATGAGCTTTGCTCTTCTGACCGGTGAGATCGGCTGCGGCAAGACCCTGACCCGGACCGTGCTTGAGAACAAGCTGGATCCGGTCTATTTCAAGGTGGTGAGCCTGGAGAATTCGAGTTTTCCGTTTCGCGCACTGCTGCAGGAGATTATCAATAAGATCAAAGGCGTGAATCAGCCCGAACGTTCAGACGCGGATGTGTATGCTTTGTACAGTGAATTTCGATTTCTGCTCATTGAGCGTCTGGCCAAGTGCAGCAAGAACCTGGCGATTATCATTGACGAGGCCCAGCAGCTGAGCGAAGAAGCCCTCCTGGAGCTGAAGAACCTGACGAACATCTCCGGCGAACGGGAGAACTACATATCCGTGATCCTGGTCGGTCAGCCGGAGTTGCGCCAGAAAATCAAATCCCTGCCCCAGCTGGACCAGCGGGTATCCCTTCGCTTTCATCTGCGGGAGTTTATCCAGGAAGACATCAAGCCCTACATCGCACACCGTCTGCTCAAAGCAGGGGGAAAACGCATGCTGTTTCCCGGAGAGATGGTGCAGAAACTGATCTACAGCGCCACCGGAGGAAATCCCAGAGAGATCAACCGTCTGTGCAAACTCTCCATGGACAGCGCGTACATACTCGGGAAAAAAGTCGTATCTGAAGGCGTCGTCCGCGGCGTCATCAAAGACTTCCAGGTCCAGGACGGTATGACGTGATCCGGGAATCAGTTTCGCAGAAGGATGGTGAGGAGCGCGCTATTGAGTTTGAGTAATTGTACGACGTTTTTTTCAGGGTCAGTCGTCCGTTCTTTTGGACGGCAAGAGTGTTTTCCGATGATTGCGTTCATCCGTTATTAAAATACATGGCGTCCCTTTACCTGCGCTACACGTAATCCCATCCGTATGGTTAGAGATTTCCATTCGGCTTGAATATTCATTGTTGCCTGCCTGAATATATGCTATTCCCACATTTCCGCTGGAGAGAAGCAAGCGCGGCACTCGTTTGCATTCCAGCTGGATTTCGTTATTGACATTACTGGCAGAATTCTGCTTTATTCTCAGAGCAGGTTCATTTCCCAATATTCCGATTCGTACGAAAGTCTTCTCAGATGTTCTTGAGCGGGCCGTTATGGCGCCGTCAATAATCTGTACGGTATTAGAGTCGTGGCCAACACCTGGACGTTCGCTGCCGTTAGTCCAAGCGATCCGAGGCTGAGTGTCTCTGTCTTGGGTGTATACTGTACACGGACTATCCAGCGGGTCTGGTACAAGTAGATGCTGCCCAGTATGATAAGTATGAGCGTAATGGTTTGAAGTACAAGCAGAAATCGAATTAGATTGCCCTTTTTATTCATGGTATTTGGCTCCATAATGTAAAACACACCTTCTCGTATGGAAAATTCCAGACAGTCTGAAACCGTGTTCGTAAATGTGCCGGTGTTTACCGACTTGTGTGCAGTGAATTTTTCGCATTGTTGGGTTATTATAGTGTGTTCAATACGATTTCAAGGACGTTTTAATCGGGGATCAATTTTTTGTTTGACATTTAATGATTTAGTATATACTAAATTACATGAATAAGCAGGAACAGGCGGATATGACACGTGTATTTCGTGCGCTGGCCGTTGAGAAGCGCCGGGAAATCATTCAGCTTTTGTCAAAACGTGCGCTGTGTGTGCGTGCCGTTTCCCGGCGGACCCGTATATCAGAAGGCGCGGTCTCCCAGCATCTGCGAATACTCAGGGACGCAGAGCTGGTAGAGCCTGACCGGCGCGGATATTTTATCCACTATAGCCTCACCCCCGACGCTGAAAAGCGGTGCCGGGCGGTTATGGATTCTCTTTTTGAAAATAAATCCGAATCGTTGAAAGGAGGACGTAAATGTGCTGCGAAAAAACGAAGTGCGAAAAACCGGAAGAGCTGAAAGGAAAGTCCGGGGAGTGTTCGCCGGAACAGATCAGGAAGTGCCACGGAGACACGGAAGACCATCCCTGTGTTGAAACCCAGGGCTGCGAACATCCCGAAAAACTCAAGGGTAAGCCTGAAGAATGTTCACCAGAGCAGGTCAGGGAATGTCACGGCAACGTGCAAGAGCACCCCTGCCGTGGATAGGATATGTAGCGGAAAGAAGGCGGACA
>CAZGEP010000328.1:0-2188 GCA_964524955.1 uncultured Planctomycetota bacterium | reverse complement strand
GTTGCCTGCGCAATCTACGCTCAAGTTAATGCCTTTTGAGGAGGTTGCCCAGTTGCCGAGAGCATTCTGTACTTCAGCTGTCACCCGCAATCCAGTCTTGGCGCCGGGCGGTAGATCAAACGTACTTTCAAAGCTGCCTTCAAACGGCTGTTCATTGGCTATATCCAGTTCTTGTGTTTCATCAAGAGTCATTTCATGGATGTTTACTCTTTTCACATTAAAATCACTTCCGGCCCAGTCTTTGACGAGTCCTGAAACAACAAGCTGGTTATCATCGCCATAAATGATATTGGTAATTTCCACATACGGCCTCGGGTTGTTTACAATAAACGATTCTGCTGTTTCTAAATCCCCTAAAGACGCGGTGTCTTCCTCTGCATTGCCGGACGGTTGAAAAGCTTTCATTGTTGTTACCTTGAAATCCACTTCAAAGTCCGCGTTTTCTATGGGCTGCGAACTGTTCGGATCAGTCTCGTCTCCCGGATGCGGAGGACCTTCAATGGTGTGCCGAAAGCGTATCCGAATGGTGATGTCTCCGGATTCCTGGCTGGGGGCAATCCCTTTCAAATCAGCTTTCTTGTCGTCATCTTCATGTACAGCGATAAGAGTAAGTTTATCATCACCTAAGCCTTGTGATATTTTCCAATCGTGTTCTGTTGTAGCAGAAGCCGGTGTCGTGCTGAATGTGGCGGTCAGGGTATCTTCGTCCTTGTCCAGCTCTGAATCCTCTTTATCACCCCGGTCGGTCAGATTTTCATCCAGAATTTCCACTGGAAGGCCGGTATCAGCTACCGGGTCATCTACGCCGAACCTCTTCCTGTCCAGATCCACCTCGATGGCATAAATTGTAAAGTCAATGCTGTTCGGAGGGATTTCGCCTTCTTCATTACCAGTGCCGTCGTCTGTGCTGGCTACAGAAAAACCGCCCGTGCTGGTTACTACAACATCGTCTGAGTCGTCATCCTGACCAGTACCTTCATGGCAAAACACAGTGATTGTCCTGGATCCTGGCACTGTTACCGTAATGCAATCATTCTCATCGCGTTCTTCACTCCAAATAAGGTTATCTTCAAAACCAGTTGCATCAGTCTCTGCTGTCAATTTAACTTTTGCAGGCTCTCCGTCCACCAGAAGCACTACCAGATCCGGTGTGCTGTCTGTCTCCTCTTCTGTCTCTGTGTTGCCTGCATCGGCCTGATCTGTTCCGGTTACCGAGACCAGTTTGAATACGTCAAATGTTGCCGTGGCAGACTCCGAATATGAATTCCCATCCCCGTCTTTTCCTGAAATCGTCAGCTTTACGGTATACTCGCCGATGGGGAGATATGAAAAGTTCGGCACACCTTCTGCTGATATGTCCACATCCTCAACATCAGCCGATTCACCTGACCCGATATCAATATCCTGAATATCTTCATTGTCTTCATGACTGAGCTTCCATTCCCATTTATAGTCACGGTCTACAGCGCCCCATTCCAGTCCAATTGGTTTCGCCGTGGTCGAACCATGAACACAAATAACTTCAGGGTCCACCTTGATTTTCACAATGCTTGGACATGCGATAAGGTACGTGTAGAGGAAAACTGCCAGAATTACAGGAACAGCCGTAACAAGCATTATTCGTTTGAATCGTTTCATGGTTTGTCCTTTCGGTCTTTTGAGGTTTCTCCCGATCTCAATTTATGAATTTCAGTTGGTTTTCATTGATTTTAAATGAACATACGCGCTGGTTCTTTACGCCCTTATTTCTTATGGTTCTTGGGCTGTTGGCCAGGACGCTATAGACTCCGTTCTCGTCTGTCTGAATCGTATATTTTACAAGGTAGCGCTGCGGATACCGGCCTCGGTAGAAGGGCAAGGCTGTAAGGATGTATTCCGCACTGTTCTCAGCTGTTGTTTCCGCCTGCCAATAGCATCCTTCGGGTGACGGATCGATTTTGGTGTAATTAAATTCACATTCCGGACTGTAGAGAGAAACCAGACCCGATTGCTTGTACGGCATGTTTATGTCCAGCTTTTCTCTTCCATGAACATGCGTAGAAATAAGGTTGTTTCCCGAGATCTTTTTGATCTCGCTGCGGTAAAAGAGAAATCGCCGTTTGCCGATAGCGTCTCCACTGACTGCTTTTTCTCTGGGCGTGGCTACTTTCAGTGATGCTGTAATCCACGCAAGATTATTTGGTTATGC
>CAZGEP010000327.1:0-2189 GCA_964524955.1 uncultured Planctomycetota bacterium | reverse complement strand
GAGTTATCGTCAACTTAACCGGATAACTTTAGTAAATATGGCGTTGTAATATTAAGAAATATGAAAAAAACATACATGATGCATACAGAGAGATTATTGACCAGAATAAATCGCATCAAATACTGTTGGCCTATCACTGGAAGAACGAAGAGAAATTCTACCGGCTGTGGGTGAACGCTTGGTTGACATATTTTAAAAATAGTACCTGCAGCCTGGCAGACTGGAAAGAACTTGAGCTACTCAAGGATATTTCATATATCCGCAGAAACAATTTATCCCGCTTTGCCGGTCTGAATGCCCTGACAGCCACGGCATTCAAACAGATCTGCAAAAGACGCAATTCGATTAAAACCAGACCCGATGCCATGCGTCTGATTTTTGCTGCGTATATGCTTGGAAAAAACGGGTTTGGTGAAACCTTATCAACGCTGGCTTCTCAAAGACTTTTTGACCGGTCTCTGCCGTGGGGCACCCTCAGAGAACGGGCAGAGGGACTGAAATACCTGATGGAATACATGATAGTAAAGAAAAAAGACGGCAGCCCCATAGCACCGAAAATACTTGACCTTGGAGAACGGCTCAGCCAGGAAATTGCGATACTGATTGAACCGGACGGATGCCTGCCTCAGATATCCGGTGTCAGGAAACGGATCAACCGTCTGGAGACCATCTACTGGGCAAGCAGAATCTATAACCGGGATGATTTCAGATTCATCGCATATTCTGGCATACGAATGCCTGACGCCTATCCACCTGCGGTCCGAAGTGTTTTCTTTGAAAACCGCAATCTGTGCGTCATGCGTTCCAACTGGAATATCTGCCGGTTTACCCATAAAAACAACGACAATTGGCTGGGAAGAGATACCGTATGCCTGACAGCAGATCTGAGTTCCGGAGAATTCTCAATCTTCGGAAATAATCATCCCCAGGTGATTATCCGTCATGAGAACTACGGCAAACTGATTCCCGAAAAAACGGAATGGAAGTCAGAATCCGGATACAACTACCTCTCCTTTGAAACAGACACCTTGAAAAACAGAATATATTTCCTGCGCCCCGCCCATTTCTGGATCATCCGGACATCATACAAAAGTACAAAAGAACCGGGCAGGGAGCAGATGTATTTCTATCGCAGCCATGTTGTTGAAAAAGCAGATAACCGCATTGAATCCGACCATTACCAAAGCTTTATTACCTTCCATCATAACCACTGTGTAAAACAGGGTGGTCGCTCCGCTATAACCCTGCATGGAAGCAGATACAACATTTCAGAATTCAAACCCGAAATTGAAGGCTGCTACTGGAAAGCGCAAATTTCCGGGGAAAAAGAACGGGAGCTCATCATTACAACTCTGCCATTGCTTCCTGATTATGGAGAATACTACGACCTAAGAAACTTCACCTTTTATAATGTAAAAAAACAGGAAAACAATGAATACAGCATATATACCTATAAAATGAAATACCAGAAACCAAGAGATTATAATACGCTTCCTACGCCCACAAAGCTGGAATTGCAGCACAGAATCCAAATTTCAGGAAATAAGGTTGCTGTAGTTGGCGGTTCTGGATTAATGAACAAACAATTAACACAAAATTAACATAAAAAATCTTGCATGGAATTGACAATACATATAATAACTTTTCGTCGCAAAGGGTGAAGCATTTTACCTTAATTATTCATATACTTTTTTGAAAGGTGGTCTGATCATGGAGAAGGTTATTAGGTTTTTAACAGTTTTTTGTGGAATACTTGTTGCTTTTTTTGTTTCCGCCAGCATTGCGGTTGCATGTCCGACAGTAGATGAAATGGAAGCCAAGCCGAACACTATCTGTATCGGTGGAAAAAACAGTAAACTTAAGGCAAAAAAAGTTGATTGGGACGATTATAAAGACGAAAAGAAGTATATTTGGAAAATAGAGGGAAACGATAACGAATGGACATTCACACAGCCAAATGTTAAATTTCCTGAAGATTTCGAAGGCTTAGAAATAGAGGCGGGTGAATATAAGTTAGTGCTTGATGTTGAAGGAAAAAATTCAGATGGTGAAACAGCAAGATCCAGTCAGAAGCAAGCAGCTTCTGAACGGACTGTTACGGTTACAGTAGTTGAGGTAGACCATTTGGAATATAGTAACCGTTCACGGGTTACTTGGGGAAAATCATCCGTGATACGAATTTTATTCAG
>CAZGEP010000326.1:0-2191 GCA_964524955.1 uncultured Planctomycetota bacterium | reverse complement strand
GCACACTGGTTTTTCTCACTCAGGACGTGATACCCGTCAGCACAGAATCGATAGAAAAGTTAATTGCCCCGCTCCAGAGCACAAATCGGATTGCCATATCATACGGACGGCAAGTGCCGTATCCCTCTGCCACGGTCTTTGCCAAGCATCTACGACACTTTAATTACCCGGAAACATCGATTATAAAAATCTATGAAGACCGTACGCGTTACGGTTTGAAAACCCCGTTCCTCTCCAACGCCTTTTCTGCGTACCGAAAAGACGTGCTGTCAGAAATCGGCTGGTTTCGCAGCCGCCTGATTCTCGGTGAAGACACGGTTGCCGGTGCCGAAGCGTTGCGAAGCGGATATCGGATAGCCTATGAGGCGAATGCTGAAGTGTTTCATTCGCACAATTATTCCATTCTTCAGGAATTCAAGCGGTATTTTGATATTGGCGTCTTTCACCGCAATGAGGACTGGATTCTGCGAGATTTCGGCTGTGCTTCATCGGAAGGGGGAAAATTCGTCCGATCCGAAATGCGTTTTTTATGGAACTGTGGAGAGGTAGCCTTTATCCCGATTGCATTGATTCGTAGTGCTATGAAATACGTGGGGTATATGCTGGGAAGAGGGCATCGTTTACTGCCTTTTTTCGCGGCCCGATCATTTTCAATGCATCCCGACTGGTGGACAGGAGCCTGATCAATTGGGGACAGGTGTGGATTTCTCGTCCGGTTCAGACGGAATACGATTTCGCAGGTTGGCGCAGGCGATCCCCAGTCCGGCCAGAAACCAGAACGCATTGAACGATTCCGCATCCGACCAGACTTCTTCCGTCAGGCCAGCTATGATGTAGTGAAGCACCAGCCCGACAAAGCAGAGGCCCAGGGGGTTGGCATATCTGCGGTAATCCAGATAAAACTTTCGGAAAAACAGGTAAAAGGCAGTAACCATGCAGAGGCACGACGGAATGCCGCTTTCTGCAGCTACATTCATGTATATAGAATGCGCGTGGCAGGGGAAAACCTCTCTACCCGTGGTCTGAAAAAACGGCATAGATGTCTGGTACAATCCATATCCGACTCCAAGTATGGGATGCTCTTTAATCATGTTCAGCGCAATTTGCCAGCGGGTTAGCCGGTCTGCAATGGCATAATGAGTTTCAAAGTTTGTGTATTCGGAGAATTCAAACAGGCTGGTAATTCGTCTGCCCAATGACGGATCCATGTACGCTGCGGCGATGACAGGTACCGCCAATCCGGCAAAGAGAAGGAATGTTTTGCGACTGCGGAGCACAGAGATGGTTCCGACACTTATTACAGAGGCCAGTAATGGCCCTCTGGATTTGGAAAGAATTATCCCAACGAACAGGATCAGCGCGCAGACACCGGCAGTGATGGTTTGTTTTCTCGGTGGGCCGCTGATTGCGATTCCCCACAGAACGACCACGACCATTCCCATAATGTTTCCGAAGGTAAGGTAGAAGGAAAAAAAACCGCTGGGTCTGAATCCAACGGTGTCTCCGGGGGCTGTATGATTGTGGTACAGACCATACTGAATCATACTGAACAGGGCGGCAGCTACTGCGGCAATGAAGAGAACCATTAACACGGCACGAAACATCTTTTCCGTTCGAATAAAGACTACAGGCAGAAAAAGGACGAAGATTAACCAGAGTTCAATTTCCGGTAGTTTCTCAAGAGCTTTGTCGGGAAAGAGTGAAAAAGGAATGGAAAATAAAACAAGTACAAGCATCAGCAACAGGGAAAAAGTCGCCGGAGTGGAAGGGATCTTCTTTGCAGAGAGGGGCCAGAGGTACAGCATGGCGGCAAAAAGACCTGTCCCGGCTGCGATGTTTTGTCCGGCCATAGAGGTTGGAACAGAAGCAGCCAAAAAGATTATGCTTGTGCAGCCGAGATAGTATCCGATTTGATTGATGCGGGTGATCGTGTTCATGGGTTCCAGCAGACCGGTTGAGTGCGTATGACGAATTCCAATGGGATGTCGATTTCCGGTGAACTCCTGTAGTATAGAATATAAACGCTATACGGAATTATTTGATTCCGCACAGTAAATTATTTTACTGCTCTTCGTTGCATTTTCAATAAAAGTCTTTAGAATTGCGATCAGTTCATTCAAACAATGCATAAGTGACTAGTCCCAAAACAAGCGAGGATTTTTTCTATTGGCTAAAATCGGAAAATTTCTCC
>CAZGEP010000325.1:0-2198 GCA_964524955.1 uncultured Planctomycetota bacterium | reverse complement strand
GCCAGTATCTATCGAACGGTACAGGGAGACCAGACCCCCAACGCAATCGTAAATACACCGAATTTTGACCGCATTGCCGTCGAGGGAGCACTCTTTACCAATGCCTTTGTGCCGGCTCCGTCCTGCACACCCTGCCGCAGTGCTGTGTTGTCCGGACGGTACTTCTGGCAGACGGAGCGGGGAGCGATTCTGAGTGGTGCGGTCTGGGATTCTTCGATTCCCACATACCCATTGATTCTGGAAAAAAACGGATACCACATCGGTTTTACATACAAGGCGTGGTCACCTGGCGAGCCGCGGGACGCGCCTTACGGAGCTGACCGAACCCGGTACACCTCTGCGGGGGTAGATTTCAACCGGTTTTCTCATGTGGTCACAGAAAAGGCACCAAACATCGGCATTGAAGCTGCCAGGCAGGAACTCTATGATGAAGTGCGGAAGAACTTTGATTCGTTTCTTGAGAAACGTGAGCAAGGCAAGCCCTTTGCATACTGGTGGGGGCCCACAAACACCCATCGGACGTGGGAGCGAGGTTCAGGAAAGGCGCTCTGGGGCCTGGAGCCGGATGACCTGAAGGGGCGGCTTCCGGGATTCCTTCCGGATGTACACGATGTGCGCGAAGATGTCGCAGACTATTTGGGGGAATGCCAGGCATACGATGCCGGGCTGGGCGTTCTCATGCAGCGCCTGGAAGAGATCGGCGAACTGGACAATACCCTGATCGTTGTCAGCGGTGATCACGGCATCCCGGGAATGCCCCGCGGCAAATGCAATCTCTACGACGCTGGATGTGAAGTTGCCCTTGCTGCCCGCTGGCCCGGGCGCATCCAGCCGCAGCGCCGTGTTGATGATATGATCAATATCATGGATCTTGCGCCGACCTTTCTGCAGGCTGCTGGAGTGGAGTCGCCGGACTGCATGAGTGCTCAAAGCCTGCTGGGCGTGCTTGAGTCTTCTGACAGTGGACAGATCGATCCGGAGCGAACCTTTGTGGTGACCGGCCGTGAACGGCACTGCAGGAATGCGCGAGAAGGCAATCTGCCGTACCCGACCCGGGCGATCCGTACCCGTGACTTCCTGTACATTCGAAACTATGCACCGGATCGCTGGCCAGCCGGTGATCCAAAGGGACTGGACGATCCCCATGCGGAAGCTCCGCCTTTTGAGACGCTGCAGTGGGATACATTTGTTACATACCAGGACTGTGATGCCAGTCCGACCAAGGCATGGATGATTCACCACCGGGCCGAAGAGACACTTCGTGAGATCTATGAATTGGGATTCGGAAAACGTCCTGACGAAGAACTCTATGACCTGCGAAGCGATCCGCATCACCTGCGGAATCTGGCGGATGACCCGACAATGGACACGGTAAAGCAGCAGCTCGCGGCTCAGCTGCTGGATATACAGAAAACCCACAATGATCCGCGGGTCTGCGAAGATCGCTGTCGCTTTGAGCATCCTCCGTATGCAGGGGGGTAACATGCGATTAGGGTATCGAAACGATTTTTTTTCCCTTGCACCCTTCCGGGTTTTTCCTATGATGAATGAAACGGCATCATTTGGAGATGCCGCCGTCTGCTTGCATTAAAGATTTCTTGGAGTATGTTTGTTTGGTTCTCTGTTCTCCATTGCTTTTTGTGTAAGAATTCGGTTGTCAAGTTAACCGCCCATCACAACAGTACGGGAGTATGGTATGAGTCAGGCAAAGCAGGGAGATAAGGTAAAGGTTCATTATACAGGCAAGCTGGCAGACGGAACAGTCTTTGACAGTTCGGCGGATCGCGATCCGCTGGAGTTTGAACTGGGTGCCAGGCAGATGATTTCCGGGTTTGAGAGCGCGGTTGAGGGAATGAGTCTGGAAGAGAATAAAACCGTTACGATCCCCTCTGACGAGGCGTATGGTCCGCACCGTGAGGATATGATTGTGGATGTCCCGCGCGAGCAGATTCCTGAACATATTGAACCGGAAGTCGGCAAAGGGCTTCAGATTCGGCAGCAGGACGGACGAAATTTGTCCGTGACCATTGCTGAAGTGACTGAGGAATCAGTTCGGCTGGATGGAAATCATCCACTGGCCGGTCAGGATCTGACCTTTGATATTCAACTGGTCGCCATCGGCTGAAAACAGATAAAGGCAATACTGATTTCCATTGCACATAATTGAGTCAACTCCTTTATCCCCTCCTCAACGGTCA
>CAZGEP010000324.1:0-2258 GCA_964524955.1 uncultured Planctomycetota bacterium | reverse complement strand
TGTCACACTTTTCAACCGGCTTTTTGCCGTTTCACTTTTCAACCGGCTTTTACAGTATTCAAGGAACTCTAAAACAACTAAAAAAACATCAAAATGAAAAAGCCCCTTCAGAAAAATAAAATCACCAACCTATCCAAGAAAAAATCACCGAATAATATTTCGGAAATGTTTTCAATTATCGACGCAATACCGACACCTGTTTTTTTCAAAGACAGCACCGGTGTTTATCTCGGCTGCAATGAAGCATTTGAACGTTTTGTTGGGAAAAGCCGTGAAGATATTATTGGCAAAACGGTCTATGATATTGCCCCATCAAAACTCGCAAAGCAGTACCATAAGCATGATGTTGCTCTCTGTAAAAGCGGGGACTGCGAGGAATATGAATCGCAAGTGAAACGTGCTGACGGCACCATTCATGATGTGGTTTTCCACAAGTCAGTATTTTACGATGACAATGGTAATATTGATGGACTTGTCGGCGTGATGCTTGATGTAACTGACAGGAAAAATGATGAACGGCAATTGCTGATGAGTAACGATAAAATTAATGCGATTCTCAATGCTGTTCAAGCAGGCATCATTCTTGTCGATGCTGAAACCCATGAAATAATGGAAGTAAATCCAGCTGCAGCAAAGATGATAGGTGCTGCTGAGCATGATATTGTCGGCAAAATATGCCACGAGCATTTCTGCCCCGCAGAAAAGGGAAACTGCCCCATTCTTGATCATGGCCAATCGGTTGATAACTCAGAACGCATTGTTCTTACCGTTAACGGTGATAAAGTCCCTGTTTTGAAGACCGTGACTCGTATTGAGCTTGATGGACACAACTATCTTCTTGAAACCTTTGTTAATATAAGCGAGCAAAAAAAGGCTGAGGACGCATTACATGCAAAGAACGAGGAACTTGACCGTTATTTCAGTTGCAGTCTTGATTTGTTGTGCATAGCCGATACCAGCGGACATTTCATTCGCTTAAATCCTGAATGGAAGAAAGTGCTTGGCTATAAGATCGAGCAACTTGAGGGAATGCTGTTTCTCGATCTTGTACATCCAGATGACATGGAAGGCACGCTTAAGACTTTGTCAATGCTTGATTCCCAGAAAGAAGTTGTTAGCTTCGAGAACCGCTACCGTTGCAAAGACGGGAAATATCGCTGGATCGAATGGCGATCACGTCCCCAGGGCAATCTAATCTATGCCGTGGCTCGTGATATAACTGACCGTAAGCAGGCACAAGAGGCACTTGAACGGCAATTGCGTTTTGAACAGAGCATCGCGGCTGCTTCTGTCGCCTTGCTAAAACCATTTGAACCACAACAAAATATCACTGAAGCTCTCGTCAATTTGCGCAAGGCTTCGGATGCTGCACGGGTATATATATTTGAAAACTTTTACGATGCAACGGATGGTCTTTGTATGCGACAGATTTATGAAGTCTGTGCTCCGGGGGTTAATCCTGAAATCGATAATCCTGAGCTTCGGCATGTTGTATATCGTGATGGCTTCGAACGGTGGCGAGAAGCACTTTCAAGAGGTGAAATTATCTGGGGCAATGTAGCTGATTTCCCTTCGAAAGAAAGAGAAATTTTAGAACCCCAGAATATAATATCGATAGTTGTTGTACCGCTTTCTGTTGGGGGTAAGTGGTGGGGTTTTATCGGTTTTGATGAAACAAAATCATACCGGGTATGGCAAAAGTCCGAAATATTGCTTCTTAAAACAGCTGCGGATATTATGGGTGGTTATATGGCTCGAATCCTGGCTGAAAACAAACTACAAAAAAGCCGCGAACAATTCATGCTTGCAGTTAATGGTTCTCATGACGGTATCTGGGATTGGGATCTTACTGATAACAGCCTCTATTTATCCCCTCGATGGAAAGAAATGCTTGGGTATGAAAATTCTGAACTTACCAATGTATTTTCTACGTTTGAAGAGCTATTGAATCCGGAAGACAAACCTATTGTTATGGAATATGTAGATGAATACCTGAAGGGTATCGTCGAACACTATCATATAGAATTCCGCATGAAACATAAAGATGGTTCTTCACGGTGGATATTAGCGCGAGGGGAAGCGTTACGGGATGGCGATGGAAAACCTTACCGTATGGCAGGCTCTCATACTAACATTACAGAACAAAAAAATGCCCAGTTTGAATTGGAGCAGGCAAAACAAAAACTTGAAGAAAACAACCAGCAACTGTTGGAAGCAATCGAGAAGGCCACACGAATGGCCGAGATAGCCGAGCAGGC
>CAZGEP010000323.1:0-2279 GCA_964524955.1 uncultured Planctomycetota bacterium | reverse complement strand
CCATGGCTGCCGGATCCAGACAAACCGGGTTCCATGATACGAACTTACCTGTATGCCTTCATCGACGATGCCAGTCGCCTGCTGCTTCATGGCCGTTTCAGTTTCAAGGGCGATTTGCCGGCTCTTGAACTTGTGTTTCGCCGCGCCTTACAGCGCTGGGGTGTACCAAGGAGGGTTTACTATGACAATGGCATGACCTTCAGGTCTGTACACATGAAGCAGATTTGCGCTGAAACGGGCATCAATGGGATCATTTTTACAAAATGCCGCCGTCCAATGGGACACGGTAAAATTGAGGCTTTAAACCGCTATTGCAGAAACGCCTTTATCGAGGAAGTCAAGGCATCGAATATCCAAACCCTTGATCAACTCAACGAGGCCTTTGTCGCCTGGGCGGATGACGAGTATAACAGAAGACGACACTCCGAACTCAGAATCTCTCCTCTTGAACGCTGGCAACAGGATTCAGGAAAAATCCGTTTTGTGGACGAAGAGAAGCTGCGGCTTGCCTTTCAGTGGCGCATTGAGCGCTCTCCGGACAAATGCGGCATATTCTCCCTGTTTACAGTGAAATACCAGGTTTCCACCCCCATGGCCAACAAGCGTGTACAAGTCAGGTATGACCCCGATTATCTTGACGAGGTGGAGATATGGTACAAGGGGAAATTTGTAGAGCGCATCGGTCCCTATGAAATCTCGACTCATCGCAGGGCTCGCCAGTCGGAGCCGGAGCCACGAATCGACGATACATCAAAGACCGACTGGCTTGGTCATATTGTTCAAAGACGCCGGGAGCGTCTCCAGGAAGAAGAAGGATCGATAATTTCCGGATTTGAGTTTGACAGTAAAAGAGATAACGAAATGGATCGCCAATTGGCCGAGTTTCTGCATGTACTCAGACGGAGGCTTCACCCTGATGTGATGGATGATTTAACAGCCACCATGTTCTTTGGCAGATTCGGCCCTTTCGATCCCCTGATGGCCGTTGACGTAATTGACGAGCTGGTCAGGTTTCATGGCCCAGACCAGCATATCTCGGTATATCTGCAGGCTGTTCAAAAAGCTGATGCCGAGCCCTTTTAATACACTTTTTTATGGAGGACATCATGAGCTACACAACCGATAAATTAACATTGCAGGCTTATTTTCATTTCAGCCGTATGCCGTTTACCAAAAAGATGTGGGCCAAACAGATGTTTGAGTCTCAATCACAGGGAGAACTTAAACGGGGTCTCGAATTATGGGTCGAATTGCAGGGAATATGCCTCGTTTCTGGCCCCAATGGAGCCGGTAAAAGTATAACTCTCCGAAGACTCTGTTATGATCTGAGCAATCGAAAAAAACATGAAGTGTTTTACATGTGTCTTCCGCGCTGCTCTCCGATTGGTTTCTTTCGTTCTCTCTGCAGGAGTTTTGGATTGCTTCCACGCCAGAATTTGAGCGATATGTTCGATAATATGAGCAGTATCCTCGCCAATTATGAAGAAAAAACGGGTAAACATCCAATTCTTATTGTCGACGATGCGGATTCTCTCACTGATGACACGCTGGAAGCCCTGCGCAGATTACTTAACTTCGATATGGACCATAAGATTCGATGGTCCTTGATTCTTTCGGCGATTCCGAACTTTGTCTTCAGATTGAGACAGCCTCACAATACGGGGCTTCACCAGAGAATCTGTTTTTCCCATTATCTCAAGGGCTTCTCCCTTGAGGATACCCGAGAGTATATTGCTTTCCATCTGCAACGCGCCCATGGTCCCAAGGAACTCTTTTCTGATGATGCAATTCTCCTGTTATTCAATCTATCCAGAGGATTTCCAAGGGTCATAAACCAGTTCGCTATTCACAGCCTGATACGGGCGGCGACGTTAAAGGCTGACGCTATTAATGCCGCCTTCATCAAGAGTAAAGTGCTTTCGAACCCTTTGTTCGAAGCTCCCTCTGCATAAACCGCCTGGGCAAGTCAGCAACCTCAATCCTTTTCGGCTTTAAGGTTTGCTGGCTACCGAATGTTCCAACTCCACCCCGGAGAACCCGCTGTTCCCGGGGTGATTCTATATCCAGACAGGCGGAGGTTCTCATTTATTCAAACGACTTGCCTGTCATAAAGCTCTATGAGATTATATCCTATGTGCTATGCTATGCATCGCATGGGATACCGCTTCAAGTACATTTCCCAGCTCTTTTACCGGGAAACTTCAGTGGGATTCTGTTGGGATATTTGCGTGGGACGGGACAGTTCCTTCACAGATACGAGTCTCATGCGGTCCGTGTGC
>CAZGEP010000322.1:0-2300 GCA_964524955.1 uncultured Planctomycetota bacterium | reverse complement strand
GGGAATACAAACTTTAACCTAAATGAAGGAACCATATTATGTCTACTCGACAAAAAACGATAATGAAACTTAATTTGAACGCAGCCTCTCTTCTCTTGCTGACAGCATTGTGCGTGCAGACTTCTTCGACTTTCGGGGAATCCAGACTCGCTTCCTGCAAGGCACCCAAATTGAAGTATGTCGAAACGGTCACCTGGGGTGGTTTTTGTAATGAGCCGGAGGGTAAGGGGCTGGCTTTTGGCGGTCAGGACCGTTATGCCCCGGATGGCAGGCCGCATACGCGAGTGAGACGCGAAGGCAAATGGGTATCAATTCATAAAGAGCTTCGCGAAAAGAATACGCTTCAAAAGCTGCACAAGCAGGCACAACAGATTCGAACCCGGATAAAGGACTTGAGGGCGCGTGCACGTTACTTTTATTTTGAAGGTCTGTGGTCCAAAACGGACAAAGACCTCTCTGGTGAGATGAGAAGGTTGACGGATGATCTGTCCAGCCTGATGAAAGATCTCAAAGGTCAGGCCAATAAAGCGAGTGAATATGAAACCGGGCAAGTCAGGTTTGCCGAAAAGTTCCTAATCAAGGCTGCCGGGGAATTGGCGTTGGTCCTCGGCAAATTGTCCAGGGGCATTGACCTTGAAGTCATTCAGACTATGCGTAACGCGCAGATTCACGTTTCCCGGGTATCGGAGGCACTGGACGCCGAGCCGCCGGCGCGGGCGGTCTCGCCCATTGTATTTGACGTCAAGACAGGTTTGTATGTCCTCTTCGGCGGCGACCACTTTGATTACCTGAGAAACGATACCTGGGTCTTCGATCCCGGAGTCGAGAAGTGGATGCAGCGCCATCCCGCCACGGCGCCCGCGCCGCGCGGGAACCATAAACTCGTCGCGACGGGTGACGGCAAAGTCACGCTTTTGGACGGCTACACCTACACGTCTGCGGCCGGGTACATGGCCGGCCAGTATGGTACTGTCGGCGGCGGCGCGTGGACGTACGATATCGCTGCCAACGCCTGGACCGGTAAAGGCGAAGCGCATCCGCCAACGACCCGCGTCTATCGGAAAGACGTTTTTCTTCCTGAATACTTCCTGCGGGGCGAAAAGCCTGACGCAAAGAAACATGCGGCGCGGCTCAAGTCGCTGCCGGTCAACAAATGGGTGGTATTGAATCCGCCGCATAAACCCAGACTCAACCGCGACTGGGGCACTGCTGCGTTTGACGTTGACCGGGACCTGATCCTTTTCTGGAGTGGCGGTCATTCGGCCCACGGCGGAACTGATGTTTTGCACTATCACATAGCGACCAATCGATGGGAACTTCCCTTCCCGATCGAGTTTCCGCTGGGTCAACTTTACTCGGGAGGCCAGGCGTATCCGGCGGGATTTAACTTTAACCTCCGGCCCTGGATGAACGGTCACACCCGCAGAACTTACGATTACGACCAGCGCCTCAGAAAAATGATCTTTATTGCCCCATCCGGCAAAGATGGAAATTATTACGTATACGATCCGGACATTGCCGACTGGTCCGGCCGTGCTCCGCGTCATAAGAATATGATCTACTGGAACGACTACCACTCGTTGTTTGTCTGCGGCACACCAAATGCCACCTTTGCCTGGACCGGCAAGGCGCAGCTGTTCTCGCTTGACGCGAAAAATATGGCCTGGAACCCCGTCAAACTGAGGGGCAAGATTGGCGGGCCCAGTGTCGACAATTCCATCCTTGTTTACGACTTGAAGCGCAACCGGCTGCTGTGGACTACCGGCGCTGGTTGGCGGAAGCCGAACACGGGTCAGATATACGAAATCGACTGCGAAACCTGGAAGACCAGAGCGCTTAATCCCGAAGGCCGCCAGCCGATGCAACGGAATATTACGATTCGAGAGGCCGTCTATCATCCGCAGGCGGATCTTGTCATCATGGCCCTTACGGAAGCGAAAAGCACACGTACGGTCGCTTACGACTGCGCGAACAACCGCTGGGTATCGCTTAATCTCGGCGGCGCTCCCTACGCCAAGAATAACCTGCAGATCGGCATGCGCTACGATTCCAAGCGCAAGCTGCTCTGGCTGGTCAATGCGGGTTGCCAGGTCTGGGTGCTGCGCCTCAATGTGAAGGCTGCAGACATTATTCCGTTGAAAGTCAAACAAAAAGGCAAAGGACAAACATGAGTGCGCCAAGCAAAGCTACTATGAACAATCCGGCTAATCCGGAACGTGTAACGGCTAACCACCGGCACGGAACTGAACCGGGCGTATGGTGAGGTAACGAACCATGCGAAGCCCCGGGAAAGGCAGTAT
>CAZGEP010000321.1:0-2301 GCA_964524955.1 uncultured Planctomycetota bacterium | reverse complement strand
TCCGTTACATCGTATTTGATGAAACGGAACTTCTCGTTGCCGGCCAGATGTTCGATGTTCGCGACGTTGCCCGTAATCAGGTTGTCGAGGCAAACAACCCTGTGCCCCTTACCAAGCAGAAAATCACAGAGATGGGATCCCAAAAAACCGGCTCCGCCGGTCACCACTGAAACAGGCATATTGCTCCTCACATAGAATAAACTAAAATGTTACCACAGCCCGCCAGCAAGACAAAAGCTGAATCTGCATTAATTGGATTGCAAGGGGCGCAAGTTATCTCTGCGGGGGTTCGTCTGAGACAAAGCTTTCTTCATAACCGTGTGTGTTCAATGACGAATGACGAAATATCCAAGCACAAAAAAGGATCGAATGACGAAGCACGAATACGTCTGACCGATGATCCGGTTCGGATTTCAGGCTTCGGATTTCCTTCGGACTTGGGTGTTTCGTTGTTCGGATCTCAGGCCGCATATCCCGCTTGCTTCACAGAGCGGATCTCCGCAAAAGCTTGAATGCGTCCGGCTTCATGGAGGCTCACGGCACTTCGAATTCCATCACCGTGAAAACCGGGTTTCTAACCATGCCCGCCCTGTAAGCAACCGCCATCAGACTGTGTCGCCCCTTTTGCAGGACGGCTGGATCCAACACGAATTGTCTTTCGCGCGCAACGATACGCCCGTCGAGCAGCACATTGTAACTTCCGTAGTAATCGCCGCGCGCGCCCCTTACCGAGACAGACACCTGCCGCGCGGTCTCGAGTGTGTCCTGCAGGCCCGAAATCGCCAGATCCGCATCAGGCGACCAGGGGCTGGCCAAAGGATCTCCTACAAGCAATATCTGCAACGGACACCTGATGGACTGGTAAAAGCTTTCGATGCTCGTGCAACCCGATGCGTAATGAACAAAAAAGCGGGCAGACGGAAACTTGGTCCACAACGAAAACGGTTCTGTCACGGTTCCCGCCGTAACCGTGGCACCGGCGCTTATCCAGGCGCTCAGCTTGGTCTGGTCCCTGTTCGCGAAAATCGCCGCGGCGCTTGTAAGATGCTCGGCCATCGCCCCGGGCAAGTAAATATTCTCCGAGCCGGGATCGATCCTGGCTGCCCCGGTCATCAAACCCAATATGTCCTTCCGGTTTCGCGGCATACGCTCGACGATAGAAGCACGGACACCCGCCATTGCCAGTTCCGCGCGCGCGCGTGGATATTGCCACTCACGGCACCGCGATCTCACGTCGTCGCGTTTCACAAAAAACACCGTCCCCGTAGGCGCCCGTCCGTCCGAGGCGGCGCCGCGCAGCATGCAGTTCAGTATCTCCTGTTTGGTGTTCCCATTTATCCCGGTGTATCCCAGCATCATCGACGGCATCGGGTAATCTTCCCCTATCCAACCGCGCATCGTATCGAGCGTCTGCGAAAAATGCGCGCTGCCATCCGGCTTTGCCGGACCGGCAAACATGGGGGAAACAAAGGTGCCTCTGCGCACTTCGCGCGGATCGGGTTCCTGGCCGCGCAGGAAAGTCATGCCCATGATGGACAACGGCGGATCGGCGTCGACACGCACAGGTAAATCCGTCGAGTACACCCAGGCCAGGATATGATCCGCAATCCCACGCTGTTCAGCGATACGCCGCGCGGGGTTCCATATAAACCTTTTAAAATCGTCTACGGACACTGTGTCCGACGCGCGCCCGCTGCCTTCCGGCATATCAAGGCGGACAAGGTTGGCAAGGGGCACCTGCCGGAGGCGCGCATATTCTTTGGCAATTTCCACGGACGCCACAGAACGCTTGTTGGCCAGCAAGAGAACCTGGTGCGGCCCCAGGGCAAAGGCCGGCACGGTGAATGCCGCCAACATCAAAAACTGAGCTATCGCAAGTCGCATGCCCGCAGGATAACCGCGGCCGCGGACGGCTGCAATCCTATCTCTCCAGCACTCGATAGAACTCTCCTGTAGACGCAGATCCGCAGCGGCGCCAGACGTTGGGCATGATGACCATCGGCAGACGGTTCGTCGCCACGTTCACCCATACGTTGGTCCAGAGGTTGGTTGACAGCTGCAGGTATTGGACGCCGGCCCCGCATGAGCCCCGGGAAATAACGACACGGTCACTGTGAGCATCGACATGAATATCCGTAATTTCAATCGGCCGCGCCCACTTCCCGGTACCCGCTTCGTCGGTGGTAAGCTCAAAAGCCAGGTCGCAGAATCCCGTCGGGGCGTGTTCGAGCCATAGCGGGTGCTCCTCCGGATATTTCCCGGGATTCCAGAATGAACCGTCAACCAGGGTTACCGACGCAT
>CAZGEP010000320.1:0-2323 GCA_964524955.1 uncultured Planctomycetota bacterium | reverse complement strand
GCATATCTATTTGCGCAAGGATACCAATACCGCATGGTCATCACCTGATTCAATTAAGCCCGACTTTAACTTTGAAGTTGCCAGTGATTTTGTGAGAAAGAATGCACTTTCCTTTGAATTTCACGGAAGGTTTGCTGCCGTATTATATAGAAAATCCTCCATGTGGAATTCGGAATACATGTGGGCAAAGTATGATGGGGCTGGAGGTGTTCAAAAAGAAGAACTGAGTGAGCTATCAAAACAATCATTTGCCTCATACTGGGATATTGAGCAAAGGATGTCCGAACTTGCTGGTTCCAGAAGTGGAGATGTGATACTTATCTTTGGTGAAAGTGATGCGAATCGTTATATCGGGTGGCACTGGGAGGCGGAAAAGTACAGGGCTTGGCATGGAGAGCCGGATGCCCAGGTATCCAAAGTGCCCCTGGTTTTTGCATTTTCTGGGGGTGAGCATGGATTTATTGAGCAGGCAATTCAATCAGCGGTTCGGGTAAGCGGCAAAGGCAGTGATTTTACTAACGCGGATTTGACACCAATAATCTTAGAGGTTTTGAGGAGAACAAGATGGAAATGAAGAAAGTCATCCATTTTATACTATTATTTATTCTGATAAATACCCTGTTTGCTACAGA
The DNA here is from genome assembly GCA_964524955.1 of uncultured Planctomycetota bacterium. Taxonomy (GTDB): domain Bacteria; phylum Planctomycetota; class CAZGEP01; order CAZGEP01; family CAZGEP01; genus CAZGEP01. Next base: position 1,691 of record CAZGEP010000320.1, on the reverse strand, counting down.
AATGGAAAAGAAATTCTGGCGTCCTGTATGGGATAAACCCAAGAAAAAAATATGGTATAGGGTTCTTCCCTCCAGCAAGAAGAATGTATTCCTGGTTCAAAGATATAAAGCTTTCAGCACCAAGGAAGCTGCAGAAAGATACAAATCAGAGAATGAGAGAGTTATGCATATTAGTAAAGGAGATGGTAACTTTTATTGTCTACTTCTGGAACCTATGGACATTACTCCACTTTTAAAGAAAGAAGCATGCCCAGATATTGACTGGCAAAGCAAAGAAGCTCAGTATTTTTTATTCAAAGCGTTGCAAAGAGAGCACAATCCTGATAACCGAATAGAAAATGGAGTTTATTATCATTATATGAAGGAGTCTTTTGATTCTGAAGAAGAGCTTGCAGAGTCTTTGCGTAAAAAAAACAAAGAGATCGTTAAGAAAAAATGGAAAAATATTGATGATAACCAAAAGGTCTTGAAAGCTATTTATCGCTACCCAGTAGATATAATAGGAAAGGCAGCATACAAATACAGAGGTTTGATGGGAGCCTATAAATATCTGATACCTGAACATATTGGTTATTATAAATGCATTGGAGCTGGTGCCGGCGGGCAAGCGAGCTCGAAATACGGCAAATTAGCTGGTATTACCGGTTCTGCAGGATATATCAATAACGATACCCCAGGCCCGGGATCCAGCGGTTGTACTATTGGGTTCATGATGGCTGAAAAAGAAAATGCATTTGACCATGAATTTTATCGTGATATGGCCTTGTCGGGCAGTATTATTACTCAAACAATCGATGGGAATACCGTCTTTGCTCTAAAAGACAGAGCTGTCGCCTGGAAATCTGACAAAAAGACCTATTATGAATGCAGCAGTTATGCGTTACCGGTTATTCGTACCTATCTCAAAAAATTCCCGAGTATACTGAAAAAAGATGCAAAATTCGACGAACAGGAATGGAAACGGAAAGAAATGGATATCTGCCTGAAACATCTGGAAAAACACGCCAGGGCTGGAAAAAAAGACGACTATCTGATACTTTACGGTTATATGATACGATTTTTCAAGCCGATCAAAGGAGCCCCGGCTTTCTACGGGAGAGATATTGAACTGAGCCCAAAAGAGTTGGCCTATCATTTTTCTTTAATAAAAGAATGGTGGAAGAAGAATCGTGAAACCTTTCATTTCAAACCTGGAAGAATACTGACCGGATGGGAGATTGGAAAGTACAATGTATACAAAAGTGGCGGAGAAAGCATAATCGAAGACTTCCGCAAACAGGCAGAGAAAGCCGGAGTTGAGATACCCGGGGATGAGAAGAACGAATGAGGATTGCGTTTTTATTGCTTCCAATAATTTTGACCAGTCAGATGCTTTTCGCTGAGGATGAACTCACAAAACCCCAGGCCGTCTGGGCGGAGCAGGTTAAGGATCGGGCAACAGGAAACATTCTGGATAATGTGGAAACACTGCAAATGCTTCTTTTTTCAGCACAGAAAAACACAAGGATTGCCCCGCGTTCCGCAGCCATTGCCAGTGTGATGTTTCGCTGTGGGGCGGTAAATGCATTACAAGGACCGCTTTCCTTACAGCTACTTGAGAGAAGATCTCGGCTGTTGAAAGGAAGTGCTTTAACCGCGTCTGAACAAACAGCACTTCAAAAATATCACCATATATTAACCGTTGAATATTC
>CAZGEP010000319.1:0-2341 GCA_964524955.1 uncultured Planctomycetota bacterium | reverse complement strand
GCACGGCTTTGGACAGCAGGTTGCGGCAGTGCGACATATCGGAACCATTGCGTGTCATTCTGGAAAACCGGGTTGTGGCTGCGTCATCAACGGATTTCCCATGGATGCTCATTTTTTTCAGCAGATCCAGAATCTTTTTGGTCTGGGTGAACTGCAAAAGGACCGAACCATCGTTCTTCACATAGACCAGATAGTAAGGCGACAAGGCATAGGTAGCGTCTGAAACTGTTTGAGCGCCTTCATTCCTGAGGCAGAAAATGACTCCGGGTGAAAACTCATTTTTTAAAGAGTCGTCGATAGCGGCCACCGCATAAGCGCCCGACGGTATCCGCGGAAGCCAATTCTCATGCTCTTTTATATAATCGCTGAGATCCATACGGAAGTCGTTCAACGTGAGGTCGGTGATGGAGATTCCACCCTCGATGTCATCGATATCGACTATTTCGTTCTGAAGCCTTTCGAGCTGTTTGCGGCGGTATTCAAGATCGTTCATTTTTCCGGAATCGGTAAACTCAATGACGTTTTCCTCACCGGTGGCTGAAATATCCAGCAAAACCATGCGCCCGGATACTCGGGCCTCAAGATTGATGTATTCATCCAGCTCCATGTTGGGCCAGAAGTTCACCAGTTGAATTTTGTCATTTTTCGAGCCCAGTCGATCAACACGGCCAAAACGCTGAATGATGCGAACCGGGTTCCAGTGGATGTCATAGTTGATCAGATAATCACAGTCCTGCAGGTTTTGCCCTTCTGAAATACAGTCCGTGGCAATCAGCAGGTCAATTTCAGCAGTGAGTGAGGGGTCTATCTTGTCACGCTCTTTTGATACCGGAGAGAAAGACGTGATGATCGAGGCCAGATCTTTGCGTATGCCGGGCATCTCGGTCTTATTTTCTCCGGAACCGGTCACCAGCGCGGCATAGAATCCATGTTCCCGCTGCGCCCATTTTGCAGTGTTTTCATATAGATACTTGGCGGTGTCTGCAAATGCGGTGAAAACAATGAGTTTTTTATTGCCCGGGTTAATCGGATGGGTGACTTTGTAACGAATGAGCTCCTTCAGTTTCCTGAGCTTTTCATCTTGCGGGGCCTGAACTGACTGTGAAGACGAGATGAGTTTTTCCAGAATTTCCCGGTCTTCTTCAAGTTCTTGCTTCCAGCGGACCGTGTCCATGTCCTGAATCAGGACTTTGACTTTTTTGCCGACAACAAAAGGAGAGAAGGCATCATCCTCAATTTCAATCTCCTCGATATCAAACTCTTCAACAGCTGCGTTGTTGTCATGGTCTGCTATTTTCTGAATCAACCCTGTTACTTCGCCGAGAAGTTTCTCCAGCGTCATGGTGAAGGAGTTGATTGAGCTTTCCATTCGTTTGAACAGGTTCACCCGCATCAGATGGATCAAGCTCTGTTCACGGTCAACCTGCCTGAACACGGAACCGCCGGCCACCTTTCGGTCATATTTCCGGCTGTATTCCTCCGCTTTTTGCGGCAGGACATACTTCAGCGGGGCATAGGCGCTCAGATTAAGCAGCCGAATATCTCTATTAATAGTTTCAAGTGCCGGGAAACATCCTTGTGTATCAATGTCTGTCTTGATATTGACAGGCTTGAGCCACTTAGGGAATTTCCCGATCTCCATCACATCATAATATTTTTCAATATGTTTTCTGGATCGGGCAATGGTCAGAAGATCCAGCAGTTTGAAATAGTCAAAATTCAACGTGTCCAATAAGGACTCTGTTGTTCTGTCTTTTTCATCTTGTTTCAGCCATGAATTAAATCGGGTCTGGGCTATTTTTAGCGTCTGTTCGATGCTATGTATTCCATTTTCCTTTAACGCATCGTCTTTGGCTTCAACAATGAAAGCTGTCTGATTTTTCAGGTCATTCATCCGGTTGTTTACAGGTGTAGCCGAAAGCAACAGCACTTTGGTTTTTACGCCTGCTTTGATGATCTCATTCATCAGTTTGGAATAGCGGGTCAGAGAATTATCTTTGCGGGCCGGGTTGTTTCTGAAGTTGTGCGATTCATCAATGACGATCAGGTCGTAGTTCCCCCAGTTCAGAGTCTCTAAATTGATCTCGCCGGACGTTCCTCGTACGCGGGTCAAATCAGTGTGATTTAGAACATCATAATTAAACCTGTCCGAGGCCATGATGTTCCGTTTGTCATTAACGGTATATAAGGTCCAGTTTTCCCGTAGCTTTTTGGGGCATAGGACCAGAACCCGGTCATTGCGGAATTCGTAGTATTTGATGACCGCCAGCGCCTCGAAGGTTTTCCCCAGCCCCACGCTGTCTGCGATGATGCAGCCGTTGTAGCGTTCAATTTTATTTAT
>CAZGEP010000318.1:0-2357 GCA_964524955.1 uncultured Planctomycetota bacterium | reverse complement strand
AGCAGCCGCTTCATCGCCAAGGGAACGAAGGACCTCGACCCTTTCTTCTCGTCTCAGGAACTCAAGCTCCTTGATGAACACGAAATCGTTCAGCCGCACTCTGGTGCCTTTCCAATCACCATACCGGGAGTCCCCCCATCCATCAGAGCCGACCAAAACGGTTGTTTCGGACAAGGCGGTCACCCCCTCAACTGTCAGGTACCTCAAGCATTCTGATCCCTTGCAAAGAGATTCAATCTTCTCCCTGACTGCAGGAATGCTACCTCGGTAGAAATCATGGTTCCCCAGCACAAAGTAAATAGGAACCCTCAGCTGTTGCTCAATAAGCTGAAGATAATCCTCAACATTGTGTGCCTCTCCAATGTCGCCGCCAATGAGAACAGATGAGGGCTCATGAGAAGCAACCTCGCCGAGGAAGTCGCTGATTTCTTTATCACCCAGGAAGTTGAAGTGGATGTCCGAAAGCCATGCAATAGTTACCATGCCCCACGATTATAACCCGTGGTTAAAAAGATTTCCAGGATTCACACTCCTAGAATCTGGACTGAATAAGGGCCTGGGAGTACAGTAAAATAGGTATGTTGTCCTTTCAGCGGTCAACATAAAGTCATTTAATATGGATGAGTTAGCGACATGTGAGTTGGCGAACTATTTAAGGGCGTTAGAACCTTGTGTCTGGTTCTTAAGCGCTGACCAGGCACGTGCGCGGCGTATAGCCATATCGGTTGCCGAGCAGACCATCGAGAGGGTAGTCATCGTTGAATGGAGCCTTTCCCGTGGGGTGGTTTTTCACCGGAAAACCCGCAATATCGAGAAGTACCTGAAAAACGGGGAAGGGTCAGCAGACCCTTATGCGTTTTTTTCCGATGTCTGGAAGCTTGTTTCCGGTCAAGGCCCGAGCACAACAACATACCATGAAAACCACTACCTGGTCCTGCTTGCTTCGGTGGATTATATCATACGTGGTGAATCCCAGGGTCCCGATCCCATACTCACGCAGTTGATCCATGATCTGAAATCCATTGAGAGCCTGCGCGGCTCGATAATTCTGTTGGGGAACGCTCAGCCCGCAATGGGCGTGCCTCAGTTACTCGCTGACATCCCCCGTGTCGTATTGGGTCCGCCTTCCCCAAAGGAAATCCAGGTGAGCTTTCTCGATCATCTCATCGCAACTGGCGACATTAAGCAGAAAGAGGTAACAGAGGTAGCAACCAGCTTATTTGGGGTGGAGGCAGGCACAATACAGAGCGTACTTTGCCGGGCCCTCCTGAACCAGTCATCGGAGAGCATGGCAGAGTTCTGCCGAAAAGAAAGAAACAGATTACTCTCAGCCAGCCTGGAAGGAGTTCTGAAACCTGTTGATGCCAGAGTCGAGCTCGATGACTGCCCAGGAGTCTCTCCGGCCTTCGTCCGCTGGATTGAGATTAGAAAAAAGCATCTTGGCCTCAGAAGGTCACGCCTGGTAACTTCACAAGGCCTTTATCTCACATCAATCGCCCCCGGAATGGGCAAGAGCCATATTGCTCAGTTCGTACTGAATCACCTGGGAGCTCCTATCGTTTTCCATCTCCGTCTCCACTCACTTCTGCGGAAATACTTAGGTGAAGCGGAGAGCCTTTTGAACAAAGCGTTGAATATTGTTTCCTCTTTGGCAGAACAAGGAATTATAGTTGGCATCATCTGCGACGAGGCTGATAAGTTCTTTCAACTTAGTGGGATGTCGGGTGCGAATGATGAAGGAAGTTCAGCAGTCTTAAATCGCGTCCTGGCGATCATGCTCCAATATATCTCCGAGAACACGCGACCAGTCTTCTTCGTCTTCGCTGGCAATACTTTGAGCATTCCTCCCGAACTGTTGCGTGCGGGGAGGATTTCCTCGATTGCCTGTATAAATCCTTACTCGGTCAAATCTCAGCGCGAAATTCTGGTTTACTACCTCAACCAGTTTAAATTGGAATTCAATCCCGACGATCTGGCGAGAGCAATACCCCAAAACTCGGTTTGGAGTCCTGCCGAACTGAGGGTCGCGGCCGAGAATATCTATCTCGAATTTTCCGAGCAATCTACCCCAGTGTCTCTGTTTTACATTAGGGAATCTTTAAGGAGCGTAACGCCAATAGCCGAGTTAATCGGATTAGAGAACATCGAACAAGCAATGATCGAAGCTAAAAAGCGGAACTTCCTCCTGGTGAACAATGATAGCGATGAAGATAATACTAAAGCTGAAATTGAGAGCGCGGAGTCTGGCCAGGTCATTGACCTCTATCGTAAGAAGAATGGGGGGTGACGGCATGCGATCAGAGCGCCGAAAAAATACTGTCATACAGGAGGCTTGGATTGACTGGCTCAATAAGAAT
>CAZGEP010000317.1:0-2373 GCA_964524955.1 uncultured Planctomycetota bacterium | reverse complement strand
AATCGGACAGGGGGAAGGTCCCAAAATCATGCGTCGCTGCTGCGGACCGGCTTTTTCCCGCAGCGTGTTCGCGAGATCGCGTGCTGCGGTGATGATTTTCTCTTCATTGCTTCCCCTGAGAACCATTCTGGCCAGTCGCTGCGAAGGCGGGTAATGAAAACGGGATCTGCGCTGCAGCTCCTGTTCCGCGAAGAGCTTGTATTCAAACTGCGAGGCCAGTTTTACGGCTGGATGACTGGGGGAATATGTCTGAATGATTACGGTTCCCTGCTTGCCGCCCCGCCCCGCTCTTCCCGAAACCTGATACAGAAGCTGAAAGGTGCGTTCCGGTCCTCTGAAATCCGAAAAGTTCAGAAGGATGTCCGCATTGATAACCCCCACAACAGTTACATTGGGAAAATCCAGCCCTTTGGCAACCATTTGCGTTCCGATCAGGATGTTATACTGTCCGGATCCGAAATCATCCAGAACCGTTTGATAATCATAAGATCGGCTCATGGACGACGTGTCCATACGAGCAATCCGGGCCTCGGGAAAGAGCCGGGCGGTCTTTTCCTCAATTTTTTCCGTTCCCTTGCCCAGAGTCTGGATCTGTACAAATTCGCATTCCGGACATGTCCGGGGAAACCGCTGGCTGTAGCCGCAATAATGACAGAGCAGATGATCGCGGTGCTTATAATACGTCAGTGTGACCGAGCAACTGGGACAGTGAAAGATATACCCGCATCGCTTGCACCGCAGAAACGTGGCAAATCCCTTACGGTTGAGAAAGAGGATTACCTGTTCATTACGGGAAAGCGCGCTGTGGACCTGCTCAATCAGGAGCCGGGAGAACATCCCGTCTTCGCTGGCAGCCTTGTCGGAAAGATCAATAGTTCGTATGGCAGGGAGGCCTGCTGAGCCTACCCGTTTTTTCATGCGAATCAGCGTGTATTTGCCGTTTGTTGTGTTGCTGTAGGATTCCAGCGATGGCGTTGCCGAACCGAGTACAACGGGAATGCCAGCCATGTGAGCGCGTTTAACTGCCACATCCCTGGCATGATACCTGGGAACCGTTTCCTGTTTGTAGGTGTTTTCATGCTCTTCATCTACAATGATCATACCCGGCCGCGAAAGGGGGGCGAATACGGCCGAGCGTACACCGATCACCACATCCACACGGTCCTCACGTATACGACGCCATTCCAGTGCCCGTTCTTCCGCATTCAACCTGCTGTGCAGGACTGCGATGCGTTTGAAACGGGACTGAAAACGGTGGATGGTCTGCGGCGTCAGCGAGATCTCGGGAACCAGAACCAGGCCCTGCTTTCCGCTATGTACGACTTGAGTAAGCGCGCGGATATAGACCTCTGTCTTTCCGCTGGCGGTCTCCCCCCACAGCAGAAAGGGATGGAACGAACCGATTTCCTTTTGAATTGTTTCCAGAGCCGTTTTCTGCTCCGGATTCAGCGTAAGGTCACCTTGCGATGTCATCTCTTCTTTGGATGCTGCCTTTGGAGCCAGAGGGGCTTTACGGACAAGGCCTCTTCGTATCAGCCGCTTGACGGTATCTGGTGGAACTCCCGTATGTTCCTTTAGCTCAGACATCCGGATGGGGGTTTGCGCAGAATCCAGGTATTGGATTACGGCTTTCTGTGCGGCCGAAAGTCGGGACCAGTCCTGTTCATCGGAATTAACCCGCCACACATAGGGATCGGTCCATTGCTTCCTTTCCCGGGCCGGTGTGGGAACCATGCAGAAAAGAACCTCGCCCAGGCTTGCCATATAATAATCGGAAATCCATTCGGCCAGTGTAAGCATATCCGTATCAATACCCGTATGCAGCGGATAGACTTCCAGGATTTCCTTGAGTTTCTTCACATCGACTTTGCTCTGCGAGCCCGTGGAAACGCAGCATCCACACATCCGCCGCCGTCCAAAGGGCGCGGTCACAAACATCCCCGGACTGATTTTAGACTTAAGATCTTCCGGGACAATATATTGGAAGGATTGGTCTATGGGCGTGTTAAAAACAATATCCGCGTATTTCACATTCCAGCCATACGTGTTGGTTATATGCCAGCCTTCTTTCAGTCTCTGTTTTTGGTATAGTATATCTTCAGTAACACAATTATCAATTTATTTATTGACTTGAGAATGCGGCTGCATAAAATAAGTGTTTTTGAAGTATATTTCTAAAGGGTTGCGTTATGGCAGGTAATTACGGCATTCTTTTCAAAGGGGTTCAGCCGGGAACCCAAAACCAGGTGGGGCTTTTACTTGCCTCCATCTTTGATCTTCAGCCCAGCAAGATGAAGCAGATTATCAATGCCGGAGAGATCATTCTGCTGGACCGTCTCAGCAAAAACCAGTCGGATAATTTGTTAAATCTTT
>CAZGEP010000316.1:0-2421 GCA_964524955.1 uncultured Planctomycetota bacterium | reverse complement strand
AGTGAAAGCCCAAGACTACCACACGCGTTGGAAAAAACACGGTCAGCGATTTCCTTTACGTTGTCATAATCCGCCAGCGCATCCCGCGTAACAGGCGAAATGTGCGTGCCGGGAAGAATATCGTGGAACTGATTGATCAGAAGAAGTTTCCATGCCCGGGTAAGATCATCCAGCGGGTACTCAGCCCCTTTCTGTGCAGCAAAACCCGCCATCATCTCGGCATCTCTCAGGCGTATTTCCAGCTCCCTATTCCGCCGCTTGAGCAGGCCCTTGGTCGTAAACGTACCGCGGTGCATTTCCAGGTATAATTCACCGTCCCAGACAGCCAGGTCCGGATTGTCGCTCAGGTTGTCTTTCAGGAAACGATCCCCGCGTATGTGTCGCACGGCAGGCATGCCCGGGACATCCGGCAGCCTGTGGGCATACTCCAGCATATCGTCTGTTACTCCGCTGCCGCCATCACCGAATCCGAACATATTCAGCGTCTCTTTACAGACTTCCTTTTCCTGAAAGGCTTTCCAGTTTTCAATCACCTGTGACGGCGAATTCCAGGTAATAAAATGCGTGGGCGGCACACAGGCCCGGACATCGGTTCCGTCAATACCGCGCCATCGAAAGTGGTCATGCGGAAAGCGGTTTGTGTCATTCCAGGTCGACATCTTGTTGGAGACAAAAAAATCCATGCCCGCGCCTTTGAGAATCTGGGGCAACACCCAGGTATTCCCAAACACATCCGGCAGCCAGCAGTTATTCGCGATGCGGTTGAATCGATCTCTGTAGTAGAGCTGTCCATAGACACACTGACGGACCAGCGATTCGACTGTCGGGACATTGCAGTCCGGCTCCACGTACATACCACCGACCAGCTCAAAGCGGTCTTCACGGATCCGTTCACGCACCTCATCAAAGAGATCCGGATAATATTCTTCGAGCAGCTCAAAGGTATGCGCCTGTGTATGCGCGTAGGTGAATTCCGAATACTGATCCATCAGCCGAAGCTGAATCAGACAGGTTCGGGCATTCTTCTGCACCGCATGTACGCGGCGCCAGTAATAGGCAATATCCAGATGTGAATGCGCAACCAGGGCCACCCGGCCGCAACCGGTAAACCCTTTCGTTTCGCTGCTGCTGAACACCGTATTTCTGAGGTACTCCCGCATGGCTTGGACGCCCTTGCGAAAGAGCTCCGGATCCTGCGCCTGTTCATCCAGCAGATTCAGGGCCCTGTCCAGATGCGTCTTGATATACTCCCGGATTTCCTCCCGTACATCGTTGCAGTTCATGGTTTCTTCAAGCACCTGCACGTCCCAAAGTCCGGCCTGGGCCTCGGAATCAACCGTCACCAGACTGGCTCCCTGAAACACCTGACGGCATCCACGCAGCCCGCTCCGTTTGATATCCCTCTCATCATCCGGCCTGGACCGGTTATACCCTTCAATTCGAATGGAGAGTTTTTCTCCGGTTCGTGCCTTTTCCGTAAGCAAAACGCGTTCACGGTTCGGATCCAGCCCGCCTGCCCATTTCCCGCAACACTGAACCATCATCTCTGCGGCTGTGCGCAGCTCCAGCCAGACCGGAAGCCCGTTCAGCTCCTCGGGTACAACAGCATCGGACTCGAGAAATACCGTCCCATCCGGCGTAAACAGGAGGTCCCCAACTGTAAGAGGCTGAAAGCTCTTGTCTTCGTATTCGTATTCACATTCCGATACCTGCCGCGCATGCCGGATACGCCAGTCTGAAATGGGGATCCGTTTATCTACAACGCGCCGTTCCAACCGAACACGCCGTATCTCAATCCATTCCGGTTCCTGCATGGACCGCCTGGCAACTTTCACATGAGCCATAATCACTTATCCGCAAAATAGGGTTTGTCAATAATTTGCTGCAGAATCATGGTCTGTCCGAATTCAACCCTGAGTTTCTTTTCCAGAAACGACTTGAGTCGTGAACCGGCAAGCGGGCAGTATGAACACTCCCCCTGCATGCGCACTGTAACAGTCAGATTATCAAAGGAGACAAACCGCATCTCTCCTCCATCTGCCTGCACCCTTGGACGCCATACATTTTCAATAAAATTTTGAACAGCATCCGGTTCAATTCCCCGGGATGTTTTCATTCTCTCAACCTCCTTAATTATAACGGACAGTGGCAAAAAACCTGCTTGATGAAGAATTCATTCTATGTCCGCGCCACGACATGTCAACTCTAAAATCCAATGATTACAGCCTGCTCATCAATCGTTATCGCTATCGGTATCGCAATCGATATCGGCTGTTTCAAAAAACAAACATGACTGCTGAAAAGAATGGGAAACTACGAAACAGACGAAAGAAACGAAAAAAAAGAATAACTGCAAAAGAAATGAACCAGTAGAGTAGTCGCGGGGGTTTAGCCCGCGACCCTCGACGAACCGTGCATACA
>CAZGEP010000315.1:0-2486 GCA_964524955.1 uncultured Planctomycetota bacterium | reverse complement strand
GACACATCCAGGGACTAAAAGTAGGAACCTTATAGTATCCTGTCTCATAAATTTTATACGCATTTTTGGCAATTTTAAATTTAATAAAAATCATTGCATTTAACCCACTATGTGTTCTATTTATATAGAATATAGCCTAATAAAAGGACACTATAGTCAACATGTCATTGAAAGGTGGGTTAACTATGACAACACAGCAGCGAAATATGGATTGCCGAAACATCGAATTTTCACAAACTCTTTCCGCAGAACGTATTCAACGCGTCCAAGCGATGCTGAATCAAAATGTTATTCAAAGAATGCTCTGTTTTGCATTGTACTTGTTGGGTGTCAACCGGGGACTTATCGGACAGACGATTGGCATTCCAACCGAAACCGTGAAATCGATAATCAAAACAATTTCCAAAAATGGACTCCGTGCTTTGGAAGATAGGCGTTATCGAACTTCAGCCTTTACAAACCCTCCCATTCAGCAAGTAGAGAAAGCACAGGTTTTCACGGATCAGGATCATGTTGTCGTGGATACAAGGGGGCGCCTGAAAATGCCTCGTCAAAACAAGCTGCAAATCAAAGCGGTCCTCCTTTCCATGCTCAACAGTGGCCTATTGAGCAGAAAGGATGTCGCTCCGGTTATTGGCCTGTCACCGGCGCATACAACGACAACAGCTCATCGAATCGATCGAGATGGACTTCAATCCCTGATAGACAGACGTCAAGGTCAAAAGTCGGATTACCGAATCACACCGGAAATAAAAGCAGAAATTTTTCAACAGTTCGTTTTCGATATCATCACCCGGGGAAAGACCTCTGGCGAGGTTATTTCGGCCGAGTTACAGGATCGTTGCAACATAAACGTCCCGGCTCGTACTGTACGCCACCATCTTTCACTGATGGGATTGAAGAAAATCAAAAAATCATTGCCTCAACTGATTACGGAATTAAAAAAAACATCCAAATAGCACTTCAAAGCAATGAAGCCCCATTTCTTGCCGAGTCCCTTTTTGCAACAAAGGGACGGCCATTTGTCCAGCAGAAGATTTTGCACCGTGCGTCCATGGTGTCACTGCACATGCAGGGTTTTGAGGATCAGGAAATTGCATTTTTTACTCGAAGCCACGAACGAACCGTCCAACGCTGGATATGTCGGATTGAAGAAGGAAATCCGTTAACCGATTTACAGCGATCAGGGCGGCCTCGCAGTTATTCCGAGGCAGTGCGGCTTGCCACAATAGCTGTCTATTGCCAAAAGTCCCCTCCATTACCAGGAGTTCATCGGTGGTCATTACGTGATGCGCAACACTATTTTAAAGAGCATCCCGACATTTTAGGTGGATCAGTCAGTCGGGCTACCATCAAACGAATTCTTGACGCGCATGCACTGCGACCCCATCGAAGCAGGTATTATCTGCAGGTTACCGATCCGGATTTCTTCACCAAGATGGAACATATTATTGATCTGTATCTGAATCCGCCAGAAAATTTATACTGTTTCGATGAATGTACATGTATCCAGGCTCTCAAACGTCTGACGCCCAATATCCCGGCGGAAAAGAATCAACCAGTCCTTGAAGATTTTGACTATAGACGTAATGGCACAACCGATCTTATTGCTTTTTTGAATCCGGCAACCGGTACCGTTTATGGTCAGTGCGCCTCAAATCATGACCGGCATACACTGTGCCGCATTTTTACCGACCATGTTCAGACACTACCAGCCGATAGTGTCATTCATTATATCACTGACAATTTAACCACGCATTATCACGAGGAATTTTGTCAAACAGTAGCGAATCTAAGTGATGTAGAATATCCTTCTTTGAAAACCGGAGTGCAACGTCGTGAATGGTTGTCATCAGAAAACAAACGCATTGTAGTTCACTTTGTACCTTTTCATGCGTCCTGGCTGAACATGGTTGAGATATGGTTTGGCATCCTTAAAAATAAGTGCCTGAATTACGACCATTTCTATTCAGTTGAGCAATTGCGACAGGATATTTGCACGTATATCGGAACGTGGAATGACTGTTTTGCACATCCCTTTACCTGGTCATATACCGGGGAAGGTCTTCATGTCAAAGCTGTGCGCCGATTCACAAGCCTCTTATCAATTGAGACCGAACAGATGGATTGCAAATTTTTAAAAAGCCAACTCCTGCTTATGTGTAATATTGCTGACAAATACAAAGAAAAAATTCCCAGAAAAGACTGGAAGTTGTTTGTAAAGGTAGCGGTTGATAAAAAAAGGTACATGACAGACATTATCGATAACGATACCGGCCCATTAAGAAAGAAGGCTGCTCAAAAGGCGTACAATATGTTTGTTAAAACCGTCTGTGGAAATTAAGGGTACCGAAGGATCTAAAATTGCCAAATTCATAGACAGAATTTATGAGACAGGATAATAGGAGGAAATGCCCTGCCTGGAATTTATTGGCTGATATTTGAAAATATCTGTACACACCCCGGCTTCAATAATTATATGCATG
>CAZGEP010000314.1:0-2501 GCA_964524955.1 uncultured Planctomycetota bacterium | reverse complement strand
TCTAATATATCAATGACTGACACAATTATTATCGTCGTTTATCTTGTCGGTTTAACACTTCATGCATGGGGCGCGAGTGGCTTGCCAGGTAAACGACAAACGCGCGTCGCACGGCAGGAGTGATTCCGCCTTCCGCCAGAAGCAGCCTGACATCGAACAGGTCTCGCGGGTGCTGGCGATCAAGTGCCGCGCAAAGTTTACCGCCGTACAAATCCTCGGTGGAGAGGGCTTGTATTCTTGCAGATGCGCCGAAGTGATCCCGGGCTGCAGGAGACATCTCTCGTTGAGTAGGTTCTCCCACACTGCCTCGCAGAACCAGGTTAGGTTCGATCTTGATCTCCATGCCTCCACGCAAGACAAACAGCTTGGTATTGTACCCCTGTATTTGATGTGGCCTGACCACGGCGCCGGGGACGCGTTTTTCTATGTCGGACCCGATCTGAACAAGTGCCTCGTCGATTCCCGCAAGTGACTCATCGCGATCTTTCAGCGGCAGATAAGCCAGATCGATATCCACCGACATACGTGGCAGATCACGAAGAAACAGGTTGATGGCCGTGCCGCCCTTCAGGGCAAAGCAGTCCTGTTTCGCCACTTCCGGGATGCACTGAACCAGCAACCGGGCCTGCTGATCGTATTGAGGGTTAAACATCGGGCAACTCCTCCGCTGCCGGCACTGTTATAAGGTACTTCGGATCCAGATATCCTCCACTGTAAAGCTGCCGCTTTCCCTTGCCAAGATCGAACCTGTCTGTGTCCAGTTTCTCCATCCACGTATGTCGGGCCCTTTCCGCCGCCCAGAGGAACAGCCGCTTCGCTTTGACGGACATGCAGTTTTCAAGCAGCCTTTGTACCAGGTCCGGCCCCAGCGTGGACAAACCTTCCATCAACAGCAGGGCATGTTCGATGGAAGCGTTACTGCCGCACAGGTGCATCTCTTCTAGGATAGCTCGCTCGGGAGATGATATCGCCACCGAGTAATCCCCGCGGTCGAAAGATGAAGTCGAGCCGTCCGGTACATGTTCGAAGAGTTTTGTACAGCGGTGATGGATTTCGACCGACCAGGCATGATCCCGGAACCATTTGGGCAGATGTTCCTTCTTGTCACTTATCAGCGTAACGCGTCTGCCGTCCCCCAGCGGAACGAAATGGGCAAGGGCCTGGAGTTCCAGGGCGCTGACACCACCGACATGAACCGTCAGCTTCAACTGTGATTGCATCGCATACACGGCGCCAAGCCATTCGGGAGGATTGCCGCTGCGTGAATACGCACCGGAACCCAGCCTGTCCAGCCAGCCGTTCTGAACATATTTCGTCGCCAGCTGCGGCGAGACACCCAGTTCCTGCAGCCTGGAGGATGTGATTACAGTATTGCCGGGCATTGCCTGCAACACTTGGTTTATTTTGGTTTTATTTTGTATACCCATGGTATATTTTATCGGATTATTACAAACTAAAACCTCTGGTAAGTTTTTATTCTACGACATAAATATACCATGGGTTTATATTTGTTGACAAGTAAAAACTGAGAAAAGGAGGCCCGTTAGTCGGCCATACCCCGGTATTCAAAATGCGCCCGGAAGTGAATTTCTTGCCGTCTTTGGGAAGGGGCAGCGCGAGCCGTTTGGATTCGGGGGGCTTCAGTACATGAATATACTCGATTGCATTGTCGGGCGATTTCGTGGCCACGATACCGTGGGGCAGTTTCAGTTACCGGGGGGTAACATCAAAAAAGTCGCCGGTTAATGGCCAAAACGGCCACCATCCCGCGACCGGAACGTCCCAGTCTATTTTAAATTACATTTAAATCACTATGGTGACGGGAGATAGGATTGATTTTTTTCAGTTAGTCGTTTTCAGGCATTATCATTTCTTTTTTTCCGCTAACAGTTTCAAGTAGCGGGCTGCGGCGACCGCGGCCGCGACGGTCGCCCTCAATTCACGGCGAAAGCGAGCAGGCGGAGCGCGTGTCCCCTGCTCTTCTCGTTTTTCTCCGTGCTTATCCGCAGTTTCAGGGTGTGTTCGCCGGGTGCCAGGTCCGCGGCGAACAGCACCGTGCGGGGGTAATGCAGCCCGCGACTGAATCGGTGGTAGAGGTCCGTCTGTGTCAACGGGCCGCCGTCAACGCTCGTCTCGACGATACCGGCATCCGGCCCCGCGAGGACGTACGCGCCCACGGCGGTCCCCGTGAAATCGAGCGACAGCGCGGCCCCGGGCTTCCCGCCGCACAGGAGGCGCTCCGCGATGAACCGGCGCCGGCAGTTGCCGGGCAGCGCCTTCCAGGCCGGTTTCTCGACCGTGAATCCGGAGACGACCGTCGCCGCGGCGGGCTCTAACAGCCTTCCCCTGACGTAGCTCTTCTCGTCCATGATCTTCGGCAGGGGGTGAAGGACCTGCTTCGCGTCGCGCCCGAGCGGTTCTTTCCATGCGCGGTCCATGACGCGTCCGATCAGGTTCACGCACAGCCGGTTGCCGACGGGTTTCGGGTGACACCCGCCGAA
>CAZGEP010000313.1:0-2538 GCA_964524955.1 uncultured Planctomycetota bacterium | reverse complement strand
ACGCATAGTCGCCCCATATTTTGAGTTTTATGCCATAGGCCATGTATATTCCTCCCTGTTAAGCAAAATAGCTTCCAGGCCCTTCCGCTTCAAGATTCAGGCCGGTTTCCTCGCTGTAATGAGTCTCTGGGCTTTCCAAAATACCGAGATTATCATAGATGAGCTTGATGCTATGCATCGCATGCTTATTCCACGCTGCTCGGTGCACCTTAACCATATAACATTGTGCCCGGCGAAGAATCTCCCGATTTGGATCGGGCATGGCCCTCAGTAGTTGACATAATTTTCGTCCCTTTCTGCCCCAAGGAATGATTACGGTGCAAAAGGACGTATCGTCTATCAGATGAAAATCTTTTGCAGTTTGTGCAAAACCGAAATTGAATGGAAGTGACCGATCCTGTATAAGGTGAAAATTATCCAGAATATGCTTGCCATCCCAGCGAGGCTTTTGATCCCAATAGTACAGCTGAAAAAACTTTTCGTTAGCTTGCAAATCAAGTGGATCATGATATAGTTCCATTACTTGCGCCGCACAATTGGACGTGTCCGAAAAATAGCGCTCAGCAGCCACATGTTCCGTAGTAAAAACATATGTATTTCCTTGTTTTAGCATGGCACTGTTCCGATTGCAGCGACCCGCAGCTTGTGCAATTGAATCCAGACCGGCTAAAGCGCGATAAACCACAGGAAAGTCAATATCTACACCGGCTTCGACAACCTGGGTGCTGACCACCCTGCAAATTTTGCCGGTTTCTAAAAAGCGCCGAATCTGCCAAAGACGCAGTCTGCGATGTGCTGGGCACATTCTTGCACTGAGATGAAAATGACCTACCGATTGGCCGATAGCATTAAACAACAGACGGGCATGATTAGTAGTATTTACAATGCAAAGTACTTTTTCATTTTGTAAAAGACGCTTTTTTAAATCGGCATCGGTTTGCTTCCCTAATTTTTTCACTTTTACTCGTTTGAGATTCCTATATAGCTCTTTAGGATCTGATGTTATCTCTCGAACATTATCCAAACCTATTTCAAAGTCATTACTCTTTTTTATTCGAGGCTGAGTTGCCGTACATAGAATTACAGTGCTGTTGTAGTTAGCAACCAGCTCTTTTAGTACGCGAAGGCAGGGCTGCAGATATTCCACAGGGAGCGACTGAGCCTCATCCAGGATGATTATACTTTTTGCAAGACGATGTAGCTTTCGACAACGCGAAGTTCTATTCGCAAAGAGTGAGTCGTAAAATTGTGCGGTGGTGGTTACAATCACAGGGGCATTCCAGTTTTCCGCTGCCAAGCGACTTGCTTCTGTTTCTTTTTCAGGATCCAGATTTGAATGATGTTCCAGTACCGTATACTTTCCAAGATGTCTTCGAAATACATCGGCATTTTGCTCGATTATGGTGGTGAAAGGTACCACGTAAATCACTCGATGAAGATCGTTGAATTGCGCATGTCGCAAGGCAAATGCCATTGACGACAGTGTTTTACCTCCGCCTGTTGGCACTGTGAGCGAAAAAAAGCCGGAAGGCTGTTCGGCTTTCCGTTCACTGTCTATTCGGACCGACCGTCGCAAAATATTTATAGGCTTTCTGGTACATGCAGATTCTAGTTTTTGCGTTGATCGAAAAAACCGAGGTGTAAGTTCTACTAAAGGCGGAAAAACACGACGCTTTGCTGCCTTGTTAACTTTCATGAAACGTTCTGTATCAAGATAATCGGCATCTACAAGACATGAAAACAACATGCGAACAAAAAAGGCTACGGTGAAAGCGTCTTTTTTGCTCAATGCTTGACTTATGAAAAGGGGCAATTTCGGCATGGGGGACTGAGGAAAACGTTTTATATAGTTATTCCATGAAGGGAGAGATTTGGTTAATCGGTTTTCCAAGCATGCACCCTCAGCACGTGCATCGAGAAGACCGGCATGATGGCCCGCTATAGGATAGGCAAGCAGATGGCCGAGGATAGGCATGGATTGCACAGCATGTTGTGCGCCGGCAGTCGAATGATCTACTCGATTAAGTTTAGCTTCTTCCGAGATATTTTCATTTTGATTCTCAAGATACGCTTGAAATTGAGCACTGCATTTCCCAAGATCATGCCAGAGTCCGGCAAGGTAGCCCCATTCTGAAGCTTCAAAATTGTCTGCAAACATTCCGGACAGTTCCGCGACATTTAACAAGTGCTTGTCCAGTAACTGCCAATCCGTTTGTGGCCGGTTTTCAATGCTATGAGCATATATGGCTTGCATATCAGGCAATTACTGTGGTTACGAAAAATGGAAATGCAAAATAATGATAATATGGAGCAGATTGACATCAAGCTTGGGTGCTATAATCACAGCGCCCCTCCTCTCCCTCGCCAGGCCCTTGATCGGGGTACCGCATGCAGTAACAGGGCTTGAATTTCGGAGCTATTATACCCATAGATAGAAAAACCGGGCAAGAGGAAATTTGGAGAATTCTGGTGTTGCGGAGCAATCGATTTTTGGGCGGGAGCTGAGATATTTGGTGTGTTTTTATATTCTGTCGATTC
>CAZGEP010000312.1:0-2569 GCA_964524955.1 uncultured Planctomycetota bacterium | reverse complement strand
GTCCAGCGCGCGCATGATCCGGCCCCAAGACTGGCCTCAGGGATGCCCTGCAACCCGTTCGATGAGAGCAGGAACACCCCGCCCACCTTCACATGCGCTTCGATGCGCCGGGGGGTAGCCAGTGGTAGAGCGGAACGACATGGATCTGGGGTCCAGCGACCGAAAGCATCGCTCAATCACCAATAGCCCCTTGTATCCCTCTACGGCATCCGTATGATTTTGCGCTTTTCGATTGACAGAAACGGGTATACTATGCCGGAAATTCCATATGTTCTTTCGAACCAGCAGTCCAAAACAAACAGGGGCGGCACTGCAAACCCGGACCTGAAGTCGGGCAGTCGCCGAGCCACCGAGCCGCGGGTGAAAGTCCGCCACAGAAGGCAGGAAACCCAACGGGTAGCTGCTGTTCCCGGATTTCATGATTGACGGCTTCGCAAGGACCCGCTCGGCCGTCGCAAGACAGGCCCCATAGCCCACTGAGAACACCGAGGCACCTCATAGGAGGATGCCCAGGAGGCTTTTTTCGACAGAGGCCCCCAGTACGTTTTTCAGGGGCACACACTCGACACCAGTTCCTTCGAGGGTGATTTCCTTTGGCAAAGCCTTGAAAGACCGTGTACATGACGATAGGCTTCAAATCGAAGAATCGGTCCAACACCTCCAAGAGCCTTGCATGTGAATGATTTCACGTTGGCTGGGTTGAGAGGCATTTATTTTTAGCTTTTTTTAGGATTTCATGTAGCTAATTTGCCTTTTTTTTACTTACGTTGCTATTTATTTAGAAGAAACCAAAGAAATTCTATTTTTCAAGGCTATTTTTTATGCAAAACTGGTACCTTCAAGAGGATGATATTCTTGCCTTCTTGAATAAAGAGGAGCTGACAAAACTTTTTTCCAGATCTTATACCAAACAATATGCGCGCAACGAGCTTTTTTTATTGGCTGGACATGAAACCGACAGTATTTGCTATGTTCACAGCGGCAAGGTAAAAACTTACTTTATTACCAAAGAAGGAAATGAAGTCACACTTTTTATAAATTATCCCCACCAGCTATTTGGTTTGTCGGCTTTTTATGACAGCTTAAGGTGTGCCAACCATAAAACCTTAAAAGATTCCCTAATTCGCTATATCCCTAGTAGAGTTTTCGATGAACTCGTTAGCCGGAATCAAAAGCTAGCGTATGCTTTTATAAAAATTCTTGGAGCAAGGATGCATTTTTTGGCTTTACAAATTCAAGATTTGACAATGGGCGTGCAGAGCCGCTTAGCAAACATACTCCTCAAAATGAGCTATCAAAATGGCATATACTCAAAGAATTATTTACAAATAACCCCAAACCTTACCCATGAGGAAATAGGAAGCTTCATAAATGCACGACGACAAACTGTAACAAGCATTCTAAACTCTTTTGAGCGTGATGGCCTAATTAAAAGAAGCAAGGATCAAATCATTATTATCGATTTCGAAAAACTAAAGGCCTTGGTTGGGGATGATTCTGTTTAATTGATGATTGATGAAAACAGTATATTTTATAATAATTCGTTCAAATAGCTTCACGACTAATAAATACAATCATTTTCACGCTTTCATTCACATCCATTCTGGAGGATTCGATGTCAATTTTGCTGGTTTAACTATTTCATCGTGCTGTCATCATGTTTATCGTTATGACAGCAACAGACCAAGCCGAATGTGAAAGCATATGCAACAGTGCTTTAGTGCATTGATTCTAGTGGGTACGACATTGTCTTTCGCAGTCTTCACTGCCGGGATCCAAACGGCCGATGCGGCCAGTCGGACTCGCACGGGGTTATCCACAGCTGGATGCCTGTGTCCGCTTCCTGCTCAACAGCCCCTATCTGCGCCACGACCCATATCCGGCCCAGACCTTTCCCACCGCAACCGGGGTCATCGAAAGGGCCTGCCGCCACCTGGTCAAATACCGCATTTATGCACAGTTAATTGATATGCGGAGACAAGTATTTATCCATTCCTGCTGAATTCGATTATTTAACTAAATAGAGTTCCTTCGCAGTTGAAGATAATTCCCATAGCAATAATGGTGTCTTTACTGCTCCGAGACCAAGTGTGTTTCACAAAATAAATAGCGCAATCATGGGAATAGTGGATCAATGCTGTAGTTCCATTCACCGTGAAAGTGATCCGTCGTGACATTTGACGCTTTAATGTTCATATTTGATATTTTAATGCATTTTGGGTAGGAGTTTTTGTCAAGTTGGCATTGGACCTCTAAGCCGGATTTCGTTTTTGTGGCAGCTATCAGATTGACGATCACTCCGTGATTCACCCATGGCCTGCCTCGCCAGTTTTGGCTGATGAACGAAAATAGGCGATGCTCGATCTTATTCCATTTGCTGGCCCCGGGGGGGGAATGACGAACGGTGATTGCCAACCCCGCTTCGTTTCCGAACTTTTGAAGCTCGATTTACCAGGGCCCTCCCCGATACCCGTTGCTGCCTCCGCTATCCGCTGTGATCAAGAGTTCTTTGGCAGGCACCAGGGTAAACATGGGATCCCATCGTCAGCCACCATCTCCGGATGCTTTC
>CAZGEP010000311.1:0-2585 GCA_964524955.1 uncultured Planctomycetota bacterium | reverse complement strand
AATATGTCAAAGACCAGAGCTGAAAGAGTCCGCGCCGAAGGCGCGATATGTTCACAGGGGCGCAAACGTCGCGCGCGACGAATCGCCAAGGCGTTGCTGCATGACTGGGCCTCGCGCGAGAAGTCAGAGGCTGCACATCGTCGACGACGACTGTTGGAGTTGCATGAAATTGGCATATACATCAGTGATCTACCCAAATGCTTTGGTGCGAATCTGGCGTTGTAGTATTAGTAAGGAGATACCCATGTGGGAATTATTGTTCTGGCTGTACCTTGCCAATTCAATACTGATTATCATTCATGAGATTGATTCCGCCTACTGGAAGGAATGGGTGCTGTACGAACAGGTATTTTCGTCTTCGCAGACCGCTGTCAGGGATCCAGACAAAGGGGTTACCGGATTTCTTGTTTTTCATTTTCCGGTGTTGTTTGTTCTGTTGTACGGATTGATCAGTGTGTCGCATAAAACCGCTTCAGCGCCGGTATTTTCTTTTCTGCTCAGCGCCTGCGGTCTGTTTGCTTTTGGTATACACATGTTTTTTTTCCGCAGGGGGTTTGAAGAATTCAAGACTCGAATTTCGATTTTTATTCTCGTGTCTACGCTGATTCTTTCACTCCTTCAGGCGGCGATTACCTTTACGGTTACGTGAAAGGAGCCTTGCGATGTTTAAATTTCTGCTATGCGTGATGCTGGGCTGGTTAACAGTAAACGAACAAAATGATCAGAATAATGGATCACGGCACAACTCCCAGGGCATTGAAGGCCTTGCGTTCAATCCCATACGTATTATCGGAAGGGGGTAACCATGCTATCGCAGAAACGAGTTATCCTGGTTAACTACTGCGGTTATCCATCGAGCCTGGATTCACTGATGCCGGATAACGGACTTGCCAATCTGGCCGGAAGTCTCCTGCGGGCTGGATTCAGACCGCTTATTCTGGATTACGCGGTAACCGGCATGGTTGAACGGCTGGTACCCAACCGAGAACGGCGTGACCTCCAGGAGCTGTTTCTTCAATATTGTCAAGGTCAGAACAGCGGCAGAGGAATGACCGCGCAGCTGGCAAAAGAGTTTCAACAGCTGAACAAACGATTGAGTGTACATGCCCAGATCGTTCAGAAAGATATCTCCCGTGAAATCATCCATGAGGCCGCCCGGCCCGGAACCGTAATGATTGCCTTTAAGCTCTGGAGCGGGGAGGGGCAGAAAGGCGCCCTTGAGATCGCCCGGATAATTCGGGAGCAGTATCCCGACATTATGATTACCGGGGGCGGCCCGCATGCCGAATGCTATGGAGCAGATGTTTTGGACGATCTGTCACCTGTATTTGATGCGATTGCCACAGGAGAAGGTGAGGAAACCATTATCGAGCTTGCGCGGGCTGCATCGGGAGAGCGTACCCTGAAAACCATTCCCGGTATTTGCTTTCAGCAGGAGGGAGTGGTTTACTCTCTGCCGACACGGAAAATAAACGACCTGGACCGGCTTGCGGAACCGTGTTACGATCCCCGGATATACCGGGCCATGGAAGGCCACCGGAAACTGAAACTCATGATGATTGACGAAAGCAGGGGATGTCCATACACATGTAATTTCTGTTTTCATCCGGAAAAAAGCGGACGGGCGTGGCGAACCATGTCCGCTGCTCATGTGGCAGACCTTATGGTGCGTATCTCCAGCCGGACCGGCTCCCGGACCTTTCGCCTGGCCGGATCGAATCCGCCTCAGAAACACAGGCATGCCATCGCACGCGAACTTATCCGGCGCGGGCGTCCGTTTGAATATATTTCGTTCGGACACACCCGGTCTGTCAATGAAGACTATGATCTGCTCAAAGACTCGGGCTGTGTCTCGCTTTTTTTCGGCGTTGAATCCGGATCCCAGCATATCCTTGACAACGCGCTGAACAAACGCACCACAGTTGAAAGCATCCGCCAGAACCTGCTGCAGGCAAAACAGGCCGGCATTCTTACCTCCGCCAGCCTGATTACTCCATGTCCGTTTGACAACCGGGCAACAATGATGGAATCCGTAGAGCTCATGAAAGAAGTCCGTGCGGATGGTGTCAGCGTATATATGCCGATCATTACCCCGCGTACAAAGTGGTTTGAACATCCTGGAGAATTCGGCATTGAGTGGCAGGGAAACCTTTCGGAAATTATGCGGCAGTATCAGGTGCGTTTCCTGATGCCTCCGCCGTTGTGGGATCCGCTGCCGTATACCATCAACGGTTTCGCATACAGCAACATGGCGGAAATGACCGCCTGGATGACCCGTAAACTTGAGGAGAATAACATCCTGACCGGTTCAAATGACTCTCTTCTTGTGGTGGGACGAAAAATTGGCATGAATGGTCGTGAAATCCGGGAACTCAACCGTAAACTTTTTATGACCGCTGACGGCAGGGGAATACAGAAACTGGTCGAACGATTCAACACTGCGTCGGATTGTATATTTTTTCCGTCTCAGAAATAGGAAACCGTGGAGGTGCGTTCTGATCTCTGCTCATTGAATTCCGTGGGGTAAGAATCCGATGAGTTGTAAAAGCAGTTTTTGTCTTCGCTGTTGTAAGGTTTATGTAGAC
>CAZGEP010000310.1:0-2593 GCA_964524955.1 uncultured Planctomycetota bacterium | reverse complement strand
TTGCAATCCAGACAGTAGAAATCAGCCGCACCAGTTCGAGGTCAGAATTTGTTCGGGTTTTCGGCCCGACACCGTATCGGGTCGGTATCAGGCGGGATTTTACAAAAACCCCTCAGAGTGCAGTACGAATTGCCCTGTCCGGGTCAAACCATGGGCATACTTTTCCCCGGGACACATCAGTTTCGTATATCTGCAAATGAGATTTACGATTTAGGGTATTTCTCCTTTCCGTTTACCGGCCCGGAACTGTATGATCCATTTTTGCAGTCTCTGCCGGGCCTCTTCCTTTAAGAAGGCGAGGATTTCGGTATATTCATCCACATCAAATACGGCAAAGTATTTATTGGAATAGACGATGACATTGTTTTTTCCCAATAATTCTTCCTGGCGGAGAGAGGTAATGGTTTTGTTGGTCAGATCGTTCAGGTGCGTTTTCGTCAGATACAGATTAATCAGCGTATAGGTCAAAAGCGTAAACAGGACGTGGGCCTCAATCAATGACCTGTGCGGTGACGTAAAATCGCCGATATTCCAGAACTGTTTCAATTGCCGGTGCCGTTCTTCCACCTGCGTTCTCAATTCGTACAATTCAAAGGGTTTTTTGGCGTCTTTGGGTTGAAAGGTGGTACAAAGGCCCCAGTACTTGATATTGCCTTCCGTGTCCGTAATACGCATGACAGACACAAAGAGCGGCACTTCGCATTTTTCCCAGGTCTGCATCTGTTCAATGGTCACCACTTCTTCCTTGTACCGGACACCGTGTTTCTGATAACTGTCGTAGGCCGTCCATTTGTACTTCCGGGGATGCTTCTCCGAAAGACGAATCGCGTCCGTTAAGATGTCCATGTTGCGGCGAAGCGGTATCAACACATCCGATTCCAATTCCTTTTTGACCATAGAGATAAATGCCCCGTCAATATACCCGCGATCCATAATGAGCAGCTGCATTACCCCTTTGCCGACCGCCTGAACAAAATCACGGACCAGGGAACAACCCTGGACCAGTTCATCCGTATTACCCGGCCCCCACTGGTAACCCGAAAAAACAAACGACTTGGCCGCTTTGTCCACATGCAGCAGCTCGCTGAAGGCATAACAGGGATGATACGGCACCCCCTTCTTCTGTTCCTCTGTCATGCGACTCATGTCGATTAACTGTCCATGCTCATCCACCGGCATCCGAACGGCGTCTTCGTAGTGCTTATTGTCAGGCACAACAATATGCGACTGGTCCAGAATAAAAATACCATGCTTGTCAAAAGCACGGTTCCGTCGTAAAAACCGCACCACATCGCCGTTGTACCAGTTCCGCAGCTTTACGGGATCGGTGTCCTTGAAAAACTTCCTCGGCGTATCATGGTGGACCGCCACTGCCCGGTCCTTCCGGTTCTTGTTGTTGAAACCACCGTGCACCCCGCCGATATTGAACTTCACCCTTGAAAGGATGGCGCCGCTTTTGAGCAGGCCGGGCAACTGGTCGAAGGAAGCGGTCGTATGAAGCTTCATCTGAACCTTGCAGGCCAGTAAAAACCAGACCGGAACCTCCTCCTTCCTGCGCGGCGAAGGATAACTGGCCCCGCAAATCTCAAAAAAGCGAACGCTCAGCAAAAACGCGAAAAACCGGTCCTGAAACGACCAGTCCGCCGAATCCACATAATCCAGTAAACCAGATTCCAAATCCTGACGAACTTTCTGCTTGTTCTCCTGGTAAATGACAACTTCCCGACCATCACTCACGAGTAGTCCTCCAGAAAATAGCCCCTTATCTCAATAAACAACGCTTCTATCTCCCTGTTTATTTTCCGTAGCCGTGAAAGACCGCGCTGGAACCGGCGGTAAGCCTTTGCCTTCTGCTCAACCGCCTGCCGATCAGCCTGACGAACCATGACTAATTTGTGTTTCCCTTGAACGGAAAGGGAGAGCGCTGGAAAGGGGCCGTGACGTTCCCCCTTTTGACACCGGCAATTCTTACCCGTACAGGTCTTGTACACCTCGTAAAAGGAACCTTTAATCATGGGTGAAGGTTTGGCCAGTTCCCATACCAAGGCGGCCTGTTCCTTTCTGAGTTGATACAAGGTCTGCCGAATCCGACTGAGTCTGGCCGGAACATCGACTGTTTTTGTTGCATGCTTCTTTGTCATGTACTTATATTATACTATATCAAGACAAGATTTGCAACAAAATCTTGTCCCTTGATCATTTTTTTAAATTATCGGGATTTCGTAAGAATCGAAGCTGGGCCGATAACCGTGAGTCCTCTATGGAAACGGTGCGGTAAGATTATCGGCTTATTTTACTGTCTGGATTGCAGTCTTTTTACAAGGACCGCACCCCTTTTTTGCTGTGCCCGGACATGATATTTTTTATATTTCTAAATTATTAATCGGATAATATTTTGAAGACAATAGGTTGCTGGATTTCAGCCATCGTAATGCTCGGCGCGGCCGCGGCCTGCGGACAGCCGGCCGGGGCGGTCATCGATACGGTCCCGCCCGAGGTCAGGGTCAACTACCCCTCGGGCACCTATAACGAGATGATCACCCTCGAATTCAAGACCAACGAGCCGTCCACGGTATATTACACCCTGGACGGC
>CAZGEP010000309.1:0-2656 GCA_964524955.1 uncultured Planctomycetota bacterium | reverse complement strand
TCGTTGACAATCAGAAATCAAAGAAAAATTGCCGCCGAAGGCGGCCTAATTTGTACTGATTGTTTTTCTGTTGCGGTTATTTGTTTGAAATTTGCGTGCAAGTCTTTATGATAGATGGACTATGTTTGACTATATCAAGGGCAATCTGGCGGGTAAAGAGCCGTCGCTGGCAGTCGTGGATGCGGGCGGGATCGGCTACAGTATGAAGATTCCGCTCTGTACATATGAGCGCTTGCCCGAAGTATCGGAACCGGTAACGCTGCTCTGTTATATGGCTGTGCGGGAGGATGATATTTCGCTGTACGGATTCATTGACCCGCGGGTGCGTCGGATGTTTACGTCTCTGATCAGTGTGAGCGGAATCGGCCCGAACATCGCGCTTCGGATTTTATCCAATACAAGTATTGAGGTGCTGTCTTCCGCAATACGGGATGCCAACGCGAATCTGCTTACGCAGGTCAAGGGTATTGGTAAGAAGACTGCGGAGCGGATGATCCTGGAACTGAGAAATACACTGGTGGATGCGGACAAGAGTGACGGAGGCAGGGACAGTGTTCTTTCCGACGCGATTTCTGCGCTGACTGGAATCGGGTATACGGTCAAGGAGGCGGAGGCGGCTGTGAAAAAAGCGATCAAGAAAATGGGTTCCGGAAGTACGGTTGAGGAGATTATCAGAGAATGTCTGAAGATGTAAATTTTGAACGAATTGTTTCCGGCAATCCGGTGGATGAAAATGATTCTGATCTGGATCTGACGCTGCGCCCGAAGAATTTTGATGATTTCACGGGCCAGGAGCAGATTTGTCACAATCTGGATGTTTATATCCGAGCAGCGAAAAACCGGGGAGAGTCGCTGGATCATATTCTTTTTTCCGGTCCGCCGGGTCTGGGTAAGACCACGCTTGCTCATATTGTGGCTGAAGAAATGGGCGCGGAAATCAAGTCCACATCCGGCCCGGTTCTGGAAAAGGCGCGGGATCTGGCCGGCGTTCTGTCCAATCTCAACAGAGGAGATGTTCTTTTTATTGATGAAATTCACCGAATGACGCCCGTGGTTGAGGAATACCTGTATTCGGCTATGGAGGACTTTTCCATTGACCTGCTGATTGACCAGGGACCGAACGCGCGCTCCATCAAGATTAATCTGCCGCCGTTTACACTGGTGGGAGCTACAACCCGGGAGGGACTGCTCACCAGTCCACTGCGGGCCCGGTTCGGTGTGCTGGAGCGGCTGGAGTATTATTCGGCAGCAGAATTGGAGAAAATCGTAACCCGAGCCGCGGGCCTGCTGGAGGTAGCGATCGAGCCGGAAGCGGCGCAGGAGATCGGCTCCAGGAGCCGGGGCACGCCTCGGGTCGCCAACCGGTTTGTCCGACGTATCCGGGATGTGGCCCAGGTGGAAGGATCGGGTCGGATCGACATGGATGCCGCGATCCGCGGACTCGAAATGCTGGGTGTGGACAAGACCGGTCTGGAGAAGATGGATCGCAGGATTCTCAAGATACTGGTTCAGCAGCGCGGTAATCCCGTGGGGCTCAAGACGCTGGCCGTATCCATCGGTGAAGAAGAGGATACGATTGAGGATGTCTATGAACCCTTTCTGATTCAAGAGGGCTTTCTCATGAAGACAGCCCGGGGCCGAATTCCTGCAGACAAGGCGTACAAGCTCTTTGGAGTGTCCGGGCAGAAACAGCCGGAGCTGGGGTTGGAGATGTGAACGGGAGTGAATATGGATAAAATCGCTGAGTATAAGAAAGTCATTCTACTGGTCCTGCTGGGCGGACTGCTGCTTTCCTTTTCCTGCAAGAATACCGGGGTGATAAAAAAGGTGTACCATTATCCGGAGCCGATCGAGCAGGCGCCGACGATATCTGTGCTGGTCAAATCCCGACAATCTTCGGTAACCCTACGCGTGGAAGGCGATTTTTTTATTCTTCCGCTGTACGGCAGCGATGTGATTCGGTCCGAGCGGTTGCTCAGAAAGGGTGTGATTCAGCCGGACGGAAAAAACCTTAAACTGAATTCTCTGAAAATTCCCCACAGCGCCATTCGTATTGTGGGAAAGGAAGATACTCGTATTTACCTTTCCGGGGACCGGTATCCGGGGGAACTCGCTGTAATGAATCGGGCCGGAAAGCATCTGGATGTGATCAACCAGGTGGACCTGGAGACGTATCTCTGCGGTGTTCTCAAATGCGAAGTGAATCCGTCCTGGCCCGCGAGCGCACTCAAGGCTCAGGCCGTGGCATCCCGGACGTATGCGCTCTTTCAGATGAAGCAGCGGGTTGACAAGGAGTATCATCTCTCTTCGACCACGCTTTCCCAGGTATACAAAGGCAGTAAGATGCCTTCGTTGAAGGTGTCTCAGGCCGTGCGTTCTACCCGGGGGATTATAATGGTCCATGAATGGCATATCTTTGAAGCCCGGTTCTGCTCCAGCTGCGGAGGAACCACGGCAAACAACGACAATGTTTTTTATGAGCCGTTCACTCCGGTGATGTCCGGACGGGAGTGTCCCTTTTGCAGGGGATCACCGGACAGTAGCTGGTCTGTAACTCTTAGCAAGGCAGATATTGCGAACGCACTTCGGCAGTTTGCACGCAGAAAGATTGATCGGATTCGCAGGATTGAGCCTTATCAGTATGGTGTCGGCAAGC
>CAZGEP010000308.1:0-2674 GCA_964524955.1 uncultured Planctomycetota bacterium | reverse complement strand
AGGATTTTTCTTTACAAACTTTTCAAAATCCGCTTTGATCCTCCCGCCGTTCAGTTTTGCGAAAGCTCGTCCAACTTCTTTCGGAGTTCCATCTAATACAATACACCTTGCGCCCGGGTTCTCCTCAGCAAGCACAACAGAAATCCCCATAATCATCATTACCACAACTGCATCTCTTACGCTTTTCCATAACATATTCATTTCGTCCATGTTGATATTTAATTTTTAGTGCCTCAACCCGGTTCTTCATCCGCAGCAGGAGTCGGAACGGATTCTTCGATGTCAAAAGTCGGATAGACCAGGCTGCCGAAAAGTTTGTCCCACGGTACGGGTTTCCAGTATTCCCGACCGTTATAAAAGGCCCGGATGTTTTCCAGATAAGCTCGCAGACACTGACTGGACAGCACCATCTTGTGACTGATCATCCACAACACAGCCAGGTCTGTGGTGTGTGAAACCGCTTCAACAAACCAGCGCGCAGACGTACGGGTCTGCTCTTCCAGACGTCCGGCATCTCCGACCAGTGCGGCTAGTCCAATGCGCAGCTTTGCCACATCACCACTGTGTTTGTTAAATAGATCGTGCCAGCACCGGTACAGCACAGTCAGATCCGACAGGGCCTTCAGATGATCCCGGAACCCACGGGTACGGGCCAGGATATAGGCAAGGTCAGATTGAGCGGTACCGGTCACATCGCTTTCAGCACTCGCCAGAACCGAGATTGCGCGGTCCATGGTCTTGATGGCCGCATTGTATTTTTCCGCAAACCCTTCAAACGTGGACAACCCCTGTTTGAGCGGACATTCATAAAACCGTCGGTCAAATGACCGAAACGCTTTCATGGCCAGGATCTGCGGAGGCACCATGTTCCACGGCATATTTCGCTGCCCCCGTCCGCCCATAAACGCATCATTTGCTTCAAGCATGCGTAACGCCTTCTGAATTGCGGGTGCTGCCTGTTTGCCAAAAATACGCTGAGTATAATTCGAATAAAACGCATCCGGATCCGAAGGACCGCCCCACATACCGCCGGCCAGGTATCGGAAGCTGTGTTCATTGCCGCGGATATGCGTAGTCTGGATCATCAAACCGCTTGTTCCGTTTTCCTCTGCTGATGCGAGAAACCCGTCCGCGGAATACTGCCAGAGCGGAAACTGCATGCCCACCAGTGAACCATCGTCAACAGCCCGCGGCACTATCGAGCACTCGCGGCCCTTCATACGTTTAAACAAATGGAGGGGAGCTCCATCCAGCGTCCACAGGGCACGGGATTCAATGTCAACAAACGGCATATCCTTTGGCAGAATCTCGTGCAGATGTGTAAGCAGATATGCCTTGCACACCGTACAGATCCCCAGCTTGAGATCAGGCGCAACCGCTCTGGCTTCATTGATTGTCTTTTTCACAATCTCCGTAAAAGCAATATCCGCCCGAATATGCGCTTTCTGCTGCTCCTCACCGGGCCAGAACTTTCCCCAGTATTGATTCTGCAGATCAAGCGCCTCTGCATAGCTGCCCCACTCCTGGTCAATCAGAGCCTCAGTCTCCGGATACGGATCCTCAAAGAATCCCTCCGGAATACTCAAAAGAACTCCCTCCAGGTCCGGGTACGCATCCACAATGCCCTGAATACGGGTGCGGTTGAGCGGTCCCACCTCTGGATCCGTGCAGCTGATGTGCGCAGACCAGTGGCCATGGGTCCTCGGCATGGGCCGCAGGTATTTGCTCAGATTGGGAGAAGTAAACTGGGGAAGAAAGGACATCCAGGGTTCAATCCCGCGTTTACGGGCCGCTGCCATCACAGCCTGCATCAGGCTCCGTGCCTGGTCCAGCGCCTGATCCGATGTGGTCACATCCTGGAGCTCATGCGGACACATCTTCTCCCGATCAAACGTTTCCTGATGCACCGGAAGGTCTTCCACGCGCCAGGATCCGGTAAATTCCCGACCATAGGAAATATACCCAGAGTCCGGATGGGAGATATCCCCGACCAGCTTGCGCTCTCCCTTAAAGGTGTAGTCGATAAAGGGTTCATTTGAAAAATGGTAGAAAATAATCCGGTTCATCTTGAGTTTGACCATCTGGTCAAACATGGCTTCGTAATCCGGCAGGGAGAACATGGAATTGGCCACAAAACAGTAGCCCCCGAAAAGAATACCCCGCCACGACGCGTCTGTTCGCCTGACCTCGTCCAGCTCAGGAACGCATTGATCCGGATCGCACGGCGGCAGGCGGTCCCCGCTGATCAGAAAGGTGCATCCCAGGCGCTCAAATAACTCGCTTACCGCATAAGCGGCTGATCGGGGATTTCTGCCCGCGACAAAAAGAAACACCTTGTCATTCATCCGAACCTGCTTGAGAACAAAATCATCTTCATTGAGTTCATCGAGGTCAATCACTCCCTGTGAGACGGCTTCGGCAACCAGCAGATTTTCATCCAGATTACCGACCACAATATTCATTGTATCACCGGCATTACTCCCCAGCGCAGCATCTGCTCCGGTCAGCCTGGGCACCAACTCCTGAATCCACTCCCGGGTCCAGACAAGGACCTGTGATTTCGGATTACCCAGAATCCAGTTCACGTCTCTGAGTTTATAACCGCTTTGATTGCTGTCCTGTCGAGTAGACATAATATGGTTCCTTCATTTAGGTTAAAGTTTGTATTCCCTGT
>CAZGEP010000307.1:0-2683 GCA_964524955.1 uncultured Planctomycetota bacterium | reverse complement strand
CCGGGACCGACACCGCGCATTACGATATCGGCGCCGGACGCTGGTCGCTCAGCTACCCGCCGGAGTTCCCGCCCTACCTGTATGGAACCAACCGGACGGTCTACGGCTGGTCTTATAACCTGCATCCCTGGGCCGAACATACCCGGCGGTGGTACGAGTATGATCCCATCAGCAAAATGATGGTCTACAACCGCCAGGGATCCATCCAGCCCAAACGATCGTATCACCTGGGTGTCGGCAAGACCGGCGTGGTAAAGGCAACGGGCCGAAGCACCTGGGTCTATAATCCGCGGCTGCGCAAGTGGTATCCGCCGACATGCGATCGTCCGTGGGGGACCGGTGACGCCGAGCACCTGGTCGGGACGCCGAATGGCATCTACGCGCATATCGGAAGAAGTGGTATCTGGCACTGCACGGTAAAAAAAGTGGAAGAGAACGGCTCGGTCCGCTTTACCGCTGTCCTTCCAGGATCTGGGGTATTGGTCTGAATTACGCGGATCACGCCTCGGATCTGGATGAAAAAGCACCGGAGTCGATCCCCGGAAGTTTTATGAAACCGGTAACCACGATTATTGGTCCGGGAGACACCATACAGATCCCCAGACTCTCTGAACGGACGACTGCAGAGGCGGAACTGGGAATTGTCTTTGCCGACAGGTGCCGGGATGTGGTCCGGTCAGACTGGCGTTCAGTGGTGGCCGGATTTACAACGATCATTGATATGACGGCTGAGGATATCCTGCGCAGGAATCCCCGCTACCTGACCGTGTGCAAGAGCTTTGACACGTTTTTCAGCTTTGGCCCGGAACTGGTTACGCCGGATGAGATTCCGGATGTGTGTTCACTCAATGTACAGACGGTTCACAACGGCCGGGTACACGCACAGAATGTTGTCAGGAACATGACCTTTGCGCCGGATGAACATGTTGCGTTTCATACATCGGTTATGACCATGCTGCCCGGAGATATTCTTTCCACAGGCACGCCCGGGGCTGTGCCGATCGGTCACGGCGATCGGGTCACGTGTCGCATCAGCGGTATGGAGCCGCTGGAAAACCCGGTCATTGATTTGAAGAATGAGAGGAACAATTGATGCAGAGCGAGAAGAACAGGTATGGAGCCTTTACTGCTGAGGGACGGGAATTCACGGTCACCCGCATGGACACACCGCGGCCGTGGATGAACGTGCTCTTCAACGATGAATACGGAGTGTTCTTTTCCCAGACCGGCGAGGGATACTCCTTTTACAAGAGCGTACTCTACTGTCCGGTTACGTACTGCGATGTCTTTACGTACGTGCCTCAGTGGCCACAAACCGGAAAGTTTGTTTACTTCCGGGATATGCAGAGCGGTGAGGCCTGGAGCCTGGCACCGTTCTTTGCGGATCAAGAGTATGACTTTTTTACCTGTCGCCACGCGCCGTACGGTTCGGAGATCGAAACACTGAAAAACGGTATCCGGTCGTCATTTTATCTTATGGTGCCGCCGGGCAGCGATCCGGTTGAACTCTGGACCCTGACGCTTTCCAATGAGTTTCAAACAGAGCGCACACTGCGGGTCTATCCCTTTCAGCGGCTTCAGATGTCCAGTTACGGATCGAGCGCCACAGATGTTTTCACCTATACCCTGGCCGGTTTTGATCACGGTCTTCAGGCCATTATCGCCCGGAACAACAACTCCGTGAGCCAGCTCAAGTATGGAACATTCTTTATGGCGGACTACCCGGTGATCGGCCATGACTGTCGGCTGGAATCCTTTGTCGGAACATACGGACGCAGGGAATTTCCCGAAGCGGTGCAACGCAGTGAATGTTCGAATACAGACGTAAGTGCAGAGCCGCTCTGTACAGTGCTGGAAGGCGAAGTTGTACTGGCGCCCGGGGATCAGGTGACGCTTCATCTGCTCTTTGGTATCGGAGCCGAAGCAGCTGCGGTTCAGAAGTATCGTGAGAAATACCTGGCTGACGGACAGCCGAAGCAGGCGCAACAAACGTGCCGTTCATACTGGGATGGGCATTATCAGCGGATGACCGCACAGACACCGCTTCAGGGGATGGACATGCTGCTCAATACCTGGTACAAGCACGGCAGTCTGCTGACCAGTCGTTTTGTGCGGGGCGATATCAAAGGATACCGCGACATTGTCCAGGATGTGATGGGCATGTGTGCGCTTGAGCCGCAGTGGACACGGCAGTGGTTGCTTGAGAGTCTTCGCCATCAGGAGGCGGACGGTCTGGTCATTCGCTGCTATGACGTGATCGCGGGTCAGGATGATCTGCGCATGCACCGGGACTGCGGTCTATGGTTGCCCATTACATTCAGCGAATATATTCGCGAGACCGGAGATGCTGCTGTGCTGGATGAGGTGGTTCCGTACCGGGACCACGGCGAAGACACGGCGTGGCAGCACATGGTGCGGACGATTCAGCGGGTGGGTAGAGACCGGGGCGCACACAACCTCTGTCTGATCGGAGATGGCGACTGGAATGACTCCCTGGATGAAATCAACCGCGAGGGCCGGGGCGAGAGCGCCTGGCTGACCGTGGCCTGCATCTATGCGATCAACCTGATGGAGGAGATCGGAACCCATACGGATCGAACGGATTCACTGGATGAGCTTCTGGCGCTTCGAAACGAACTGATTAACGCGGTTCAGACCGCGGCCTGGGATGGAGACTGGTATG
>CAZGEP010000306.1:0-2709 GCA_964524955.1 uncultured Planctomycetota bacterium | reverse complement strand
CTATATCGCCATTGATGTTTCCGGTTATCGAGTCGGTGCAATGAACGAAACCTTATCAAGAAAAAGAAGGAAACTAAGATCATGACACCTAAAAAGCTCGCGGATATGACTGAGGATGATATCAAGCAGGCAGTACGGGAGAAGTATTCACAGGTGGCGGAAGCACCCTGCGAGCATGAGTTTAATTTCCCTGTTGGACGTAACTTTGCCGAGAGTGTGGGATACCCGCCGGAGGTATTGGATGCCTTGCCTCGTTCAATGTCTGAGTCGTTTACGGGGGCAGGCAATCCCCAACCCCATGTAGACCCTCGGCCCGATGAGACCTTACTCGATGTGGGATGCGGAGTGGGGCTCGATCTTTATTTTTATGCCAAAGCCATCACGGACGGACACCTTTATGGTCTGGACTTGTCCGAGAGCATGCTGTCTCAAGCCCAAGAGAACCTCCTGTCCGTCGGCTGTGATAACGTAACATTTCTGTGCGCGCCTGCGGATGATATCCCGCTGCCCGATGAGTCGGTGGATACGGTTACGGCTAACGGCATCTATAACCTGTCGCCTGATAAAGAAGCGATAATGCGTGAAGTATATCGCGTGCTCAAACCGGGAGGGCGGACCATTTTTGCTGAAATCGTGCTAAAGGCCGCTTTGCCTGAAGAAATCCGCACCAGTGCCGACGACTGGTTCCGGTGTATCGGCGGGGCGTTGCCGGAGCAGGACTTCCTGGACCGTATGGAATATATCGGATTCCGCTCTCCGCAAGTTCTTTGGAAAGGACGGAATGCGCGGACCGGTCATGAGCTTGCCGAAGCCGCCGTCATTCGAGCCGAGAAATAAGGGTTCGTCACAAAATAAGTTGGGCAAATTTGGCGCCGGAATTTTTTCCGTCTTCGAGGCGCGAGGAGGGAGAATAGCAAGCTATTTGACCGACGCAGCAACAAAGAAGACGGGAAAAAGAACAAGCCAAATGTTCAAGTTATTTTGTGACGAGCCCTAAGTCGAGATGCCGCATCCCCCATGTCGTAACATAATGGGCAGTATTTCAGGAGGGAAATGATACCGCACACCAACTCGTTTACATAATATGCTGCCGAAGATGACGGGTGGTTTGATTTGGTTGAAGGCCGAGATATTTTTATACGCGAGGACGTTAAATGAACTCACCCTTGGAACAACATAAGGATTATGAAGAGTCTTCTGTATTTACAGCAGAAGGATTATTACGAGAGGCCCGTCGGCAAAAAAATATACCTTTGGGGTCTGTACCCGAAATATGCCTGCTGGACCCGGATGGTGATCTCTTTAAAGAACTGAAGGAAAACGGTGCTGCGCCGAATCCGCATTGGGCCTGTTATCACACGGAGATGATGGAACTGGTCACGCCGACCGCCACAATCGGTGTTGTGGGCGGCGCGGTGGGCGCATCGTTTGCAGTGCTCGTGGCCGAAGAGTTGTTCGCTTCGGGATGTCGCCTGCTGCTTAGTGTCACTTCCGCTGGTCAAGTTGTGCCTGCCGGTGATCCGCCGTATTTCGTTCTGATCGAACGGGCGTTGCGGGACGAGGGTACCAGTCACCATTATGTACCGCCGCTCTCTTATGCGCGCTGCAGCACCGAGTTGCTGGCATTGGCGGATGGATTGGATGCCGGCGAACCGCGCGTCGTACGCGGCGGCGTGTGGACCACCGATGCCCCATTCCGCGAGACCGAGCAAGCGCTTGCGTTCGCCTACTCGGAGGGATTGCTGGCAGTGGAGATGGAGGCGGCTGCGCTCTATGCTTTCGCCGAAGCCCGGGATTGTGCAGTCCTCTGCTTCGCTCATGTAACCAACTGCATGGCAACGGTGGAAAACGATTTCGAGAAAGGTGAAGCCAGCGGCAATAAGACAGTGACAAATCTGGTAGAGCATATCACGTCAAAATTCTATCAAAATTCCCCATAAAAAGGCAATGACGGAGATGTTATCGCAGTCGCAGTCGTGCTCCCAACGGCAGTAGCGCTTAAGACTGCGATTAAGACTGAGATTAAGATTTTCGTGCAAGTGTACACGGACGCTTCATTTGCCCGATCAGTATCATGGCCGCATGAATCGGCCCTCTTAAAGCTGAACACTGAACACTGAAACCTGAACACTCCAGGCACCTTACACCTGAGATCAAAATTACCTTGGCGCGTCCGGGGCTCGGGATTGACATTAAATACCACATTGTGGTATGAAATAAAAAACTATCCAGGGGGGATCAATGGACAGTCAGGAATTCTCTCTTTTCCGCAGGAGGCAGGGCAAAACCCAGAAGCAGCTGGCTCAGCTGCTGGGCATCTCTGTCAAGGCGGTGCACAGCTATGAGCAGGGGTGGCGTTCGGTTTCTGCTCATGTGGAAAGGCAGATGCTCTTTCTGGTCACCAGAAAGAGGGCTTTGCAGGAGGATGTAAGGCCCTGCTGGGCTCTCATGGGCTGCCCAGCGGAGCGGGTGAGGGAATGCCCCGCCTGGGAGTTTCAGGCCGGCACCCTGTGCTGGTTCGTCAACGGCACCATCTGTAATGGATACGTGCACCATAATTGGAAGGACAAGATGAGGGTCTGCCGCAATTGCCGGATGCTCCTGTCCATGCTGTAGCCCTGCCCAAAAGGGTGTGGTTAGTAAAAAAAAGGCCCAGCCCGAGTTTCCTGGTTAACTTACGATCAACTCGTTAAACTGGACTCTTTGCAT
>CAZGEP010000305.1:0-2766 GCA_964524955.1 uncultured Planctomycetota bacterium | reverse complement strand
TGTCGCCACCGGTTTGAGAGTGTACCGGAAACCGGTCTAAAGTGTACCACTTTCCGGTGAATTTTGTACCACCCTCCTTTCCATCATTCACGCCGAAACCGTAAGCCGTGGAAGTTGCATTCACGGCTTTTTTCATTCCTGTCTGCCTCGTAATCCTTACCGGCCTGCTCAGACAGGCATGTCACCGAGATACCTGAATCCCCTGAATTTCTTTACGGGTACGGGTTCGATATCAGTCCAGGTCGTTGTATCAAAGATCAGGGAATACGGCTTGTTCTCATCCAGCGGATTGTACAGCACGTCTTTTTTCAGCAGAAAATACCCCTGCCAGTAACCATTGGTTGCAAAAAACAGCCGATCCGCTGCGTCACCTTTTCCCAGCTCTTTGGGCAGCCTTCCCATGTTCCAGGTGGCTTCAGCAGACGTGCCCCGCCGCGGCGGTTCGAGCTTGTGCTCCAGCGTCACGTCTGAGGTATAAACACCGATATCCACGCCTTTTTTCTTTGTTCCGGCCATGAGAAAGAAGAAAAATGTTTTTCTGAAATTTACACTTCGCCAATGATTCTAATTATCCCTCCAGAACGCAACTTTACAACTT
The DNA here is from genome assembly GCA_964524955.1 of uncultured Planctomycetota bacterium. GTDB lineage: Bacteria > Planctomycetota > CAZGEP01 > CAZGEP01 > CAZGEP01 > CAZGEP01. Next base: position 2,168 of record CAZGEP010000305.1, on the reverse strand, counting down.
TTTTTAAGGAGCTTTTCTCATGGCACGCCTTAAACCAAACCCCCTCAATCTCGAAAGGGTCAGGAAAATACCGCCCAGCTTTTCATGGATCGACAGACGCCTGATCACGGATAATTTCCTCTATTATCTCTGTAAGGATGAGATTCTTCTTTACTTTTTTCTGGTTACCGTCTCTGACCGAAACGGTATGTCTTTTTACGGCAGGCAGAAGATACAACGCATCCTGAATCTCTCAGACACGGAGTTTTACGCAGCCCTCCAAGGGCTGAAGGAAAAGGACCTGGTCCTGTTTCGCTTTCCGTTCTTTCAGGTCCTGTGCCTGCCCCAGCGGCCGGTCTTAAACGGTGCGGCCATGCAGAGCTTTCTCGGGAGGGATCAGGTATGAAGATTACATATATTCCCATACAGCAGATCCACACCCGGCTGACCTCAGAGTATAACGCCGAGCGTCCCGCCCGAAAACCGGTAATGGCCTTTGATGATCCTGTTGTGGTGATTGCGGTTGAGGACGGGTATGAGATTGTGGACGGGCTCAGAAGAATTGAGGCTTTGCTGCGCGACGGAGCAGCTGAAGTGCCTGCTGTTGTTCAGGACTGGTCCGGTGTAACGGCCAGGATGATGAGAATACTGCTCAACGGGCGGCGAAAGACGATTTCATGGTATGAAGAGGCGCTGCTGGTCCGGGATCTGCACGAGAATGAGAAGATACCGCTTGTGCGCATTGCCCGGCAGCTGGGCCGAAAGGAAAGCTGGGTCCGCAGGCGACACGAGATTGCCGTGCGGCTCTCGGAGCCGCTTATGGCATTTTCTTATTCCGGTGATCTGGGGCTGATGAAAGCCTGTGCGATCAGCCGGCTGCCTGAGCAGCTGCAGATGCCGTTTTTTCTTGCCTGCACCGGGGAGCATCTCAGGGCCCGGGAGATGGAGTGGATTGTTACGGTTTTGCTGGAGATGGATGAGGCCCAGCGCCGGAAAGCGGTCCGCAGTCCGGGAGCGGTACTGCAGAGGCTGCAACGCTCTACGGACACGGGTGCTCATGATGCAGAAGACCTGAGCGAGTCCATGGAGAATCTCAGGGAAAAGATCCGTTTGTTTCGCACAAACGGATTGGAAGAAAATAACGATCTGCGGGTTATGCAGACTGCTGTGCGGCGGCTGAATCTGGAGATCGAATTACTCACTACAGCGTTTCCTGATAATTCTGGAGATTCGAAAATCAGGATACCGGGGCGGGAAGACGATTCTCGGGGATTATCTGCGGAGCCTGCGCAGCAAAACCCTCAGGCAAAAAGCCTTTATCCGCTACGAGCCGGACATGGGAACGGAGGCCCGGATGGACTGGTCCCCGTACAGGATTACGGCGGGAAAAGACCGGATACGGATCCATGTCTTTTCCATGATTCTATCCTGGAGCCGGTATCAGTACCTGGGGATATTCACTGATGAGCGCCAGGATGCGCTCTTTCAGGGTCATATTGAGGCGTTTCAGTTCTTTGACGGCATACCGGTAAGAATCCTCTATGACAATCAATCGCCTGTGGTGGCTGGTCGGATCGGAAAAAAGGCGTTTCTCCAGCCCCGGTTTGAACGTTTTGCCGGGCATTACGGATTCAAACCAAAGATATGTATTCCCGGGTATCCCCAGCAGAAGGGTCGGGTGGAGCGGCCCTTTCGATATCTGGAGACGAGTTTTTTTCCGGGAAGAGTGTTTGCGTCTCTTGAAGATGCCGCAAACCAGCTCAGGGCATGGATGCGGGATGAACAGGATGAAACCGGAAACTGCCGCATCCACGGCACCACGCAGAGAAGACCCGTGGATATGTTCCAGGAAGAGCGCAAGGTCCTGATCCGGCTGCCTGAAACCGATTTCCTGCCCACGCGCATTCAAGAGCGGATGGTTGGAAAGGATTGCCTGATATCGGTCATGGGAAACCGGTATTCCGTGCCCCCGGCTGTGGTGGGAAAGAAAGTGACCGTGGTCATGACACCGCGCCAACTCTGTGTTCACAACGAAAACCGGGAGCAGATCGCAGTCCATGATATCGCCCACGGCAAGGGAAGAATGGTCATTAATGACGCCCATTATGAATCGCTTCGAAAAGAGCGCAGCAAAGTGAGCTGGTCTGGAAAATTTAGACAGTGCATTAAGGTGGATTTACCAGTATAAT
>CAZGEP010000304.1:0-2790 GCA_964524955.1 uncultured Planctomycetota bacterium | reverse complement strand
GGATATCCGCCTTTCGCTCAATCAGAAGATCGGCCATGCGGCTGAGCACCTTGTTTTTCTGATCCAGCCCGGCCTGCGCCAGAATCTTTGAATTTTCCAATGCCCTCAGGGTGATTTGTTCTGTATTCATTATTTTTTCTCCTTGCAAACGTAAACCATCTATTCTGTTCGTTCAAAGACTTGCTGTTTTGTCTGTGCGGATGCTGCATTCAGAAATTTCTTCAGTCCGCTGCCCAGCGGATTAGAGAAAAGAAAAAGATGCTGCTGTTTGCGGAGGATTTCCGCCTCTGCATCCGATTCCAACACGCAGCCCGATACCACGATCGGGATATCTGAATTAAAATCACGCACATTAAGTACAAATTCCAGGATATCTATACGGCAGGTTTGTGCATCCACGATCACTGCCGGATATGTGTTATTTTTAATCTTCCTGAGTGCCTGGGCCACCCCCTCCACAACAACCGTGTCACATCCACTGGTAAAAAGCATCTTGAGAATAACGGATTCTCGATCACAGGAAATGACCAGAAAGTTCTTTTTATTCATTGGTGCCTTCCAAAAGTACCCAAACCCAATTCTTCGCTTGAAGAAAGAGTAAAAATATTTTTATATGCAACTGCAGTTCCAATAACCGGAATTACCTCACAACCATATGTTAAATGGATGTTTGTGTTTTCTAAATACATTCTTGATTGTTTGTTTTCAGTTCAGACAGGGTTAATGCACAGTTATTTGTGTATTTATTGCACACTTTAACGCGCATAATTACGTGCAATATATGCACAGTCTTGCTTGTTAACTTTCCGCAACTTGTCTTTATACGGCTTATAAAGAGCTTCTATTCGATAACAGGAGGGTTCAGCAGGAGTGTTTTACATATATTATGTGTAACCTTTTTGCACATACAAATTTTTACAAATGCCTTTTCGAATACTTACGCCTTCCCGTTCGTGGACGGATCAAATACCATAGCGTTTGATTTTGTTATAGAGCGCCCGGCGGCTGATGCCAAGGACTTCGGCGGTCTTTTTGCGGTTCTGGTTCTCGGATTCCAGGGTGCGCTCAATCACTTTTTTCTCAATTTCGCGCAGTTCCGTGCCAATACGCACGGTAAACGTACCTCCGGATACGTCCGGTCGGTTCCGAAAACGGGAAGGCAGGTTTTCCGGGCGCAACACCTCTTCTCTGCAGACCAGCACGGCCCGTTGAATAACGTTCTTGAGTTCGCGGATGTTTCCCGGCCAGTTGTACAGTTCCAGACATTCAAAGCATGCTTCGGAAATCTCCAGTATGTTTTTGTGGAATGCTGATGCAAACTGACTGAGAAAGACATTGCTGAGCAGACGGATATCCTCGCGCCGTACCCGAAGCGGGGGCAGGACAATGTGAAAGACATCCAGCCGGTAATACAGGTCTTCGCGAAAGACTCCGTGATCCACCAGGTCCAGCAGGTTTTCGTTGGTGGCGACAATAATCCGGGCATTGCTGGAGACGGTTCGACGACCGCCCAGACGCTGAAAGCGTTTCTGCTCAATCAGGCGCAGCAGACTGATCTGAACCTTTTCATCAATGGTGCTGATTTCATCCAGAAAGACCGTGCCCTCATGGCCCTCTTCGAACTTTCCCTGGCGGGACTCCAAGGCGCCGGTAAAAGCCCCTTTGACATGACCGAAGAGTTCGCTGGCAATCAGCTCCGACGGAAGCGCGCCCAGATTGACTGCAACATACGGCCCCTCGCTTCGATGACTCTGCTGATGGATGGCCTTGGCCACCATGTCTTTGCCGGTTCCGGTTTCCCCCATAATCAGGACCGGAATATCCGAAGAAGCGGCCTGGCGGATATGGCTGAAAATTTCCTGCATCTGAACAGATGCACCGTACATCCCCTCAAAGCAGACATCGTCGCTCTGCTTGAAGAGCAGACTGTCGCCGTACTGCGGTTTCTTTTCCACAGCAGTCTCGATCAAAAGGCGCAGTTCTTCATCCTCCACAGGCAGACGGGCATACTGATAGGACCCGAATTTGAGCGCGGACATGGCGTGTCGGATCAAATCTTTGGTCGCAAGAATGATAATCTGCGTGGACGGACTCTTACTGGAAATGGTCCGGATAATCTCCTCGCTTTCCTTTCTGGTTTCGGCAAAGAGTTCACCGGTTACAATCATCACATCCACCATGTTCTTTTCAAAATGTCGCAGTGCGCTGGACATCCTGGTCACACGGGATACGACCACCTCCTGCTCACGAAAAATACCGTTCAGCTGTGAAAGGAGCTTCTTCCGTTTGTCTGCAAGCATGATTGTAAAGGAATTCATATACAGCTATTCTATGCAGAATGAGTGAATATCAAGAAGATTCACTTACATCGTCAGGATCTTGAGGATGCAGTTCTGCATCCATTCGAGGGTTTCTCTGGAAAGGCGCCTGCCGATTAATTCTCTTTTTTTATCCGTACTGACCACAAGGTAGTACATGGTTCCGTAGATATTTTTACCACCTTCTTTCTGCACATGGATACCCTCAATCTCTTCTGCAGGCAGAATTGTTCCACTGGATCTGCCCCATGGAAATCTGGAAAAGATATCTACTTCACTGGGAGTGATCCGAACAACCGACTCACGGATGATCTCAAAGAGCAGTGTACCGCAGAAGGACACTGCAAATGCAATACCCGTAATCCCGAAGAAAATCAAGTCGTCTCTAATAAAAAAACCAACATAAAGACAGGTAATAATGACGCAGCTATCAGAATAAAATCGGTTTACGCGGCGAAATTGAACGGTCTCA
>CAZGEP010000303.1:0-2803 GCA_964524955.1 uncultured Planctomycetota bacterium | reverse complement strand
GATTCTGAATTCGGTATTACCATTGCCGTTACCATTACCATTGCCATTGTCATTGCCATTGTCTGGTTTTCCAGTCTTAATAAAAAGCTTTACCCAAGAATCATATTCACGACTACTAACAATCTCTCCGTTGTTTCCAATTGCCCTGACCTCAACTGCCTCTGACCATTCCTCATCTCCGTCTTTTTTAAATCTCCATTTTATTGTCTTGTCAGTGTGCCACTTCGAGTTTTCTTCAGGACGCCAATCTACAAAAATGGTAAACTCTGCAGTTTCACCAAGTTTCACTTCCTCAGACTGTGGTGTTGGATGTTTAGTGGTTGGACATGAGAGCAATATCCCTATACCGACAAAACCAAGAGCAATAACAGCAATCAGAAAAAAACGATGTTTTTTCATATTTTCATTTCCTTATAAAAAAACCTTTAATGGTCAATAACCACTGTTTGCGAACAGTGGTTATTTTTAGCAAATAAAATCCTAATAAAAACCATTTCTGTGTCAAGGTAAAACCAACTAATTTTGAGTTAATTTTCTTTTTAAGTTATTAATAATCACTTCAGTTTCTGATAGCTGAATTTCTTTTCCTGCTTCTGAATCTGACATATTTTCTTTTTCATAAACTAGTTTCTTATATCGGTTTCGATGGATTTTCCAAGCACGGTACGTATTTCTCCCACACTTCTTGAGAAAGTTAAAATTTATTGCAATTCGGTAAAACTTTGAAGAAAGATTTTTATTGAGTTTATCCGGGCGTATAAAGGGTATAGCAGTGACAAGCATTTCATTTTTCTGAGCCAGCTTTCTTACTGTTTTGTAATAACAACCTTCCCTTTTTGGCTTAATTTTAGAAGAAGTAAAGGGTGTTTGATCGGATTGTATGAATACATTTCCGGGTTGGCGATTAATCATGGTTGTATGGCGTACAGCGGCACAGACCCTTTCCACATGTTCGCTGAAAATGCTGTTTTTGTCAAATTCTGCTGTATGGCTTCGATAAAACTGAATTTCCTGTTCAGGCAGGATTTTTGTATTGCTGAAGTCGTCCCGGATGATCCAAGTTTTCATTGATTTGATAAAATAGATTTCGGTCTTTCCCAATTCTGTCTTAAAGCTCAGATAATCCCGTGTTTTATCACTTTTCCATACAACGCCCTCCGGGTCTGCAGCCGCAAAACGGGTATTTTTTACCACACATTGCGGGTGGGTATATCCGTAAAACGACATTTCACCGGTTTTAAGGTCAATGATCATGGACGCCTGATCATCGCCCAGCCATTTGTCCACGACTTTGTTTTTATGGTAATTTATATTCCAGCTTGACCTCATGATGCATTTCTCAAGCTCTGGCAGGTATACGCTGAGAGCTGAGGGTGGCCGGGCATTGCTCATACGGATTCCTCCGTAAGCAATAAACCGGAAGTCATCCCGGTCAAAGAGTTGAGCTGCATAAAAAAGCGGTTCCCGGAGGCAAATACGTTTTTTTACCCCATCAATCTGGGGCAGACAGCCATCCGGCTCCAGAAGAATGGCAATGTACTGACTGAACCTGTGAGCTTCCTTGAGCAGTGAGGGTTCTACGATTCGGTTTTCTCTCTGCTCCATCTGAATATACTCTATAAGACTCTGATAGGCTGATGTCCACTCACCAAGATTGCCCATGGGTATCGTCGGGTCGAGAATACGTTTAATACAAGCCTTGATTAATGCAGATGCTTTGTCGGATTTTCTGAAGGTATTCAAGTCACTTAAACAGGCCATGGCTTGAGCCCGAGTTTTAACTTTTACTGCTTTCTTAATGGCGTCTTTATACAGGTAACTGAACAAGGCTTTTGCACCAGGGCTTCGATTAATACTGTTTCCATAAACAAAAAACAGGTCGTAAAGGTTTTCTTTCATACTCTTTCTGAGGATAGTGGATCCCGGATGATTTTTTAGCAAGGTCTGCAGTGCAGATTTTATCCAAAGTTTTCTGTATCGTTCTTGGCCAGACCATTGATAGCCAAGGAATAGTGCATAGATATAATCTTTTTCAGCCATCTGCCTATAAAGCTCTTTCTCAGGCATGTCTTTATTTTTCTTCAGCCACCAGGTTATTTGTCTGAACCCATATTTTTGCAAACTATTTATAGAGCGTTCCTGCTCTTTTGATATTTCTGGCCAATGCTTTGTTTTGATTCCTCTGCCTGATACAAAGGAGGTGATAATTGCATCAATCTCTTTCCGTTCTTCAGAATTCAGGTCGAGGTGATTTATCATCTGTTCAGAAAGTTCTTTTTCTGTTGTATCTGTTTTCTGAATTGAAAACCGCTTTGGTTCACCGGCCTCAGCTTCCACGTACCATGCACGCAGCTCTGTCCAGTATGTATAGACCAGGATGAGCACCAGTGCTGCAACTGCTGCCAGGGCTTTTTTCTTCCAGCTTTTAGAGGGCCGGGCTGTGGATGAGGGGGCAGGAGCCGTGGATTGCGCTTGGGGAACCGGAGGTTGAGGCTGTCTTTGCTGTGGTTGGGCAGGTGCAGGTTTGGTTTTTGCGTTCGTTTCGGGTTCAGGGTTCGAAGCGACCCGGATCGGTTGTCCGCAGTTTGGGCATTTGATTCGCTTGCCCGCGAATTTTCCCGCGTTCAGACTGTATCTTTTAGAGCAGTGTTTGCATTGGGTGATTATTTTGTCTGTCATTTTTTCTTCAATCTTGTGTTTCATAAAAATAAAAAACGTATGTAGACAGGATCGACGGCATGTACAGGATTATTAATATTACAACGCCATATTTACTAAAGTTATCCGGTTAAGTTGACGATAA
>CAZGEP010000302.1:0-2813 GCA_964524955.1 uncultured Planctomycetota bacterium | reverse complement strand
GTTTTCCGGGGGGATAATGAAGACGTGGCTTACTACACCAATTCCATCCATCTGCCGGCAGACGCAGACGTCGGACTCGTTGAGCGAATCCGGGACCAGGCTTCGTATCACAGCATGATCGAGTCCGGCGCCATCACCCACGCCTTTGTCGGTGAAGAGCGCCCACCGGCGGAAACCATCTGCGGGCTTGTAACCGAGACATTCTTCCGGACCCAGACCGCGCAGCTGACCATATCCCCGGAGTTCACCTACTGCGAGGACTGTAAAAACACCATGAGCGGCTTGATCGACACCTGCACCCGTTGTCAGTCCCGGAATGTCATCGGCGAAACCCGGGTCGTCGGTTACTTCAGCAAGATTCAGAACTGGAACAAGTCCAAACGGTACGGTGAACTTGTGGACCGCCACAAAGGCCGTTATTCTCTGGAAACCGCAGGTCAGCATCCGGACCGTTCAGCAGACAAAAGCGCTCAACCCATTTCCGCGTGAAAGGAAGAATTATGTCCGACCAGTACATCATACGAATTTTTGGAAAAGAGGGCTGCGGAAAATGCCGCGTGCTCAACCAGCGGGTGGAGAAACTGCTTGCCGCAAACACCTTCCCGAACATTGAAAAGGAATACTGCGACCTTGGGACCTCCGAAGGCCTGATTGAGTTCTGCAGGGCTGAATGCCTCAACCCCCAGCGACTTCCTGCTCTGATGGTACTCAGAAACGATGTGAAAAACGGGCCGACGCCCGTACCCAACCCCGAGCCCGGTCGGGAAGATGACATCTGCGGCGACAGCATGCTCTATCAGTACATGGGCCTGCAGACCGATTATTCGGAAAAAGGTAAGGGATTGATCACCCCCGGAATGCTCAAACACATTATTGCACAGAGTATCTCGTGAACTCATTTCCTCCGGGCCTCTCACCAGTGCACGCGCACCAGAGAAATCTTTCGATCGTAGACTTTCCCAGCCGCATGTCCGCGGTCTTTTTCCTGAGCGGGTGCAACTTCCGCTGCGGCTTCTGCCACAATGCGCAGCTCCTTTCTCCTGCGTCTCAAACCCTGACCTGGAAAGAACTGTCAAAGATCTGCCGGGACTTTGAAGAAAACTGGGTTCGGGCAGCGGTCATTACCGGCGGTGAACCCACCTTGCAGGAAACAAAGCTTTCTGAACTGATCGACTTCTTCAAAAAAAGAGGCTGGTCGGTCAAACTCGACACCAATGGATCCCGTCCGCGAGTTCTGGAGCACATGACCACTAAGGTCGATTACGTAGCCATGGACGTCAAGATTGATTTGGCCGGATACGCGGACCTGACCGGATTCTCTGACACGGACAACATCCGCGAGTCCATTGACATCATCCAAAAGACCGCTCCGGAGTATGAATTCCGGACCACGGTTATTCCCGGCGTTCACACAGAGAAAACCATGAAAGAAATCAGTTGCCTGCTCAGCAACGCCCGGTCGTACGTGCTTCAACCGTTTGTACCTCGTGATGACCTTCCGGATCCGAAATTCCGTACCACCCGCCGTACGGATCCGGATTTCATGAAAAATCTTGCGCAGAGCATGAAAAAAAATATAAAGAACATCCGCGTGAGAAACCAATGAGTACAGGACACAACATCTGTGAATGAGAATGTATTATGAATGCGAACCCCGGTGAAATGTGTATCGAAAGAGACCGGACGCGTGAGCTGGAGGGAAAATCCTGTTTCTGCTCATGGAGCGGCGGCAAAGACTCCTGTCTGGCTCTCTACCGGGCACTGGACGCCGGGGCACAGGTCAGGCATCTGGTCAACATGCGGGTAGAGACCGGAGAACGTTCCCGCTCTCATGGCCTTCGGACCACGGTTCTTCAGGCACAGGCTGAACGGATGGATCTGCCGCTCTGCGGCGAATCCGTATCCTGGAGCGGATACGAACAGGGGTTTATCCGAATCCTTCGCGGTCTGAAAGACCAGGGCATTGAAACAGGCATCTTCGGCGACATTGACCTGCAGGAGCACCTGGACTGGGAGTGCCGGGTATGCGGGGAAGCGGGCATGACAGCCGCGCTTCCGCTCTGGCAGGAAGAACCCATGTCACTGGTCTGTGAATTCTGCGAAGCAGGCTTTGAAACACGCATTGCTGCCGTTCGCGCTGAATCCCTGTCCCCGGACGTTCTCGGAAAGGCGCTGACCCCGGACCTGACTCGTGAGTTTGTCGATCTGGGTGTGGACGCCTGTGGCGAAAACGGCGAATTTCACACCGTGGTTGTGAACGGGCCGATTTTCCGGGAACCGCTTGATCTGGTTCCCGGCGAACAGGTATTTCGTGACGGATACTGGTTTATGGACTTCACTCTATCCGGATAAGAACAATGGAACCACAGAAAAAAATCGCAATCTACGGTAAAGGCGGCATCGGCAAGTCCACGGTCTGCGCCAATCTTTCGGCAGCCTTTGCCCGCGCGGACCGGCGAGTACTCCAGATCGGATGCGACCCCAAGAGGGATTCCACGCGCATGCTGCTGGGCGGTCGTCGCATCACCACGGCCCTGGATTACCTTCGCGAAACGCGTCCGGACGAGCAGCAGCTGGCCGACGTCATACACAGCGGTTTCAGCGGCGTCACGTGCGTGGAGGCCGGTGGTCCGGAACCGGGTGTGGGCTGTGCCGGACGGGGCATCCTCAGTGCCTTCTCCCTGCTGGATCGGTTGGGCATCCGCTGAGACGCGTACGACATCATACTCTACGATGTACTGGGTGATGTGGTCTGCGGCGGTTTTGCCGTACCGCTTCGAGGCGGGTATGCACAGAGCATCCTGCTGGTCACT
>CAZGEP010000301.1:0-2832 GCA_964524955.1 uncultured Planctomycetota bacterium | reverse complement strand
GTGGGGAGGGTTAAAGAAAAAAAGGCGGCTGATCTTGTTATGGACCAGTCGCCTTGTTGGAATATTGACACGACAGGGGGTGTCGAGAAAGTGTCGTGTTATTTGAGTTAAACTGCTAAATCCTGCTAAACTCTGCTAAGGATTTTATGAGATAGAATCGCCCGTAGAGGTGCATAAACACTGGGGCCTGAGGCGTAAGTGGTTGATATTAAAGGAATGATGAAATTGCCCCAAAATCTTCTTAGGAAACTGTCGCTCTATCCGGCTGAGCTACGGGCGCATAATAGAATTGAATTCAATGACACTGCATTCCACCAGCATCAGCAGTAAAATAATACCCATTTCCGCTCTTTTGTCAAGATGTGATATCAATTTTCAATTGATAATTCTTGCATCAAGATTATACTCTTAAGTATGCCATCAAAACAACACTCTTTCATCATCCCGTCGACAAAATGGGGTATAATACGCTTCACGGTTCTGGTACTGATTCTTCTCGGCATATTTACCTGGGCGTACGGTATTCCCTATTACTGGTACAAATCCTACTCTCCCCAACAGGGAGATATTATATTTCAGTCCATGCCGCGAACCGGCCTGGTCGTCGCGATTGAGGGCTGTACTCATTCCCCGTATTCCCACTGCGGCGTGGTTTTGCACAAAAATAATGAATGGATCGTAGCAGAAGCTGTCGGGCCGGTCAAGGACACGCCTCTGTTCAACTGGATCCGAAGAGGCCGCGGATCGAAGTTTGCGGTTTATCGCCTTCGAAAGAATGAACAGAAGCATGTTCCTGAATTCATCCGCGCGCTTGACAATTACTACGGACGGCCGTATGATATCCGCTACCGTATGGATGATGACCTCATCTACTGCTCAGAGCTAATATTCAAGGCGTTTCGGGATGCAACCGGAAAAGAACTCGGACAGCTGGTGACGCTGGGGGAACTGGACTGGAAACCCTACGCCAAAATCATCCGCGAGATTGAAGGCGCCCCCTCGCCTCTTGAACGGGTGATGATCACGCCTGCGCATTTATCCCGCGCTTCGGAATTGGAAAAGGTATTTTCAAACGGCATATAGCATATTTCAATTCGCAACGTAGGCATCCCCGTCGATAAAGATATTTTTCATGAAACCATCGACCTTGAGCAGACGGCCGCTGATCAGGATATCCTTGCCGATGTTTTCGCGAAGCGATTCGTATTCATCCTTGCTGAAGCAGGCTACAGCCACCACCGAACCGCTGCCCACAATACTTTCGGTAAGTTTGTAGACTTCAAAAAGCGCTTTGGTTCCCTCCCGACTGCCGAACACAAAATCAAAGGTAAAGGATTCCACAGACTTGAGCGTTCCCTTCCATGAAACCGCTTTGTCCTTGAATCTCTTTTCAAAGATCCGGTCTGCCTCATAGCTGGAGTTTACTTCTTCAAAGAGAGAACGGCAAACATGCTCGGTAGCCAGGGGATCGATGAGTTCAGGCTCATCTTCGGTCTCCCCTTCTTCCGATTTTTCTTCGGAGCTCCATGCACGGGCATGTTCATCATCGGGTAGAGACGTGTGAATGGATCTGAAGGTTTCCATTGCCTCTTCCTTTCGTCCCGCCATATGCAGTATCTCGCCCTCCATCTCCAGTTCTTCGGCCATGTCAATGGTTTCATCAATCTCCTGTTCGTGTGAAGGCTCTGGCTCAGAGATCGGTTCTTGCGCAGACGCGGAAACAGGTTCAGGTTTGTGTGCAGGTGCAGGCTGTTGGGGCGGCACAGCGGTCTTCTGTTCCGGCGTTTTAGGTGCGGACGGTTTGCTTGGCGCTGAATGCCCAACCGGAACAACCGCTGCCGGCTCCGCGCTTGCTGAATCGTTGACTGCTTTCCGACTCCGTTTTTTCATATTCTGTATCCGATCCAGCGCACCGGACAAATCTCCCTTTTCACGAGCCTGGAGCGCGCAGTCGAACTCCCTGTCTTTTTCCGTGTGTTCCATCAGAGATTCGACTGTGGACACAAAGTAATGCACGGCAGATACCAGACGGCGGCTGTCCCGGATCACACCGGTTTTTTCATAGTAGATATGGTTGTCCATGATCTTGGCGCTGGTATATATCCGTAGCAGTTTATTGATTCGAACCCGTCGCGGGCGCGTAAGAAATTCCGCAACTTTGCTCGGACTGCTGCCCTTGACCACCACCGAATCATCAAATTCCGCATCCCCCACCTCGATATCCTGACCACCGAAAAACCGGGCCACACCGCTGAAAAATCCCTGGTGCGTAAGCTGAAGTCTGAGTCCCAGCGGCTTGGGATAATATACCTTGATGCGTGTATACGTGGTGGAGTTCTTTCCGCTGCTTCGTGTGAACGTATCCACAAGCACTCGGCATTTACGAAACGTACCGGAAATCTTTCTCCTGCCCATTAACCCGCCTCCGCTGAAGCTCATTTTCATCTTAGAGGCCGCCTCCTGCCACGCCTTGTCTGCAGCCTTCGAACTGCTGAGAGCAAAGAAAAGAATAACTCCAAGAATAATCAAGATGAAAATAAAAGGCATCGCACCACTCCTTTACGTTTTTTTGGATAACTGCGATTGACTGAGGTATGTATTTTATCCCTGCGGAGTAAAAAATCAACAAAAAGAGCGAACATCACTTTACAGAATGCACCTCGTAAACATTGTAAACAATCATTACCGATATCAGCAGATTGAAAAAGCCTAACAGTACACACTCCCTCCTGGCTTTCCATTTATTCTTTTCATGAATCTTATGTCCTGAATTTTGGACGAAAACAGACTTTTCGCGTTTGCCGATTCAAATTTTTGTCATCTCCTGACTTT
>CAZGEP010000300.1:0-2839 GCA_964524955.1 uncultured Planctomycetota bacterium | reverse complement strand
GAACTCCTTTTTGACCTGGAAACGGATCCCCATGAGCTGGCAGATGTTGCAGCAGACAAAACGTACAAAACCGCGCTGAACAAGATGCGCAGAGAACTGATTCTTCGATGGTTTGACGTGGAAAACCAATATCCGCTTTGCACGGGAGACTACTGACACGAGAGAGGAGGCATATCTCAGAACACGAAAAAAAAGATTTCTTGATGCTCTGACGGTAACTTTTTTATAAGGAATTTATCATGGACGGTAAAGGTTTTTTTGGCAGTCTCTTTGATTTATCATTTTCAGACTTTATCACAACAAAGATTTTAAAACTGCTGTACATTCTTGCGATTATTGGAGCCGGGATCGGCGCACTGATGGTTGTTATTGGTGGATTTCAATCCGGATCCGGTGCAGTGGGAATTTTTTCTCTGATTATAGCCCCGATTATTTTTATGCTGTATGTCATTCTCGCACGCATGTGGCTGGAGCTGATCATTGTTATTTTCAGAATTGCGGAAAATACCGATAAGATGGTAAACCGTTCAGCTGAATCAGGAAGCATTGCACCTCAACCGCAGCCGCAAGCAAGCCCGGAACCGGAATCAACGACCGAGTAAGCGTACCGCTTTCAGATGTTGTGTAAAAAATGCAGCAAAAAGGCGTGAACGCGAATGAATCGAACGGATAACGAATTTGGTCCATTGGTTCATTCGCGTTCTGTTTTTAGGCAGAAGTCGAGTGGGGAGAAAGCAGGAACACATGCAGGAAAACGACAATCAAATGGAAAAGAAAACAGTCGCTGAAAAGATTGTTTCCACCACCAATATACTATTTGACCTGATACTGGTTGTTGCAATTACATACCTTTCGTTCAGGACGGTACCCCGATTTAAAGAAATGTATTTAAACAGAACGATTGACGTGCCGTTGTTTACCAGGTTGCTGATGAACAGCAGCTGGATAATCAGCATCGGGATTGTTGGTTTTGCAGGTGTTCGCTTTTCAATGAACAAACGCCTGGTTAAGACTGTGTATCGTTTTGTCTGTGTGCTGGTGTTTGTGGTGCATATCCTTGGGCTGTATCTTCCCTTTTGGCAGCTGTAATAATCCACCAGGTCTCGGATTACCCAACAGAAGAAGACATTGGATTATGTTTAAGCTACGAAACATACGAAGGAGAAGGAAGGAAAAAGAAAAAACAAAAAGGATTAATACGAGTGAAATCCAGATCTTTTTATTTGTCTCAGGCGCAGTCATACGATTACTCATATTCTCCCAGGGCATCCACGAATTTCATTTTTCGTTTACGCCAGTTCTGACAGCGGGATGATAGTCAGCTGAACGTCTTCCTTGTTTACAGTATACATAACCCACAGGTCATTGCCGATAACTGCTGAATGCGGATACTGAAATCCGATTATACAGCTTGAGTTGGTTTGTCAACCCGAAACCCGTTCAACATAGACGTAGTATGCACCGCAGATGCTTTCATTGTTTTGATCCAGGAACCATGTATGCAGACGCGTCTTTCCCTTGTCAAGCCGGACTGTAAACACGGCTCCTGTATCCTCGGGGTTGACATCGCAAATCTGGACCTCACGGTTGATCATGATACGGGACTTTGCAATGGGAAGCGCTCTTCCTTCACTTCGGTGGCCGTCTGTCAGGTCAACGCTGGGAGCGGCCTGGGTCATCTTCAGGCCGCTTTCTTTCGGATACCGGCAGAGCTCAAAGCGGTAGGTTCCGGCACGGGCGGCATCCAGATGCCAGTATCCGTTCTTTCTGGCTGCCCAGCGTACCTGACCGGACTGATCGACAAAGACATCCTGCCATTCACAGGCGCTCAGCTGCATCGGATTCTCATACTCGCTGCCGATGATAACGCTCTGAATGTCATTGGCGCGGCTCTTTACTCCGGCCCACCATGTATTGTATGCACGTTCAAGTTTTTCAGCAACCTCCGGATGGCGGTCGATAACATTATGCTCCTGACCCGGGTCTCTGTCAAGATGATAGAGTTCCTTTCGCATGCGGGAATTGCGGTCTTTCCTTCCGTCAAAGAACAGGAGTCGCCATCGTTTCCAGCAGATGGCCCCGAACTCCGGCCTCATGACTGAAGCAGCATCCGGGGTGGGATAATCAAACTCAGGCATTCGGCTGTAGTTGATGGGAATCATGCGATCTTCGTCAATACTCTCTTTGCCCGCAAGAACCGGCGCCAGACTGATTCCGTCCAGCTCATACTGAGGAAGTGTCAGGCCGCACCACTCGGCAAGCGTGGGCAAAAGATCCTGAAACTCGGTGAGGCTATCGACATCGCGGGGACTGCCAATGTCGCCGTCCGGCCAGTGAATAAAACAGGGAACCCGGTGTCCGCCTTCCCAGAGCGTAACTTTTCCGCCCTTCATTCCGGCATTGTAATAGGAGGGGCCGAATGTCGAACCATTGTCAGTGGCAAAGATGTAAATCGTGTTCGTATCCACTTCGAGATCCCGCAGAAAATTACGGAGTGAACCAATCTCTGTGTCCAGGTTTCGGATCATGGCCAGAAAACGAATCAGTCTTTTCTTGAGATCATCAGGCAGGTCAAATTCTTCAGCCGCTTTTTCAAAGTGGTGTTCCAGAGTCCTGCGGTCTTCTTCCGGTACAAAGAGCGGACCGTGGGGTGCATTTGTGGGAAGACAGGCAAAAAACGGCTCATTCTTTTCAACCCGTTCGCTGATCCAGTTTCTGGTTTCGCGAAAGAACACCTGTGTACAGTATCCTTCAAACCGTACCTGGGTTCCGTTCTTTCTGTATGTGAACTTTGTAGAATTCTTCGCCGGCGTCGAGCAGGCCGTCAATCCAGGGGAGC
>CAZGEP010000299.1:0-2850 GCA_964524955.1 uncultured Planctomycetota bacterium | reverse complement strand
GGATGAACTTTTCATGCGGTTTCCAGTTCAGACTGCCCAGGGTTTCCTTTTTGCCGATCTCCTTTCGGCATCCCCGCAAAAACGCCTTGTACACCAGCTCAGAGCAGTAGATCTTTTTTTCATCCAGTTCATACTGAATGTCATACGGTTTACCCATCATCTTTCGGGCTTCTGCAATAGCACTTCGGATCATCGTCCGGTTCAGCTCTTTAGGCCGAAACTGGGCAAAACGGGCCAGCGCCCCCCTGTTCAGCCATTCTTTCATGGGCGTATAACAGACCGGCACACATCCGGTTGCCAGTACAAGGCAAAAAAACACTCCGGTAATAAACAGTCTCTTCGTCATCTCACGTTCTCCTGTCTGTCTCTGTTTTCGTTCCTTTCGTCTATTTCGTTGACTCAACTCTTTTACGCGGTTCTTTAGCCCGCTTACATCTTGGGCTTGGATGCTTCACGAACTACGGCGCCGAATTTATCGCTGATGATCAGGATGGAGAAGCGGCTTACATTGTCGATCTCATTGGTGCTGAGCGACGTATAGTCAAACTTGCCGCGCAGATCTGTGTATCCGTCCTTGTAGAACTTCACTTCACCGCTGTTCATGCGCGCATACACTTTGACATAGACTTTAGATAGAGGCTTTGCTGTCTTTGCGTGTGTAACAGCAAACAGTCCGTAGTTTTCCATCATCTGAACACTCAGTGTATTCGGATAGTATGCCTGGAGACGTGTGAGTCCCCCACCCGTAACCGCGACCATGAGGTTCTGATCCTTGAGGGTCACTGGGATCGATGTACGGGATTCCGCCTTTGCGTCCGCGAGTTTCATTTCTACCGACTGGTTGGGCTGAATATTCGCAAACCGGCTGCCCACATTCTTGACAAAGGGCTGCTTGGAAAAAAGCAGTTCCAAGTCCATCAGATAAAAGTTGACTGTGCAGGCTTTGAGGTTCTTGTGACGAACGATCAGCTCGCTTCGATCCAGGTCAAGTTCAAGAACCGGGGCTGTGTCTGCCAGCTGTTCCTGGACCTGGGAACGGTCCTCTTTGTCCACAACCTTGACGTTCGTACCTGCTATTTCATCTGCCTGGGCCAGCACATTGGCAAAGAGATCGCGCCAGCGCTTGACCGGATAGTCTTTATACTTGTCCGCAATCCCGCGTGCGATGGCTGGCTTCTCGCTGTAAAAGGCCATGTACGCTGTGAGGTAGTCGTATTGTATGCGCGTGGCCAGGTCCGCAGGGTTCACCTTCTGCAGCATGGCCATCGCATCACGCACCCGATCCTGAAGCAGCAGGTACACCACAGCGGCCACACGGTCTCGGCTGTCCAGCACAGGTCTATACGCAAGAAACCGCATGAATTCGTGATACTGGCGCAGAAACTGCTTGTTGAGTATTTTGCGCTTCCTTCCCAGCGTATGTGCACGCGCATTGACCAGGGGCCAGTATTCCTTGTGCTGATAGGTAAGACGCTCGATCGGGTTCACCGTGAGCAGCGGACTCTCAATAAAGACTCCGCATTCCCGGGCCATACGGGTATGACGCAGGTATTCACGCATCGAGGGTTCATCCGTATTGTAAATACTATAGGACCACAGTGTATTGTTGTACACACTGCGTTTTCGCAGCAGATCCAGGGTTTTAATAAAGTACGCCTTGTCCCGCATCCGGAATGCAATCTTGTTAAGATCCAGGCGTTCGATATTATGGGCATTCAGAAATGCCAGCACCTGATCTCCATCCGCGTACTGGGACACGTAGGGCCAGGACTCAGTATCCAGGTGTGTCAGCTTCTCTTTGACATTGAACACAAACGGATCAGCAAAACCGATCACAGACTCATTCTGCGCTGCATGCACCGGATAGTGCAGGAATTCACCAGCGGATGGAAAATAAAAACAGTATTCAAATGTCTGCGTGGAGTACGGCTGGAGCTGACGGTATATGCTTCGGGTAAAGTCGCTGTTCAGTACCGGCATGGCGCCTTCCGGAATCTGAAGCAGCACATCGACTTTTCGCCGTGTTGAGGTCGGATTGGTCAGCACTACCTGGCAACCGTATACCCGCCCCGCCAGAAACTCATCCGTGACAAACTTGTCCACACGCTCATTGTTTTCATAGGCATACCGATCATCCCGTGCAAAGAAATTCTGACGGACCATGACCACCTGTTTGTCCGGAACAGCAGCAGGCTCTTTGATCTCCTTGTGATAGACAATGGCATCGTTTTCCGGCTCCAGTGTAAGTACGGATCCTTGAATATCGGTCTTGTGCTTCCCGGATGCAAAGGGCAGATCCAGCACAGACAGGGCCAGCATCATTTCCGTAAAATTGCCGGATGCTTCTGCGATGTTTGTTGACACAAACGGCGCTGCCGGATCATGCGACGCGTAATCATTCCAAAACGCGTTGACCTTGACCAGGCCAGCTACCTGCTGCTCAACGGGCAGTTTGTAATAGTTGTTTTCCACCCACTCCTCGGTCTTTTCCAGTTTACGGTAAAAACGCCTCTTGCGTCTGCGAAGCCCCATATCCATTTTTGCATCTTTTCCATTGAACTGACCATCTGCATCGGCCAGGACTGCCATTTCTTCCCGCGATTCAGCAAGGGCTTTTTCCGCGACTTTCTTCTTATCAGAAGCGCGCTTAATCGCCGATATCCTTTCCCTTTTCTTTTTTGGCATGGCAGTTTTCGGAGCCTTGGCATAAACACCGCCCTCATCGTCTGCTTCCGCAAAATCTACAATTGTCTGTTGCAGTTCATCCGAAGCCAGAGAACTGCTGGGCATCGCGGTTTTGAACAGCCGATTGAATCTTTCCGGATTCGGTGGAATCAGGTTAAAGAGGTC
>CAZGEP010000298.1:0-2860 GCA_964524955.1 uncultured Planctomycetota bacterium | reverse complement strand
CTAATCCAGCAAAAGGATTATAAACATTTTGATTTTCTGGAAGGTCAATAATATCTAATAAGAATCTGCTTATCTCATACGGTAGAATACTATCGCCACTGATTCTACCTTGAGCTAACGAAAGCTTATATAGAAGAAAATCAAAAATATCACTGAAATACTCATCAAGTATTTTTTTATCCAATAAGAATAAGTCAAAAAGGATATTGTATTGTGAATCTTCACTCAACTGCATATTCTTGACCAAAACGGACAGTGATTCTCGACCAAACCGGACACCAATTCCTGCCCATTCCGGACATTGATTCTTGCGTAAAACGGACACTGATTCCTGATGATTCCGGACAGTGATTCCTGCGTAAAGCGGACACTGATTCTTGCTGATTCCGGACACTTATTCAGGAAGTGTGATTGATTCATTTTTCATCACTTTTTTCCACTGAATATTTGTACTTCTGCTGGTTTAATTCTAACCATTTAAATCAACAGGAGGATCTAAGAATGCCAAAAAGAAAAACAGACGTGGAAAAAATCAGAGAAATATTACGCCTTTGTTTGGAACTCAATTACAGTATCAGGGATGCGGGTATCGCCTTAGGGGTAAGTAAAACAACAGTAGGTGAATACCTTGCGGAGTTTAAGCGTACCGGATTGACCTACGAGGAAATCAAACAGATGAGTGACACGGAAGTCATAGAACTATTTGATAAGAGCAATAAATCAACCAATCCGATGTATGAAGAACTTTCAAAGGATTTTGAATATATCGAGAAGGAGTTGAAACGTACCGGAGTGACTTTGTACTTGTTATGGGAGGAATACAGGCAAAGATATCCAGAGGGGTTTAGTTATTCAAGGTTCTGTCATTATTACAGGATGTGGGAGCGCAGGCAGGATCCGGACATGCACATGGAGCATAAAGCGGGAGACATTACATACATGGATTTTACAGGCAAGAAGATGCAAATAGTGGATCCGGAAACAGGAGAGATCCGGGAAGCAGAAGGTTTTGTATCCATCCTTGGAGCAAGCCAGTTAACGTATGTAGAGTTTACGTTCAGTCAGAGCATGGAGGACTGGATATGGGTCAATGAGAATGCTTTTATATATTATGGTGGTGTTACCAGGGGTATAACTCCCGATAGTTTAAAATCTGCTGTCACAAAAGCCTGTAATTACGAACCTCTGATAAACGAGACATATAGAGATTTTGCACGGCATTACGGTACAGTAGTACTTCCCACACGTCCGGCAAAACCAAAGGACAAGCCATTAGCTGAGAATGCTGTAAACTTGGTATACCAGAGGATCTTTGCCCCGTTGAGAAATATGACCTTCCATTCCCTTAGAGAGTTGAACGAGGCAGCGTGGGAACTGATGGAAAAACATAATAATACTCCTTTTCAGAAAAGAGCTACCACCCGCTGGCAATTATTCGATGAGATTGAAAAGAGTGAGTTGTTGCCTTTGCCAGCGAACAGATATGAATTAAAGAAGTTCCAGGTATCCAAGGTAGCGTTCAATTATCATGTTTACCTGAAAGAGGACAAGCATTACTACAGTGTTCCATACCAATATACCGGCTCGAGGGTAAAAACAATTTATACCAGCAGAGTTGTGGAAATCTATAAAAATAATGTACGCATTGCCATTCATCAAAGGGATCGCAGACCCTATTGCTACACAACAATAAAAAAACACATGCCGGCGAACCATCAATTTGTCGACGGTTGGAACCCTCATAGATTTATTTCCTGGGCAGAGAAAATTGGAGGATCCGTGAAGGAATTTATTCAATTAATGCTTGATCAGCGGGAGCACCCACAGCAAGCCTTTAAAGCTTGCATGGGAGTATTGAATCTGGCAAAGCAATATGATGATGAAGCCATGCAGCTTGTCTGTAAAAAAGCCATTGAGGTCAATAGCATATCCTATCGGTTTATAGCCAACTCATTGAAAAATAAAACCTATAAAATAGAAGACGAAGCCCCAGAAGATATGAAACTTCCCTTTCATGAGAATATAAGGGGGAAAGAGAATTATAAATAATCGATCACCATCAATCCAAAAAAACAACATCTTATGGATCACACAGTAACAATGCAAAAACTCGAAGAAATGCGGTTTACCGGTTTTGCCAGGGCATATCGGGAGATAGCAGAAACTGGCGTTAACAGAGAATTTACTACCGATGAATTAATCTCCCATTTGGTGCAGGCCGAATGGGATGAAAGGTACAACCGAAGACTGCAGAGACTGATAAAAAATGCCAGGTTCAGGTATCGGGCAAGCTTTGAGGAGATCGATTTCTCGGCCAGAAGAAATCTTGACAAAAACCAGCTATTAAGACTTTCTTCCTGTGATTGGATTAATAAAAACCAGAATATCATTATCTGCGGTTCCACCGGTTCAGGGAAGAGCTGGATAGCATCGGCACTCGGTCATCAGGTATGTCAACATGGTTATAAAGTTCTATACCGAAATTGCATCAAGCTGTTTGATGAATTAAAAATAGCAAAGGCTGACGGAAGCTATATCAAAGAGATCAGCAAGATCGAAAAAATGGATCTTTTGATACTGGATGATTTTGGGATCAAACCTCTGGACAGCAATCAAAGATTAATGTTGTTAGAAATATTTGAAGATAGATACGGGAAAAAATCAACTATAGTAACATCACAATTACCAGTTAATCAATGGCATGCGTTCATAAAAGAGGACACAATTGCCGATGCCATTTTAGATAGGCTGGTCCATAGTTCTCATCGAATAGAACTTAAAGCTGAAATATCAATGAGAGAAACATATAAAAACGATTAATTTAGAGGAGATATTCATGCGAAAAAGAGAGATGAAAAAA
>CAZGEP010000297.1:0-2899 GCA_964524955.1 uncultured Planctomycetota bacterium | reverse complement strand
AATCTTGAGGCTGGGAGAAAAGAGGTATATGACGCGGATCTGTCGAGTTATTTCGCCCCTTTTGGCAAATATCTACCTTCACCAGCTGGATCATGCGTTTGAAACGGAACCGGGATCGCCACGACAATTTGCGAATGCCAGATTGATACGGTATGCGGACGACTTCGTGGTAATGGCCCGATATATGGGGAAGCGGATAACCGGGTGGCTGGAAGATAAACTTGAAAGAGAACTGGAACTGACGATTAACCGTAAGAAAACACGAATCGAGAACCTGAAAGTAACCGGAGGAAGTCTTGACTTCCTCGGATTTACCATGAGATATGACCGGGATCTCTTCGGGAAATCTCACCGATATTTGAACACCTTCCCATTTGAGAAGGCCATGAAACGGGTCCGGGAAAGAATCAAAACCCTTACCCGTAGCGGATATAAAAGGTCGGTCAGGACAGCGATCAGTGAGATTAACAATCTGACGCGGGGATGGGGCAATTACTTTAAAATCGGTTATCCCCGGAAACGATACCGAGATATTAACTGGTACGTACTTAAACGGTTTAAAGTGTTTCTGCGGCATCGGAGTCAACGGAGATGTAAACCGCTCAAAGACGGAGAAAGTCTGTATGCCGGACTGAGGCGTATGGGTTATATACCGCTTTGATAATAGCATCTCTGAACTCCCTCGTGCATGCTTTGCAACGAGAACAACGGTGAGAGCCGTGTACGGGAAATCTGTATGCACGGTTCGTCGAGGGTCGCGGGCTAAACCCCCGCGACTACTCTACTGGACCCATCGGTTCTGCAGTTGTTCATGCCCTTCATGCGTCAATCTGTTTTTTCGCAGTTCAGCCATAGACTATAAACAATAGACCAACGACTGCAGTTAACACTCTTCTCTGTTTCAGGTCTCCAGCCATTTCGCAACTCGTTCTTCGTCCTTTTCCGACCAGCCGGTGAATGTGTTGTTCATGAGCTCTTTGTAGTCGGAAGAGGGGTTTTTGGCCAGTCCATAGGAGTTATCTGTGTAAAGACCGCGTTTGGCCTGGCGCTGGAACTGGGCGAAATTATGTTTTCGGTACTCTTCCCAGATGCTGAAGGTCTCTTCACGATCCACCTCTGAATCAATGATGGCCAGTAACTCTGCGGCTTTTTGTGGTTCGGTTTCGATGAGGTCGTTGAGTTCACGGGGGTCTTCGCTAAGATTGAAAAGCCGGGACGGATAACCATGATAGACCATCAGTTTGTAATCGCCCTTTCGAAGCATCCAGGACATGGTGTTGGTGGTTACACCGGAGTAGCTGGCCAATGCCCACCCCCGGCTTTCAGAGGTTTCTCCTCGTGCCAGCGGGAGCAGGGATTCTCCGTCAAAGCAGTCCCGCTTTTCCATGCCGCTGAGTTCGCAAATGGTCGGGGCAATGTCAATCAGTGACACCGGGGTCTGAATGCGTTGTCCGGCCTGTATGCCAGGACCGCTGATAATCATTGGGACGCGGGCGGATCCTTCAAAGTGGCTCATTTTGTAGTACTGCTGATGCTCCATGGCCAGCTCACCGTGGTCGCTGGTGAAAATAAAGGTGGTCTGATCGGAGAGCCCGGATTCCTGGAGTGCATTTATGAGGTCCCCGATCATGGCATCGGCTTCCGCACACATGGCAAAGTAGATGCGTCGAACCATACGCACGGTTTTATCATCAAACCCGTTCCGCCAGGCCTTGGATTTTTTCTGATACTCATTGGCCGGGTGACCTGTCTCATCCATGGGGGGGATATCCACCAGATCTTCCGGTATCTGGTCCAGCCAGTATTGATTGGTACGAAACGCGGCGTGCACAAGGCCGGGGTTGAGTGATATGAAAAAGGGGCGATCACTGGATGTTCGTGAGCGAATAAAGTCAATGGCCTGATCCGAGCTGTTCCAGTCTCTTTTGTGATAACGCCGATCATTTCCCGGATCAACTCCGAACTCCTGAGCAGTATCATCATTCATTACCGGAAGGCAATCTGTATTCAGCGGCTCCAGGAAGTCAGCTACCCGATTCATGACCGAATGGTCACCGGTCAGATGGTCCATGTGCTTGCCTAGAAGCAACACATCACGGCTCTGTTTCAAGACACTGTGATAGGTCCACATTCCTTTCTCCAGGCCCTTGAAATTGTTCCAGCTTTCGCATTTGTGCGTGTAGGTGCCGGAAAGCATGTTGGCCCTGGAGGGACAGCAGATCGGATTGCTGCAGTAGGCGTTCTCAAAGAGCGTTCCCTGTTGGGCAAGCCTGTCGATATTGGGGGTGGCATTTGCCATTGCCGGATGGATCTTCTGACAGCCAAGCATGCGGCCGTCCCAGCTTTCCGCATGAAAATGGATGATATTCTGTCTTTTCATATGCAATTCCTTTGCTGAATAAAAATGGTTAACCAAAAGCAGTGGATTATAAAAGAAAAAACCAGCAAATAAAGGTTTTTATGATGTTTTTACTGTAAGTGTAAGGGAAATTATAAAATCAGATATAAAAACCGGCAAACATGTATTGAAAAACGGTATAAGTAAGTAAAATAGGGTATAAGTAAGTAAAATAGTCTCGGCCACAAGCAAATATGATTTCTTTCTCTGCACAAGAAATTTCACCTGAGTATACATATGAATGAAAGGACCAATCCTGAAAAAAAATATGGAATTATCGGAACCGGATTGTCGCTGCCTGATAATGTAATTACCAACGACTGGTTTGTTAGCCGTATCGATACAAACGATGAATGGATTCGGACCCGAACCGGGATTCATGAACGCCGATTTGCCGGTGCAGATCAGAAAGTAAGTGACTTTGCGTATGTGCTTCATAACGGATGTTCCAGTTTTTACAAACATAATACAGCTATATAATTCATTGATAATTAAGTGCTT
>CAZGEP010000296.1:0-2938 GCA_964524955.1 uncultured Planctomycetota bacterium | reverse complement strand
GGAGCACCAGAACGTGGTCTTTTCCGGATCGCCCGGCAACACGGCTATCCTGCAGACCAAGGATAACTCATTCCTGCGCCAAAACGGGCTTACCGAAGGCAGCGCAGAGTTTCTGAACGCCTGGGGCCTGGCTATTGAAGGCGACCAGCTGAAGCTCAGCGACGCCGCCAATGAAACCCGCGGCAGTCTTCAGATTAATGATTTCTCGGTCATCGATGCGGTGATACGCATCATGCAGATCAAGGCAGTCTCCCTGGTCGGCGGGCCAACGCTCTGGCATGACTTTGAGACCGGGGAGTGGAGCGAATCAGAAAAAGGACTTGATGTTGAGTTCAAATCTGACGGTTCCACAAGCGGAAATATCGACTGGTCGGCCGCCAGCCTGGCTAAGAATTTTACTACAAAGGCTGTTCCGCGGGGGTTTTTAGGATACTTCGAAGTGGAAGGCCGGTTTGATATTATCAGCGGGGACTCTGCGGATATCCTGAACCTTATCTATGATGTACTCGCCGCACGGACAATCAAGGGAAACAGCCCGACCATGTTTCGTAAGCACCGCTCGCAGCGAATGGCGGAAAGCCCAACGGCCAGCCAGAAAAACGCCTATGGGGATCGAAATCCATGGGGCACGAACGCCTGGACGTTTCTGCCCACCGGCGGCGGCACGGCGCAATCGAGCGCATGGGTGGATGGGGCAACCACGGGATCATTCGGAGAGGTAGCCGCCCGCAGAAAGGGCAAAGTGACCAATGGCGTCCGGCAAAAGTATGAGCTGGAATTTCGCGACCTGAACCCGGTGAGTATATTTACGCCTGTCACGTTCATCGATGAAGACCTGGCATCGCACCTGTGCCTGCCGGTCAAGATTCGCCGGGAAATACTGGCCGGGTATACATCAATCATTGTAAAAGAGGTGGATCTGCGCGATCCGGAACTCGAAGATGATTTCTGGGATAATTCCGACACCGAATCTTCCGGGCCGGTGGCCGGATCGGTGGGTGGAGGCTCCGGCGGCGGTGATATTGACCCGAGCCTGTTTCTGCACCGTCAGGAGAACCTGGCCGATCTGACTGATATCCTTGCGGCCCGGGCGAATATGGGATTGGGCACCACGGATGATATCGTATTTGCCAGCATTGATACCGGCCACGGTGCTAATGAGCTGCATCCCATGAATCAACCGGTCAGGACTACCGATGCCGTTGTATTTGCAAGTCTTGATACCGGTCATGGAGCTAATGAATTGTATCCAATGAATCAAGCCGTCCGGACTACGGATAATGTCAGGTTCAATGATCTTGAGCTTACCGGCACGGTCGATTTTGTCAATGAAACCAACTTGCAGGTTGAGGATAAGACAATTACAGTCAACAAGAATGGCACAGATGGAAGCAGTGAAGGGGCTGGTATTATTGTTGAAAGGCCGGGCGGTAATCGCAGTATGCTTTGGGGAAGTACGAACGGTTTTACGTTTGATGATGATGTAAATGCAAATCAGTTCAGGATTAACGGCACACCAGTCATCGACTCGAATAGAAGTTTAAACATTGGTACTAACATATTTTTCAACGGTATGGGCAACACCAGTGGGGACTATATTACTTACGCCACTCAGGAAGGCATATCGTATTATGAGAACGGAGATTTGAAATGGAGATTGACAGGAAATGAAGACAATTTTATCAATGGTGGAAGTGTAGGCATAAACACACAAACGCCGACACCGGCTAACTTTACAGATATTACATTACAAATATCGGGTGCTTCAAGCCCATCTTTCACAATATTTGATACCGGCCAGACAAGCCGATATAGTTTAATGGCTCTCGGTGAAAGAATCTCTATGTATTACGGGACAAATGATCTGTTCCAAATTAAGAACAATAAAAATATTAATATTGTATCTGGTGATTTTGAAATTGGCGGTCAACCAGTCATCGACTCGAATAGGAATGCGAGTTTTGTAGGTGGTACGTTTACAAGCAATGTATTTATAAATAATGGGAGCCTAAGATTTAATCGTTCAAGCAGTTCAGATGTCATCAGGTTTGACGAAGCTGGGTTGAAAACTATACGAATAGATGGCGGTGATGTCCGTTTTTGGGGTGCAGACGGCGCTTCAACAATATTACAAATGTCTCCTGTAAGTGGGTTGGTAACAATCCCAAATAATCTAAGGGTTGTTAATAATATACAGATAGGCTCCACAACAGTCATCGACTCGGGTAGGAATATTGTCAACGCAGGTAGTGGTGACTTTTCTGGGATGGTAAGTATTGACGCTAATTCCCCATTAAATTTAAAAAATACATCAACAACATCTTCTACACAGTCTTTAACAGCAAACATTGAAACTGATTTTTTAACAGGGTTAACGACATTACGATGGAGGAATAGTGGTGGTGATGGTGGTCTTGATAGAGTGCTATGGACAAGTTTTAACAGCACATCAAGTTTGGTTTCATTTGATCTCAATGGCAATAAATACGGATTTGGAGTAGCATCACCTGCTGAACGAATTCATTCCTCGGCATTTGTACGAGCAGACTCAGGATATAAAGTAGATGGTACAACAGTCATCACTTCGGGTAGGAAATTCATCCCAGTTGATATTGAGTCAGCTAATTGGTCTCCGGGAGGATTTACTTCACAAGGGTATCAGATCAATTCAGCAGGTGATATCACAGGAGAATCAATTCTCGTAAGAGGAGCGGCACGATTTCAAGAGTTGATATTTGATCAGTTGTCAGCAGTTGGCGGACGAAGATTGAATTCAAGTGCAAGAGGTAAGATTGAAAGTGTTGATACAGGTAACTCAGCAGTCACACTTGAAAGTCCCACTGGATTGAATGCTACTCAATTTACATCTGGAGATATTTTCTGGATTCAGCAGAATAATATTGATGGCGGTGCTATTGTTTCAGCACTTGGTACAGTA
>CAZGEP010000295.1:0-2942 GCA_964524955.1 uncultured Planctomycetota bacterium | reverse complement strand
GGTGCGCATGCCCAACCTCAAGCCTTCGACGAAGACAATTTCGCTGCGTCTGCCAGAATCCCTGCTCGAGCGCATCAAGATCGAGGCTAACCGGCGCGACATGCCGTATCAGTCGCTGATCAAGGCGTGGTTGGCGGAGGATGTGGAAGGGAAAGGATAGGGTTCAGGGTTCAGGAAAAGAAGGGTTCAGGCCGAAGCCGGTCGGCGGTAAGTCGCCGACGGGCAACGCTGAAGCAGCTCGCGGTGGTTGGGGCACTGAGCTTGAAAGCCGACCATGAATATCTAATATGTAAATCTAATTTACAAATTGCATAAACTACACTTATGTTTCAAGCTGTTTCCACGTGGTGTTGAATCCCTGGTTCACGAGCTGCTGGCGGTTTTCCGATTGTCACGGTGACCGGCCCTCGGCAGTCGGGCAAGACGAGGCTGGCGCGAAAGGTTCTGGCGGGTCGCCCGTACCGGTCGCTGGAAGATCCGGATGGGCGTGAGCTGGCCCTGGACGACCGTCGTAGTTTCGGATATCCGATTACAGGGACACCCAGAGCGCCGGCCAAAGCCGGTGGTAGATCAAGCGGTGCAATCCCGCTATCTGGAAAGGGTTAGCAGCCCGCCAGAGCCCCGAGTCATGGGCGGATGTTCGTGAGGACATCCGTTAAGCGTTGACAGGGGAAGGTACAGGCTCGGTATTGAGCTCCGAAATCACCGTTGAGAATGCTGACCTTGTTGGGTGAAGGGGAAGGCAATACGGCAAGCTGCGATACGCGAGTGGCTGGCCGGTTCTCCGGAGTCACAGACCCGGTGCATGTATTGATGTCTATCACACGGAAGCCGGGAGGCCCCGTTCAGTGCCGTCGAAGATTCCACGACGGTCGGGCTGAGGAAATGCTGAAAATGAGCTCAGCTTCGTGAACGGGGAGTCGGACAGGACCATAGTAGCGAAGAGACAGGCGAACAACATTGACGAAGAAGACCTTGAAAATGACGGAGTCTGTGGAGCGAAGGGTCCTGGCTGAGAGGAAGACTGAGCAGGCGGCTGTGACTTCGACACAGAGCGAAGGGCAAGCAGAATCGGGATTGCTCAGGCTGCGCAAGGCAGCGAGACGGGATGCCTCGATGCGCTTCAACAATCTGCTGCATCATGTCAGTGAGGATCGGCTGGAACAGGCCTATCGGTCACTGAATCGCAAGGCGGCGACGGGTGTCGATGGCCAGACCTGGGAAGGCTACGGTGACAACCTGCAAGAGAATCTGCAGGATTTGCACCGACGCATTCACACAGGCAGCTATCATCCCCGCCCCACCAGGCGAGTCTGGATACCCAAGCCGGACGGTCGGCAACGGCCGCTCGGCGTGGCCGCGCTTGAAGACAAAATTGTCCAACAGGCGTTGATCTGGGTGCTGGAGAGCATCTATGAAGAGGACTTTCTGGGCTTCAGCTACGGTTTTCGACCGGGCCGAGGTCAACATCAGGCGCTGGATGCAGTGTATATGGCCCTGACAACAAAGAAGGTCAGCTGGGTGCTGGATGCGGATATTCAGGGGTTCTTCGATCATCTTGACCATGAATGGCTGATGCAGTTTGTCAGTCACCGGGTCAGCGACCGGCGAGTTCTGGATATTCTGGCGCGTACGCTCCGGGCAGGCGTTGAGGACGAGGGGCGTCGGGAGAGGACACGGGTTGGAACCCCGCAAGGTGCAGTGATTTCGCCGCTACTGGCCAATATCTATCTGCATTATGTCCTCGACCTATGGGTCCACCAATGGCGGCAACGCCATGCGCGTGGCGAGGTGTACATGGTTCGTTATGCCGATGACTTCGTGCTGGGTTTCCAGCACCACAGTGATGGGCTGGCCTTCCATGCCGCCTTGAAGGAACGACTGGCACAATTTGGACTTAACCTGCACCCGGACAAAACCCGGCTGTTTGAATTCGGCCGCTTTGCCGGGAGCAACCGCAAGGCCCGAGGGCAGGGTAAACCGGAGTCGTTTGACTTTCTCGGTTTTACCCACTTGTGTGCTGTGCGCCGCAAAGATGGCGCGTTTACGGTTCGTCGCCAGACCATCGCTGCTCGTCAGCGAGCCATTCTGGCCAGAATCCGGCAGTGGCTGATGACCAATCGGTGCATTCCGATGCATGATCAAGGCCGTCGAATCCGGCAGATGCTCACTGGGTTGATCCAGTACTACGGCGTCCCCGGCAATGGATGGTCACTTAATGCCTTTCGCACCGAGATATGTCGTCAGTGGCACAAGGCTCTTCGCCGCCGTGGCAATAAACGGCCAATCAACTGGCATACCATGACCCGGTTGATCCGGCGATGGGTCCCCAGTGTGCGTATCGTTCACCCCTATCCGAATCAACGCTGGAGCGTTTGACTCGAAGCAGGAGCCGGATGCGTTAGTAGCGCACGTCCGGATCTGTGCGGGGGGTGCCGGGTAACCGGCATTCCTACCGCGACTAACTTAGGGAAATACGTAGACACCCACAACCTAGAAAACAAGCGAATCAGTCCGGTGATTTCGGTAAGTGAGTGCCGGGAATTGCGGAAAATGCCGAGCTTGGCTGTCCGTTGCTCAAAAATCAACCAATTCGCCGGATTGCAGGCACGGGAAATCTGGCCTTGCGGCCATTGAGCAGGGAATCTGGATTTCGGATTGCTTCAGCCTGGATTGAATAGCTGCGCCGCTGCCGTCTGGCCCTTGAGGAAGGATTTGCCGAACCGCTCGGCGAGGTTCCGCATCGCCTCGACAGGTCCGATGAAATTGCTGAAGCGGCTCTTTTTGCTCCGGGCGATGAACTTGACGTAGGCGGCGGGATCGATCTTCAGCCGCTGGAGAATAGGCGGCAGGTTGTCCGGAATACTGCCGCGCTTGCCTTCGATTACAGCGCGGCCCGGAAATACGTGGACACCCATTGTTCAGGAACGCCAGCGAATCAG
>CAZGEP010000294.1:0-2975 GCA_964524955.1 uncultured Planctomycetota bacterium | reverse complement strand
CTGAATAAAATTCGTATCACGGATGATTTTCCCCAAGTAACCCGTGAACGGTTACAATGATTTTTTATATTTATAAGTCCGGGATCAGTTTGCACTAATTGTGTATTTTTCTGTTGCGGCGGAGCGGTCTTCCTGCTATAGTGTTTGTTTATGAAAATCAGAAACCGCATCTGGTTCAAACTATTGATTCTGCTCAGTGCTGCCGGAGGCATTCCGCTGCTGATCTTTTATTTTCTGAGCATCCAGGAAGCCGGCAGTGCCGTGACCCGGACCATGGACCGGGACCGCAAATTCGCGGCCCGTCGGGGCGCGGATGAAATTCGGCTTTTTCTGAAAGAGGCCATCCAGACCATCCGAAATACCGCCAAACACCTTGAGACCATGAAGCTCTCCGACTGGCAGAAGGAAACCCTGCTCATGAATATGACGCTGCACAACCGGGATCTCTTCAGCAAGGCATTTCTGGTGGAGCCGGACGGCAGCGTGGTCATTTCCACCCAGGGAACTCCGGCATCGCTCGGCAAGAGAGAAACCGGTTTTTTTGAACATCTCAGTGACCGCAGCCGCATCCGGTTTTCCCGTGTACAGATCTCCAGTGAAAAGTCGCCCCTGATCACGGTCTCGGCACCGGTCATGAAATTCGGCAAACCGCGCCGTTTTCTGATCGTGGAAGTCAATCTCCGGGATATCTGGAACATAACGGACCAAATCGATTTCTCCGGAAAACCCTATTACTTCCGGACCATACGGGACGGGGGAGCCATTCTGATTAACAGCAGCGGATTTGTCATCTCGCACTGGGACAAAACCCGGGTATTTAAGCATGTGGATCCCAACCTATTTGAGGCCATCGGCAACGCTGTGCCGGTTCAGACATTCAACCGGGAATACATGTCCGCAGACGCCGGCAAACGCTACATCTCCTTTACACCGGTTACTGTTGCGGGTATGGAGCACCCCTGGGGCCTGATTGTGGATCAGCCCCTGGGGCAGGCCTTGAGTCTGATGCAGGCCATGCGCTGGAAAGTGATGATTATCTTTGTTGCAACGGTCCTGGTCTTTATTCTGCTGGCCGTTCCGCTGTCCCGGAATTTCACCCGACCACTCACCCGGTTGACCCGGGCCGCAGCCCGGGTCTCGGCTGGAAGCACGCAGGAACAGGTCGACGTCATCCGGTCCGACGAATTCGGTGAATTTCAGGCTGCATTCAATCAGATGGTCCGAAAGCTCGCTCAGATACGCAGGCTGGAAAAACTCTCTGCCGTGGGATTTGCTACCAGCCGGATTTCACACAAACTCCGCAACCCGCTGGCCACCATACATACGTTTATTTCCTCGTTCAGCCAGAAGAAGCAGAATCCGGAATTTATTGAACGATTTGAACGTATTGTACCAGGGCAGGTCAAGGTCATGCGGGAAGTAATGGACGAATTTGCCCGTCTGACCCAGGAAATCAAACTCTCCAGAACCCGCGTGAATCTGTCGGAACTTTTGCAGACCGTTACGGATGAGATGCAGGAGAAAAGTGCTGCTGCCGGCATTGAGATCCGGCTGGAACGGAACACCGAATGCGTGCAGCTGGACGCAGACCGCACGCACCTTCACGAAGCCTTTTCCAACCTGATTCTAAACGCGATCGAAGCCATGGAACGCGGCGGCAGAATTACCATCTCTCTTGAATGTTCAGACAGACAGATCCGGGTTCGAGTTGCAGACACAGGGCCCGGTATTTCCGAGGAAGATCAGGATACAATTTTCGAGCCCTTTTGCAGCACAAAGCGAAAAGGCATGGGCATGGGGCTGGCCATTACCCGGTCTGTGATTGAAAAACACGGCGGAGAAATTCGCTTCAAATCCCAATCCGGCATTGGCGCGGAGTTTATTGTTTTGCTGCCGAAGGAGTGCAGTGACTGCAGTAAAGAGTTATGAGTAATGAGTGCACAACTTTTTGTGCGCTGTGCACAAAAAAATGTGCACTTTTAGATTGTCTTCTTGAAAGAACAGGACGTGTCTGGAAAAAAAATAAAAATTTTTTCGCTGTTTTTTCTTCCGGTTGCCGCTGTGCTGGTGTGGGGCCTTTTATCGCGTATTCAACAGGAAGAAGAGTCCCGGCACATTATACGCTGGTCTCCGGAGACGCCTGTGGGGCCAATCACACCCATTGACTTTACCCATGACCTGGGCGGCAATCTCTGCGACATGGTCTTTGAAAAACTCGTGCGTGTAGACTCAGACGGCAGTAGTTATATGTCTCTGGCAAAAGAAATTGTTCGAGTCAGTCCGGATACAGTCCGGATTGAGCTGGCACCCGATTACCGGTTTCATGACAACACCCCGGTAACTGCCGCGGATGTGGCCTTTTCCGTCCAGGCATACAAGACCAAAGGATTTCGTGTAAAGAATTACGCGGTCCGGCGCATTCAGTCCTGCGAGGTGCTTGACCCGCATACCGTGCGGATCCGCTTCAGCGAACCGGTGCGAAATCCCAGGCGTTATCTCTGCTTTGAGATCCTTCCTGCACACATGCTTTCGCCGCTGACCCCGGATACAGTCCGCGCCTTTAATCGCCATCCTGTGGGCGCAGGCCCGTATCGTTTTCTCAGCTCAGACACAGACGGAAGCGTGCATCTGGCAGCCTTCAGCAAATACCCCCAAGGCGTGCCCGCAAACCAGGGCATCCATATCCGTCCGGTGGGTACGCGCGAGGCCGCCTTTGCCGCATTCATGCGGGGAGAGTCTGATTTCTGCACGTATATCCGGAGAGATAACTGGGAGGCCGCTTGTTCATGTCGGGGCATTGAGACCCTCCGTTTCCAGTACAGTTTTCACTGTCTGGCCCTGAATTTCAACAATCCACTGTTACAGGATCCCCGGGTGCGCAAGGGCCTGCGCGCCTGCCTGAATGTACGTGAAATCATCCGTATTGTAGAGGGGAGCCCGGAGCACGGCCAGCTCTCAGCGGGCGGGTTTGATTT
>CAZGEP010000293.1:1954-2995 GCA_964524955.1 uncultured Planctomycetota bacterium | reverse complement strand
ATATCCCCTGCAACACCTCCAGAGCTCAGCAGGATCCCGGCAAGATCGTTCTCGGCAGACCTTAGCCATGTTTGGAGTGGCGTCGAAAACCCCCTCTTCCGGCGGGCAATGATCTGTCTCGGGATCTCGGCCCTAAAGGCACCCTTGAAAAGAATTTTCGAGCCCAGGAGATCGACCTTTGAGCTCTCGGGCAGTGAAGCAGCAAGCTCTACCACACGGTGATCCAGCAGTGGGGTTCTCAATTCGAGGGAGTTGGCCATGGACATCTTGTCCATCATAATCAAGTGGCTATCTGCCAGCCAGTGTTTGGTATCCACATAGATCATCTGGTGGAGGCTGCTAGCACTGGATACCCTTGCGAGCGTCTTCCGCACCACGTCGTGGGAGTTAAAGTGGGATTGCAGCCCGGCAACAGCGTCGCTATATAGTGCCTTCTTGTCACGTTCTGAAAAGCCTCCGTAAATGACTGAACTCCCAAGAAATATATCCTCTATGGGCATCTGAACTCGATTCACAAAATTCTTGCCCGGTATAGCTTCCGGCAGCATTCTGTACGTGGGAAGAATCAAGTTATCCCAAACAAAACGAGGTATTCGTCTGAGGTAATCAGAATAGATTGCCTCTCTATAAACCCCATAGCCTCCAAACAGCTCATCCCCCCCGACTCCGGACAAGAGAACCGTCACGTAATCCTTGCTGTGCCGGCAGAGTTCATAGACGGGAATTGCTGCCGGATCGGCGATTGGCTCATCCATGAAATAGACCATGCGCTCGAGGTTCTCGATGAAATCCTCCAAACGCAAGAAAATCTCATGGTGATCGGTCTTATATGCTCCGGCTGCAACCTTTGCAAAAGCCCCCTCATTGTGAAGGCCTTCCTCCTCATAGGCTATGGTAAATGTAGAGACGGTTTTATCGGATGCCTTTGCCATGCGGGACACGATAATGCTGGAATCCACTCCTCCGCTCAGCATGGCTCCCAAAGGGACGTCGGACATCAACCGGATTCTCACTGCATCATGTACGAGCTCTCGAAGGTTC
>CAZGEP010000293.1:0-1944 GCA_964524955.1 uncultured Planctomycetota bacterium | reverse complement strand
CTGAAACACCCTTTTCAACTGGCGCAAAAGCGATGTCCCAATAGGGTCTTACTTTCAAGAATTCTCGGCTCGGAATGTATTCGAGGAAAAACCCTGGAGGCAATTTCTTCACCCCTCTGAACATCGTCATGGGGGCCGGGACAAAACGAAAGGTCAAATAGTGATGGAGGGCCTCAGGATCCAGTTCCCGCTTGAACTCAGGGAATGATAGAAGGGATTTTATCTCAGAGCTAAACAGAAGCCATTCTCTGGCTTTCAGGTAGTAAAGGGGTTTGATTCCGAGCCGATCCCGTGCCAGCAATAGTTGCCCTTTTTTTTGATCATAGAGGGCAAAGGCAAACATGCCATTCAAGTGATCCACCATGTGCCTGCCATATTCTTCATAAAGATGGACAAGAACCTCGGTATCGCACCGGGTTTTCAAAGCATGTCCTTTGACCTCAAGGTTCTTCCTTATGGTCAGATAATTGTAGATCTCGCCATTGTACACAACCGAAACGGTGTTATCTTCATTCACCATAGGCTGATGTCCTCCAGTAACATCGATAATGGACAGACGCCTGACAGCAATGCCGATATTCCTATGGATATAGAGACCCTCGTCATCGGGTCCCCGGTGAGACATCAAACCGGTCATATCCCTCAGAATGCTTTTATCGACTGTTCTCTGGGGATCACGAAATATAATGCCGCATATGCCGCACATGAATTCATACCTTTTTCACCGCAGTGAATCCCTGAAAAACTTCCTCAAGCCTGTCGACGATGATCTCCCAAGCATGATGTCTCGAAACAAAGTCTAGTCCTCTCTCACCCATCTCTTTCAATGTTTCCTTGTTACTCAAAAGCTCGATGAGTGCCATTGAAAGGGAATCGTGATCTCCCATTTCAAATGAGCGTCCCATGCCCTCCTTCTCTAGCAAATCTCCCAGACCGGGGATATCGCTTCCGATTACAGGCCTTGCGCAGGCCAAGTATGCAAAAACGCGTAGCGACGAGATGCCGGAGCGCGTGTCCTTGAAGACAAATGGAGCCACGCAGATATCCGCTGTACTTATGAACCAAGAGGCCTCATTCCAAGGGATAAAACCCGGAAATAAGAAGACATCCATTAGATCGGCCTGAATCACAGCCTTCTTGATTGTACTGAGATACGGCTCTTCCCCGCTTCCGATTGCAAAAAGCGTATTCGGATATACCGAAAGCACTCGAGGAGCCGCTGACAATAGTGTTTCCATGCCGACCCAGGGGAAAAGACTCCCCAGAGAGAGGATCACTTTGGAGTCAAGGGGCATGCGGTACCGTCGTCTGGCTTCCTGATAAGGTTTCGGTGAAAACCGTTGCGTGTTCACACCATTGGGCACTATGGCCACCTTTCTTGGGCTAAGCCGGTAAGTTTCCTTCATCCACGAGCCTATCTGCTCAGTTACTGGAAGAAGTAGATCGGCGGCATGGAAGGCAGCATAATGATAGACACTGACCCATAAGGACTTAAGCCTCGAGGTCTCTGAGAACCGGAGTTTGTCCGGCAAGATATCATTGACCTCAAGTGCACAGGGGATTCCGAAAAACCTTCCAATAAGGGCTACCAAGCATGAGGTGGCGGAATGACGACTATAAAATATATGGGGTTTCTGAATAAGTGATTGAATAGAGAGCTGTGGGATTAGTAATGCCATGAAATAAAACTCTACCAAAAATCGCATTTTTATTGTTTTAATGTTGTGTAGGTTGGCCCCTATTTCCAATAGACTTTCCATTGAATTTATATCTTTCAAAGAAGTAAATAAATGAACCTTCCATCCGCGATTTATCATTTCTCGCACAATCTCATATGTATGAATAGGTACGAATTTGGTGTCGTGGAAATAGACATAAAAGATTTTCATGTTTCTGTCCGACTTATGTTTCACATACTCTCCTATAAACAGCCACTACATCCAT
>CAZGEP010000292.1:0-3064 GCA_964524955.1 uncultured Planctomycetota bacterium | reverse complement strand
TAAGGGCTGCAAGCCAATCACCGCATCATGACAGATCGGCAGCTGGCAGACATAACGACAATCTTCGCTGAGTACCTGGCCACTTTCGGCATCGGCACGGGCGATCTCCACCCATTTCTGAAGCTGAAGCTCACCCATTCAGAGTGCGTAGCCGATGAAGCACGTGCTTTGAGTACAGACCTGGGATATACCGCCTCAGAGCAGAACAACGCCGAAGCAATGGGCCTGCTCCATGACACCGGACGCTTCCAGCAATTCATCAAGTACCATACCTTTTCTGACGCGGCTTCCGTCGATCACGGAGAACTCGGCTGGCGTATTG
This sequence comes from uncultured Planctomycetota bacterium, assembly GCA_964524955.1. Taxonomy (GTDB): domain Bacteria; phylum Planctomycetota; class CAZGEP01; order CAZGEP01; family CAZGEP01; genus CAZGEP01. Next base: position 2,742 of record CAZGEP010000292.1, on the reverse strand, counting down.
TTCGGAACGAACACTTTCTCGCCGGTCTTATGCATGAAGAACAACGCCCGATTCTGGACGGTATCCGCTGGCACAACAAAAGAGTCATCCCATCTCCGCTCCCGTGCCGCAGTTTGTCTTATGTGCAGTTGATCAGAGATGCGGACAAACTCGACATATACCGTGTCGTCCTGGAAGAAACAGAGAAAACCACTGGAAGGCAGACACTTCCATGCCGAATATGACGAAGGTTGCCATGTCCTAAACGGGGAAAGAACGATTGGGCTGTGAGCGGGAAAGCTTATTTAACCATTTCATCACGTACAATGCCCACCTCTGATTCCGGACGGGATGCTATCTTCGGCAACAGCCAGGTTTTGCGAATCTACCTGCCCTGAGCAGGATCACGTTTCCTATATTCCTCAATGCACTCGCGGCAGATCTTGCCTTTTCCGCATTTGCGGATGAACGTGCGGAATTCCGCCAGCCATTCGGTACCGCCCGGCTGTTGCTTTTTGGTAAATGAAATAAAACATACCATGCGCTCCAGTGCTTCCTCTTCGACACCGTGCTCCATCCCGCACGCCGCTTTCTCGGCGGTCTCAGCATCAAGGTCAAGGACTTCTTCCAGAAAATCCAGCAGGATCCGGTGGCGCATTTCCAGGGGTTGCGCAAGCTCCTTTCCCTTCTCGGTAAGCGTCACCGACTCATACGGCTCGTAGTTTATCAGTCCTTTATCTGCAAGACTTTTCAATGCTGCGGTGACAGTCGACTTTGCCACATTCTGATCGCGGGCAATGTCCCGCGGTCGAGCCACCCGCTTTTCACACTCCAGTCGATAGACCGTTACCAGATAATCTTCGATTGTAGCACTTAGTTTTTGTACCATAAAAGGGTGCCCTCGTATTGTGTTCCATGCCTAAAACAATATATTGGCAGATAAAGACTGCGCAAATTGCGGGTGTTCTCTGCCGATGGATGGCGACATCGCATGCGCATGGAGATTTGGACATCATGACACATGCAGGCATGAAATTGAAGAACAGGCAATTGGAAATAACCCATCGAGCACTGAAAATTATAGGCGTGCGCTCTGTGCATGAAACTGATGCAATCAAGAGTAACTTCAGAAGACAAATAAAGAGAGGAAATACAAATTTGGGCAAAATGGCAGAAGTGTATAGCGTTTTATGCGTCGGGATGTTGCTCCTGAAGCCGCGCAGAGAGCGATTCACTTTCCAAAGCCGGTTTTTTCAGGCACGTAATGCTTCCATGCTTGCGGTGAAAGAATTGCAGCGCGAACCCGTCAAAGGTGTCTAGCCGTACCGCTGTGGCTTGGATGAAAGCGGTCGACGAAAACCAGCCATTCCGACCGCCGGGTCTTCGGGTCGCGTCAGCAAGAACGCACCTCACCGCAGTTTCATTGCATGCCGGCCTGAGCTAGTGCTTGCCCCCGGCATCCCGCGTCTGTCGAGACTCGAGCCATTCTTTCAGGTCATCGAGATTCACGAGCACCGTACAACGCTGGTCATTGCCGGTCTTTATGTACCGGACTTGACCGGTGTCACGGAGATACCGCGTAATGTGTCGCGGAAGTCCGTAACGCTCGCGGATCTGGTTCATTGTTGCAGTACGCATGATGGTTCCCCCAGTTGACTTTTATTAATATTGCGTACGCTCTGGATGTCTGCTCAAAAGACATCACATCGGTTGCGCAAGGATTCACAGAGAGTCTTGCCATACCAAGCCTTGACTTGCCGCGACCCGCGAAGTTGCATCATGAAGCAACCTTCCGCGTGGCAAGTTTTCCGGGAACCGTCTTCTGGGCAGTAACGCAGCAATGTGTTCTTCACTGCCACACAAATTCAATGGAGCACGCAAATGAAAGGAATGAATTACATGGAACAGATCATCCGACCCAAGACAGTGACCATCATTGCGAGGCTGATAAGGCCGTTCGTGGATGAAGGCATCATCTCCGTCAGAGAGGAGGGAGAGCTCCTGTCCAACCTTCGGCACCTGGCACAGAAGGGCAGCCTGAAACCGCCGATCCGGCCGAAGCTGATCAAACAGCGTGCAGCGGCCGAGATGCTCAGCGTCAATTTTGCCGCTTTCAAGAAACTGGAAAAGCACGGAGACTTTTCCTTTCAAAACGGAAGAAAGTGGGAGGCTCCGTCCGCTACCGGAACCTTGATGTTCTCGACTACATCATGTCCGAGTAACCGGGATACTGCATGCCCGTTCCGGCCTTCCAGTGCCGGCGCCATCTTTGCCTGGCTCTCTGCCCGTAGCTCGGCATGTCCATACTGCACAAGCAGTCCCCTCTCAAACCTTCGCCGAGCAGCAATTCTCACCGGATCTCACCACTCCACCAGGGCACGATTCCTGGTCATTCGCCGCAGAAAGGTCCGAGTCGGTTCTTCACCGGCGGGTTCGTGGGCCAACGACCTGATGCGACCATCCCGCCATGCGGTGGTAAGAGGCTTTCCGAAGTCGTGGCAGAGTACCGCAAACCCCACGACCAGGTCTTCCAGCCGATCCCCCCTTCGATCTCCTGCAAAAACATCCATGCAGTGAAGCGTATGCTCCCATACATCCCCTTCCGGATGCCATTCCGGATCCTGTTCGCAGCCGATCAGGGCGTCCAGTTCCGGGAAGTAGCGGACCAGCCGCAGTCCTGCAGAAATCGGAGGCCCAGTGACGGGCGGGTGCCTTTGAGAATCAGTTTAGTCCATTCCTCGAAAATTCTTTCCTCGGCCAGTT
>CAZGEP010000291.1:0-3092 GCA_964524955.1 uncultured Planctomycetota bacterium | reverse complement strand
ACTCAGAGGAATTAAACTCCAGTCCCCACAAACTCTGGGACGTTAACAAAAATTTCAAACACTTCCGACATTTCAGCAAATACTTTAACACGATCCATAATAGACCTCCTTAAAATAAGATAAAAAATATTTTGAGACCACCGCGGTCTCTCTACCCTTGGGAAAGTTCAGCATGTTTTTGATTGATCAAAACACCAGCCACGTTTAAACCATTTACCATAGCGGCTTTACAGGCTTTTTGTATTTTGTATGCAAGATCGGCGGAAAGGAATATTCAGAAAATGTCCGATTTGCCTGATCGAAAATGTGCGCAAATTGTCCGGTTTGCTCAAAGCCTGAAACAACTGTTCTGTCCTTCAGATATCTCAGAATAAAATTAAAATCTTCGTAATTCGGACTTTAATGGTGGTAAAAGACCCTATAAATATTTCATCTTGACAAGGCATTCTTCAGCCTTTATAATCAAAAAAGTCAAGGAATATGGTGAAACATGAACGACAATCCTGAAAAATCAGAAGACAAAACTGAGGATGAATTTACTGACCTGAAAAAGAAGTGGACCAGCGTCAACCGGAAGATAAACAGCCTGACCAAAATACAAAGATATTCCACCTTTGAAAGAAAAGTCCAGGAGTTGTTTGGAAATTCCGGCTCAAATAACCACAGCATCCAACCATCCCTTCTTGAACTTCATAAAGAAACACGGGCTCTGGCTGGAAAATATGAATCGCAGGCAATGGAGATGATGTCGCCTCAAATGATGGATACTGCGGCGATCCTGTATCTGCTGGATCAGTACTTTCCCTCCAACAATAAACACGAACAGGTCTTGGCAGACAGAGCCGACCCCAAATACTTCTCAGGTACTTTTCTTTTTTCCAGAAACCCCAACCTTGACGAGCCAGGCTATCCGTTTACCGCCCCATTGATCGATAAATTAAAAAAAGATACAAAAGAAGCCGAAGGCAAACTCACAGGTGCCAAGAAAGAAATCAGGCAGATAATTGAACTTCGCAGAAAGGCGGCAAGGCTGAGGAAATTTTATCTGTTTGTGAATTCGCCCCTGACAAGCGCAAAACATCCTGTCATAATGAAGAACATACATCTAGAATTAATCCTTCGTCTGAATCCGGAGGGCACAGAAAACAGCGATCAGGTGAAAACATCTGAATGTCTGATGAAACGTTATAAATCGCTATATCCGGCATCCTTCGAAACCCTTTATCAGTTCAGCAGTAATGTAACCAGAATTATTACAAACAGAAAAATCAATCCGCCTCAGTTTGCGTTTGCCGGCATATTTGTCTTTGGAAGCACTATTCTTAAGACCATAATGAATGAAATTCCTGACAACGAAACTCAGATTGGTAGTGAAGAAGCTGGCAGAATCTTTAAAAAAATTAGAGAAGACCATGGCTTTCTCTCTTCGCCAGAAGACCAGACGGCATTGTTCATTAGATGGCTTAACAGCCGGCTTGATTTAATTCAGAAACTTAAAAACCGGCAACTGGAGGAATATGTGCCGGTTCAGATAAAGATGGCTGGAGAGCTTCTTGGGATTTGTTATTCAAGTAACCATACTAGAAAAGAACTGGGTAAGCTGCTGGTGCAGGATCCGGACCAGCAGCCGAAACCCGAAAGCAAACTTGCAGAACACCTGAAATCTCTTAAAGAAGTACACGCCAGAGAGAATACCGACCCGCGAGCATTGATCCTCTTTGCGGCGAAGTACGGATGGTTGAGAAGAGGTGTGCTCACGGATGCTGTTTTTCCTCTGGCAGGCATTAAAAAATCTCAGGGCAATAAAATTGTCAGTCGGTTTGAGATTGAGCTTTGTGAGAAACAGGGCAGGGGAAATTTTAACGCAGAAATGTATGCTGTTGACATTAACAATGGCCGTCTGACGGACTTGCTTGAAAGGCTTCTGCTTGAAGCTCATAGTACCCTTGATAAATATTTCCAGGAAAAACTGAAAATGATTGCAACAAAGCTTTCCGAGTTGAACATTATCCTAAAAGAACACCGTAAATTTACCCGGAAACAGCTGGATGATAACCGAATTGACACTGACAGTGTTGCTGTTAACGCGGTTAAAGCCCTGATAAATAAAGTCTGTTCCGGAGCAGCACTAATAAATTCATCTTCACTCGGTCAGGAAATGAACACAAACGTGAGGAACAAAGACAAAAGAGCCCTGCAATACTTCATGGCATCCTGGAATGCCAGCTGGCTGGAATACACGGCCGACAAGTGGTATGACAATAAAACGTACAATGAAGATACATATTTTGAAATTACAGATACAATTATTAATAGGAAAGGAGCAGCGGTTACTGAGGATAACCTGCTCAAGCTTATGGAATGGTGCGGTAAGAAATACAGGGAAATGACTGCAAAAAGTCTCAAGCAGCTGAGAGAAATAACACGCACAACCTATCTGGACAAACTTAACGAAATCGACAAAAAAGATCTTACCGTTGATGAGAAAATATTAAAAATGGAATCCGAGTGCGTAAAGATGCTCCGCAATGCCTGCAGGCTGCATGAGAACCCTGAGAGCAAGTCAAACACCGCGAAAAAACTACCTCCCAAAGAACCCTCGTACTTTCCCGGAACCATGGCGATCCACCTTTTCTTTCCAAAAGAATATCCGCTCGTATCAGGGCCGGTTATCAAAACTCTTGCCTACTACCGGAACCTGCATAAGGGGGAAAAAGGGGCTCAGGAAGCATGGGCGAAAGCAACCATAGATCCCGAATCACCGGAATCCTGGAAACAGGTTGCCGATTACAGAAAGTTCTGGTCAGCAGTACGGGAACGCTGCACAAATAACATCCGAACCTTTGACCGCTTTATGCACGGTACAAACAACCATCTGAGAAAAATCAAGGAGGAAAATAAAAAACAAAGTAAAATTTGAGAACATTTACAACGAAACCTGTAAATGCCGACATGAAAATTATATATAATTTGTTTTTTGATTTGAAAGGAATGAATATGAACAGAACGCAATTTCTCAATCAATCCGAAGTGACATGCTGAGGCGGTCTGGATTGTCTGAACAGCTGAGTGCGTTGTTTAAGGTGGATTTT
>CAZGEP010000290.1:0-3151 GCA_964524955.1 uncultured Planctomycetota bacterium | reverse complement strand
GACGCCTAAAATGCCACACAGTGCCGGGTCTCTTCGTACATAGAGAATATGTCCTGCCCGGTTGAAGCCGACGATATTCAACAGGCTCTTCAATAAGCATCTTCAATCACCAACGAAGAAATTCATCCCCTTGAGGTTGTATAGCTGTGCGTTTTCTTGCGGACAATGGGAATATCTCAAAGCACCTTCAACTTGCTTCAGAAAAGAAATCATGATATTGTCCATGTACGAGACATTGGAATGTCGAAGAGTTCTGATACCAAGATCATCCAGAAAGCAACAGCAGACAAGAGAATTGTACTGACGTTTGATTTTGACTTTGGTGATATCCTCACAACAAGCAGGAAGGCACTGCCAAGCGTCATTATTTTCAGAACACACAATCAAACACCCAAACATGTTCAACACTATTTAACACAAGTACTAAGCGAATGCTCCGAGTTGCTTGAAAAAGGGACTATCCTGATAATTCAAAATAGGCGATACAGGATACGTGAGCTGCCAATCTCTTGCGGTTCGCTATCGTTAAAGGTAACAGGCGGCCGAAGGCGGCCGGTTGACCGCCTTGTTCGGATATGGTCTTGTTTTTACCACAGAGAGCGTATTTATTCACAACTTGAACCTTTCTATTTCTATGCCATCGACGAAACAGTCAATGCGATATCCGCAGTCAAGATTGATTCCCTTGCAGGCAACCGGTATCGCACAGCCAATCATAACACCGAATAAAACATCTCTCTCCATTCTTCCTCTGTGCTCTCTGTGTGCTCTGTGGTGATCCGAACAGGTATCTGTCAATCTTTTGCAGTTAGCCACAGACCCTCCACTCATTTTATGCACAGCCCCTTCGTTTCCTTTATTTTAATATAACAATGTACGTCCCACAATTTTTTGAAGGTGGGTTTGAATTATAATCGTTATTTGACATTGATATAATCCTGTGATATAATTTTGTGATGGGTAAATTTAACAAACTAATCGACAAAATACTTCATAGTGTCTCTGATTCAAATATCCGTTTTAATGATCTATGCAACCTGTTAAAGCTTTTCGGATTTGAAGAGAGGATCAAAGGCGACCATCACATATTTACAATGAAAGATGTCAAAGAAATATTAAATCTTCAACCGAAAGGGGCAAAGGCAAAAGCATATCAGGTTAAACAAGTTCGGAAAATTATAATTCGGTATCGTCTCAGTACGGAGAATAAAAAATGAAAAGTAAATACGAGATCATTATTTATTGGAGCGATGAAGATCAAGCATATATCGCTGAAGTTCCAGAGCTTGCAGGTTGCATGGCAGACGGGAGTACATATCAAGAAGCCTTAAAGAATGCAGAAACTGTCATTGACGAGTGGATCGAAACCGCAAATGAACTCAACCGCTCTATCCCCCAGCCAAAAGGCAAGCTGGTATATGCTTAAAAGTTGAGGTTGCGTCAATACTTACAAAGAAAACATGCACGGTGTTATTTGGAATGTCAAGCCAATTTTCACCACCCAGACGAACTCACCTTTCAAATTCCAATGACTGGACACATAAAAACCCGTTATTCCTGCAAACGAATGCGAGTCAAATCACCGACCTTTTTACCGACCCTTAATTCTGCTTTTTCCATCCGTTCAATCCTGTTTTAGCTGCAGTCGATGGTAAATAGTCGATAGCAGATAGCCCTACTACGCAAGAACTTAAAACCTCTTTTAGACGGGATTACGGGATAGATAAACCCATTACGGACTTGTTAGCTGTCTGTAAATTTGTTGCCTGTTGAGTCTTGGGTTTGCTATCAACTATAGACTATTGACCATCGACTGCAGTTCCTTCATCGACCGCAGTTTTAGCCATCCACCGCAGTTCCCCTTGCGTCACTTGCGTTGAATACATTTTTCAGTTTCATTTATCCGCAGTTATCCGGTCGATCCCGTCAAAAAAAGCTTTTCGCAGTTGAGGTTTTTACGGTCCAGGCCATAGACCATCAACCATAAACCATCAACCGCAGTCCCCTTTGTGAAATGCTGACTGAAAATAAACAGCCAACGTGAAATAAACTCCCCTCCCCTCCACTCTTTTTATCCACAACATTTGATTTCATTCAAAAATCCCCCATTCCGGCTGTTGTTGACTGTGTGTAATTAATTTTCTTAAATTAACTTACAACGTACGGCCCTCAGTTTATCCACCCGACACGATCTGTTTATATGTTTATGTACAACCCCTTCATTTTAACATGGAATGTCAGGGCAATTCTCACCATCCAAAAAGATGCCCCCTTAAATACTATGGCTTTTAAGGGCATCTTTTGCTTGACAAAACCTGTATTCTGGCTACAATATTCCCATAATGCGACACACAATAGTCATAGCAAAGAGCGCAGCAAAACAATACGAGAAACTCGAGCCAGAGGTGCGCGTATCGGCAAAGCGAGCAATGAAAAAATATTTAACTCACTCACCCAGCCGTGTTGTAAAAACACGCATCAAACGGCTTGTCGGGATACGAAAACCGCAGTATCGAATGCGGGTTGGTAATTTACGAATTTTCTACGATATAAATGAAAAAGCAAAGCGCGTTGAAATACTTGGATTTGTCCCGAAACCGCTTGCAGAGCGCTGGCTGAAGAAGAAAGGAGTTCAGAAATGAAATCGCACACAATGAGCGAAGCAAAAAATGACATCTGCAAAATAATCAAAGATGCGGAGAGCGATCAGGTACTGATCACACGGCACGGAAAGCCGGCTGCCGTGGTAATCGGCTTTCACGACGAAGAAGATTGGCTGGATTACAGGCTGGAAAACGACGAAAATTTCTTAAAGAAAATCAGCAAAGCACGCAGGGAAATCAGCAAGTTCCGATTTGTGGAATTAGACGACCTGCCCGAGTGACGTTTCATCTATTCAAGCAGCATCAATTAATCTAAGAACGCCCCAAGCCATCGGCCATCGACTATAGACTATAGACTGCAGTTAAACCATCGACTACAGTTAAAAGACAATCGAAGATCCAAAAACACCTTGAACAAACCCAAAAAACATACAAACCATATTGCAAATAAGGACTCCCCAACGTTAATATACACAACCCTTTCACCAGCCCTTAACCGAAGTTTGACAAAATGCCCGGAAAAAGGGCTTTTTCTGCCCTTTTTCCGG
>CAZGEP010000289.1:0-3190 GCA_964524955.1 uncultured Planctomycetota bacterium | reverse complement strand
ACTGTGTGATGAAGCCCGTCCGTCTGAATGTCTGAATCCCCAATGTGACCGGAAACGTCCGTTGCATATTCACAAGTACTATCTTCGTAAAGTTTATGGCAGTCTTACAATAAAGATACTGGTTTTCAGGTGTCCTGATTGTGGTCTCATAGTGAGTATCCTTCCTTCGTTTCTGACCCGTTACAAGCATTATTCACTGACAGAGATATCCAAGGTATTCTATCTTTATTTCATTATAGGGCTGAGTGTTACCCGAATAGTGAGCACGCTTCTGGGCCCCAGCTGCTCGACCATCTACCGATGGTTACATGACTGGAACATAGAGTGTCGTCATTTATTGCTTGATGGTTTTGTGAAATGCGGGATAACCCCCGCTCTGTCTTACAGCGGGGACAAGATAAAAGACTGGATGTATGGGGCATTTTCGGCCTGTGCATCTTTTGTTTTTCCCGATGGGATAAATTGCAATATGGGTTGTTTTGTGAAGGAAGCACCCGAATGTGTTAATGAACCTTGCGGGATGATTCTTGCGGGGGCACAACTGCGGTTACATTCCAATTCTCCGCCGTTATGGCCTTTTCGGAACAACCGAGCATGAGCATTCAAATTCCTTTTTTGGAAAAGTCCCCCGCTGCCCGGATAGCGGATTTTTTCAAAAAAAATTTGCCGGGATTCCATATTATATCGGTTATGGCTTTGAGAGGCGGTCTTTCATGTGATTTTTTGTCATGCAATTTCCCGTTAACCCAGTCATTTTAATTACAGGTGAATGCACTGAAGGCAAGTCCATACAATTTGGCTATAGAAAAAAGTTTCCTGTTATTTTAGACTTAACGGACAATGACTCCCTGAACCGGGAGAAAGAAAAAACCGTTAATAACAGGAGTGTAAAATGGGAAAGAAAGCCAGTAACTGGCATGAGCAGATGGGACTATTCCGGTACATGGTGATCGGACCGTTGTTGCATGGGCACGGGGATCGCACGTTAAAAAGCAAGATGGAAGCGCTGTCGAAGAAATACTGGGAGTTACCGGACGGAAGCGTCCGTCAGTTTGCCTGGGGGACGATAGAGGATTGGCTTTACCGCTACCGGCGTGGCGGTTTGAAAGCGCTGGAACCGAGCAAACGGCGCGATTGTGGAGCATTCAGAAATCTTCCCGGATTAGTTCGGGACGAGATAGACGCTTTTCTGGAAAAGAACCCCACTTTGAAGACCAGCACCATAATAACGCTGCTAAGACATGAAGGAAAAATCATAGGGAACAGGCCCAGCGAGAGTACGATTTACCGGTATGTCAGGCATAAACGGCCATTAACAGAAGAGGCTGAAAGCAAAGACAGGCGTGCTTTTGAAGCACCTTATCCGGGCAGTCTTATGCAAGTGGATATTTTATACGGCGTTTACCTGCGGCATCGTGGCAATGATGGACGTTATCGCAAGCGTCAGACCTATCTTGTGGCCATCCTTGATGACCATTCCAGATTGCTGTGTCATGGACAATTTTATTTCGAACAGAACGTATTGGCCTATCTTGATTGCTTGAAACAAGCGGTGCAAAAAAGGGGAATACCGGAGAGGCTTTATGCCGATAATGGGCAGGTTTTTCTTTCAACGCAAGTCAAAAGAATAGCGGCAAAGATGGGCACTACTATCATTCATACAAAGCCAAGAGATGCAGCATCAAAAGGAAAAATAGAACGCTTTTTTCAAACATGCCGCACCTCATTTTTCGATGCTTTTAAGATCAACGGTATACCCAAAACGCTTGATGAGCTTAACAGGCAATTCAGCGAATGGACCGAAATAACGTACAATAGAGGCAATCATAACGGAATTCAAACCAGTCCCTTAAAAAAGTGGCTCGCGACCAGTTATAAGCTGAGATTGCTTCCGCCTGAAGACGCCGATGAGATCTTTACGTTCGAGGATACCAGGATGGTAAAGAACGACGGGACGTTCTCCCTTGGCGGCAAGATATTTGAAACTCACAGTGCCCTGGCTAAAAAGAAGATCAGCATTAAGTATGATCCTTTTTTCCCGGAACGGGTCTATGTCAGGTATGAAGGACGAAATTTTGGGCGGGCAAACCTGCTTGACCGCAACTTTAACAGCAGAAATCCAAGAAGAAAAAACATGAAGCAAAAGGCATCTTATGATGAACAATAACGAAAACAAAAATGATCTCAGGGAAAAACTGTCTCGCTACGCCTTCAGGCATCTGCCCTTCACAGAGGAAATAAGCAAACCTTATCTGGATGCTCACCGCAAGCAGTCCCTGATGCTGTTCCGGGAATTTCTGCAGTTCAGGGGGTTTGCTCTTTTGTCAGGGGAACCCGGATGCGGAAAAAGCTATTTGCTCAACCACTTGTGCGGAAAATTGCCGGGCAACACTCATAAAGTCATGTACATACCCTTTGCCCAGGTTGGCGATTCCGATATGCTGAAATTGATCTGCCATGAGTTGGGGATTGAAAACGGAATGTCACGTAGCAGAATGCTTAAAGTTATACAAAAATGCATTGAGGACATGCAACCGGTGAATCCCATCCTGGTGCTCGACGAATGCCAGGTCACGTCTCACAAGACACTTGAAACCATCCGTCTGCTCGCTAATTTCCGCTTTGAAGAAAAAAACTTCTTTTCGATCATTATGTCCGGGACGGAGGATTTTGTCCAACTGCTGAGACTCAGAATTAACACCGCCCTCATGCAACGCATGGCCCTGCACAGGGAAATTAAAACCCTTAACCGGGAAAGGACTCAGCAATACATCGAACATCATTTCCGTGTGGCAGGAATCCAGCATGAAATGTTAACTCCGCAAGCACTGGAAAGAGTTTTTACAGCATCCTCGGGCATTCCCAGGGTAATCGACAACCTGATGATTGTTGTGCTCAGGGAAGCTGCGGAAGACAATCAGGACCGCATTGACCTGGAACACGTTAGAAAGGCCATGATCAACTGCATGCCGACATTATTGGAGAATGAAATAAAATGAATATAGATTTCCTTAATGAAACAAAACTTCGCTTTGTCGCCGTCAAACCGAACAGGTTCGTCATCGATGGCAAAGGGTATTCCGAGCTTGATGTCCTCATAGAGGATATTATATCTGTCAGAAAACATTTTGAAGGGAAAAAGCTGCTCTGTTCGTCTTCAGACGGCAAAGTGGGTAAATCAGGAAAGCAC
>CAZGEP010000288.1:0-3207 GCA_964524955.1 uncultured Planctomycetota bacterium | reverse complement strand
TGGGTGCCCGTTCAAGCGACGGATATGAAGTGGATGTTTCAATTACCTATATCGAGGAATCCGATACTTACACTGGTGTCGTAAATGGTGTGACCGCACTCAACCAGGAAGACGACATGAGGGCCAAGCCGTTCCTCGGTATGATGCGTGCAGGCATGGTCTATGATGAAACGCTTTCCAGCGTTAAAGTGGACGGAGAATCCCTGGATGTATTCTCCTTTGAAGAAATTATCACAGACGGCGTGATTGACGGCCTGGACCGGGACAACTTCAGGACACTGCCGCTCCTGATCGTTCCGGAAGAAGCCAAGCAGACCAAAGCGGATGAAGGGGATGCGGACGGAGCCGCGCTCAGCAACAAGAATATAATAAAGCTTCCTGATGATGACAAGCTTTACATAAATAAAGACGCATCCGAAGATGAAGCAAAGACAATGCTTGAATACCTGCATGCGGATATTATAGCAACATCCGCTGAAGGTGAGGACGGTAACGGAGCCAAAGAAGTCGAAGAACGCGATGAGCAGTTTCCAGGGCTTTTTCTGGAACTGAATGACGATGATGACGATGGGAACAACACTCCTGACAACGAAGACAACTCACCTCAGCAGGCTGATGAAGAAAATGATCTCGGTAAGATTCAGCTCAAGTTCAATCATAAGGATCTGATCCAGGGCAATGATTCTCCGCTTACATTCAAGGTGGAGCGGATCGCCGATAGCACTGCTGAAGTTAGAATCTGGAAAGGCAATCAGCTCTGGCTGGACACAAGAAATGATCTACAGAAGACCGTGAAGAAGAATGATCTGGATACGGATCTTATAATTGAAGGGAATAAACTCGGTGCGCTGAACCTTCGGCTTGTCTGTGAGATGGCGGATGTTCAGTATAGCACGGAGGATGTTGTCAGGGTGAATGTTGTACAAATTGAATTTATTGAATGCGATGAATCAGATAATATTGATTTGCTGCCAATATTCAATCCATGCCCCAGAGTCATACTTGATCAAATTGATAACCCTGAAAACAGTGATAATCCTGAAATCACAGTAACGGGGATTGTTAAAACATATGTGGCTCCTCCGGACCCAGATAAAGTTTTTGTTAATGGTCTTAAAGTCAAAGAACTTACTGAAGAGGGGGTTGACTCTCCGAATGGACCAGGAGGATTCGGACCATTCAAACGTAAATTTACAAGCAAGGCAATGAATGTTGGAAATGGAGATTATGTTATTCAGGCATGGTGTATAAGCGCTTTGGATGCTTATGGATCGGACAGTGCTTTTGTTTCAGCCTCAAAGGATGACGATGGTAATATTACCAGTCGTAATGTATCCGAAGGGCCTTCTGTTCCTGACGAAGAACCGATTCTGGACGATTATCGGTTCAGAATAAAGTTAAAGGCACAAATCCCAAATTATACCATGACTTGTTTTCTGGATACATCAATTGAAGAAAAGCAAATTAAATTAACAACAAGGCGCAATGACGGCATCGTATCGGAAAATCTTTACCTTGTACCGGAAAACATAACATGGCCAGAGGGTGTTTCTAATATAATAAAAGATACAAGAATCAAAGCCGTATTTGGTAAGATGCCCAAGGTTAAAGGCGAGTCTGAAATCAAAGCATTGCAGGATACTGGTATAGTTATCGGCGTATTACCCCTCAAACACGATACAGATGCCCTACTTGTGGCGGCACCTGCAGTAACGCGTGCAGATGTCCAGGATACAGCAATCACTGACCTAACTAAAAGCATTGATATTCGTATGGGGATTCCCGGTTCACATGGAGCGGAAATTCAGATTGAATTGCTTAGCCGAAACCGTCAGGATGATGCGACGGTTGACCGGCCAAGCGAAGCGTTTCCTGTTACAACTCAGCAAATAACCCTGACTCGACAAAGTGATGATGAAAAATCAGAGGAATACAACCTTTATGAGACTTCAAAATCTGTAATGGTATTTTCGCAAGCAATGCATCCGAATACGAACGTGGATCAAGTGATTTCACAATATGTTCTGCCTGGTGGATATGTAAAACTGAAATATCCGCTGTCTGAAACACCGGACTGGATTGTGACCAATACAGAATATGTTTCCGGAGCAGTTGTTATTGATCAGGATGGAGAGGAGACCGAAGGCACGCTCGTTTCTTCACCAAGCCCTGAGATCTATTTTACAGAAACAAGTGCTGAAGTAATTAACCCAAACGATATTTATAGCAAAGCCCGGGTTACGCTTTCAGGATATCTGCGAGATCCATTGATAGATATCGTTGAAGGAGATACTGCTCTGATAGATTCAATAAAGGTTGGAGATAAGTCATATCCATTGACTTTTACGGAAATAGATACCGAGAAGAACGTATTTCTACCTTTTGCGAGAAGAGCAGAATTTAATGTAACCGCAGATGTAGATATCGCCGATGGCTTGAATACTGTTGTTGTTGAGGCTAAAAATGTGATCGGAAATTTCGGGTTTGCGACAAAATCATTTAAGGTTAAAACGCATTTGCCGAGAATTGAAGCAAGTCAAGGAAATACAATGGAAGCTTTTGCGAGTGCGTCATACTATGAAGTTATTGAACTGAATGAACAAGACTCTGTATCCGATGGGCAGATTATGGACAGAATTTTCAACCCGTGCATTGTACAAGTGTTTGACTTTACTGTTCATGAAGACAGCTTGCCTGAAACGTCATCAACAATCAAAATGAATCCAGAAACTAAACCAAATTTGAAACTTAAATTTCTTGTCAAGTTTGCTAAAATGGCGAATGAGAGAAGAAAAGAATTACTAAGTCATAGTGTGGTAGAGAAACCTATGGTTGAAACGGGTATAGACAAGCTGGAAAAACTTGAAGAAGAATTATGGGACGTCTTGTTCCCTGTTCCTGATATAGAGGTTAAAGATGTTGTTGCAGTAGTTCAAACCCCTATCGGTCAAATGCGAACCGTTTGGGATTATGTAACAAATTCAGGTTCCAAAAGAGCGGCAGGAACCAGTACAACCATTACCCTGAACTGCAGTGGGATAAAACCGGGTGATCAGATAGACACAAAAATATATCATGATGGAATTGTATGGGATACCGAAGATGACAAGATTGCAGATATTACAACGGAAATACCTGAGAAGAATAAAATAAATGTGAATTGTTCGATTGCAAAGAATGCCCAGGAAGGTAAAAGAAATATTAAAT
>CAZGEP010000287.1:0-3215 GCA_964524955.1 uncultured Planctomycetota bacterium | reverse complement strand
CCCTCCCTCTTTGGGACTGGATTCTTCTTTTGGATTATCTGATTTGAATAACTTGCCAAATACCATTTTTTCTCACATGGAATTACTATTGCAACGCTTTTACCGGGTGTACATGCCCAGGATTACGTGCTCGAATTCACATCAAATAGAACCTGTTATTATACCCATGGTACGGTTATTTCAATATAAAAACCAGCCGCGGATATAAATTCAATTTCAAATAAAAGGAGTGTGTTATAAGGTTCTTTTTGGAAAGGCTTTACCATGTAGTGTTGATTTGGGTTCATCCGCAGAAAATTCAGTTTATTAAAAAAATTTTAATCATGTTTCTTTCTGATAAGTCATATTATTTCAATTATATAAGTATTTATTTACTCCGCATGGCATAAATAATAAAAAATCACTTGAAAAAATGTATTAACATGTTATTATATAGGCTAATTAAAGAAAAAATGAGTTTATTATTACTGTACTATAGCTAATCATATTCCCCCTCTGGTAAGGATTTTCGACTTCCCCCAAAGAGCCCTCGTGCTCTTCATCCTTTTGCCTTGCCAGAGGGCTTTTTCTTTTTAAAACCTCTCTGCTCCATTTCGAACGGATTTTCCAGTTTTTACAAACATAATACAGCTATATAATTCATTGATAATTAAGTGCTTACCCGCCTGCTGGTCAGTTTTTTTCTTGTGGCTACAAGATTGCCCGAACAGGGGATCGCAGACGGCATACGCACCCCGGCCGCTTCTAACAGCTCAGCCGATAAGACACGAGGCTGCGGTATCTGGCAGCAGCGGGGCTTGTCGGCAATACTTATGAAGCTGTTCAAGGTTACACCGTGTATCGTTAGTTAACTTAACCATAAAAAAATATCGGCAACTTAAATGGACACTAAAGAAGTATCTGGAAAAACCTATGGATTCTTGGTATAATCAATATCACTCATCGTTTAATTGAAGTTTAGCACTACCTTTTTTCCGTTGTACATCAGAGATATCACTCCGCTGTCCCAATCGGACTGCATATACGGACTGTCATATAGTGCATAATTCAAATCGACGTCCACTCCGTCCACCTGCCTTAATTCGTCGTGATTTATTTTAATCGTTCCGGCCTGCGTCGAGGTATAACGAAGCGTCATGGAGGAGGGATCAAACAAAACGGGATTCTTTTTGATTGCATTTATGAAACCGGCAAAAGAACCAAACGTATCCGCATGGCCAACTTCGAAAACGGAGGCTTTCTTTGCGCCATCGCTGATCACCTCGACTCCGGCCCACTCTCCGGAAGTCACCCAGCGATAGCCGCCGGTCAAATAGAGTGCGGAAAAAACGTCACCGCCCCGTGCAAAAATCCATCCGGAATCTTCCACGATTTCATCAAATTCTTCGCGTGGAAGATACGCATGGATATATTGATACTTCTGTGCCAACGGAATATCAAAAATCGCCAGAACCGCTGTTTTATTCTGAAACGTCCGCGTGCATTTACAATTGCAATCTCCGCTCCAGTACAAGTGGGCACCCCCGGCGCCGGGATGATGAGTAAACTGTTTTGTTTTTGTTCCGGAAGCAATTGTGAAATCCCATTCATGCTGTTGATGCTTTGCATAACCGCCGGCAGCGAGACCCGCCGGATACGGATCTTGCAACTGGACACTGCCGAGAATATACTTTTCAGGCATATACCACGTGTATTTACGAATACTGCCGTCCAGCGGCTCTTTCGGCAACGGATCGTCTGTGTTGTGGAGGTGCTTCCGTTCGAGATTCACATACTGGCTGTTCCGCTGCATCGCGATATCACAAACGATATTCATCGGCCTGAATGACGAGAACAGAGATTCATTCATAAGTTCCCAATAGCTCATCCGTTCAAAACTCAGCAGACGGGTCTGCCCGCTCTCGGGTCGGGGATCGGCAATTCCAAAATACAAATACGGAATCACATTCAAAATCGATGTGGCCGGATCTAAAACCGTGTGCTCGTAAACCCGACCTCTGGCTCCGCCATAGAGTCCGTTCAGTGTGTCCACAGACATATCTGCAAGAAGTAAATTGCACATCTTCTCCGCCAGGTCGGCCAGTTCCTGATCCTTCGAATGGTCATAAAGAGTCAGCAGTGTATTGAAAACGAGAAACTGATATCCGCCGGAATCAAACTCACCCCATCCGCGCCGGGCACGAAAGCGGATAAACCACTTAAGATTCTGGCCGTCTTGCGTATAAAGCTCGGCTCCGGTTTTCCCATACGCTTTAAATACATCCCCCGCGAACTCGTTGGCCATCAGATACCGAGCAGTCAAAAAAACAAAATCATGGTTCTCTGAATGATACATACTTTTAAAATTGAACTCCAAAAAGAACCGTTTGATGGCGGCTTTTGTCTGTGGCTCCAGCACCTCGGAATCTTTAAGAGCCACATACAGGCGCGCCAGTTCCAGCGCCGAAAAGTCCGCTTCGCCTTGCAAGTCTCGGTTATTTGGGTGTTTATGATCAAACCACTCTGCAACACTGCGAATTGCTTTATTACTCTCCGTCACATGCAGTCCAAGCCGCAGCAGCATTGCCGAATACGCGCCATAAAGGTTGATACGACGGTTCAGCGTAGGAACTGCAGGCGTATCTTCGTCCAGAGAATCCACTCCGAGACTTCCAGTGAGAAGACGGGTGAGGCGGGCTTGCAATTCAATCTCAACACCAAGCAGAGCAAGCTCTTCGTCAATACGTTTGTCTTTGTATCGCTTACGCAATGATAAGAGATCGTTAATGTACTGCTGTTTTAATTTTCTTATTTGTTTCATTACAGGATCAAGTTCGTTGATCTTCTCCTGACTATCGTCATACATCTTACCGAGATCACCTCGAGTAGGACCACCAATTTTTTCGAACACGATGTTGTAATATTTGATTGCTTGTTTCTTCTTGCTATTCTTGTAATAACAAGTGGCAAGTTTATAATACACTTCAATACATTCATTATCAATTGTAAGTAGTTGCTCAAGCTTTTTAATAGCTTGAGCGCGGCCTGCAAAACCTTTTTGTATATCTTTGTCAACTGACTTCAGTATTGTTTTGACAACAAGACCTTTGTCGTCCTCTTTTTTTTCATCAGCACTGACGAACATTGCTATCATCAACATCACAGCAAACATAATAAACCGTTGTCGAGTAGACATAATATGGTTCCTTCATTTAGGTTAAAGTTTGTATTCCCTG
>CAZGEP010000286.1:0-3242 GCA_964524955.1 uncultured Planctomycetota bacterium | reverse complement strand
GTCGGTGGCTTGTAAATGTTGTATTGGTTCATATTTTTACTCAGCGACAATGTCGCTTCATTATTGTGTGGGGCCTTCGCCCCCACACCCCACCACCGACCTTGTCGGTGGTGGGGTGTGGAAATTAAATTTATCTGGAAAAAAGAAAAACTGATTTCAGGTCAATCTACGGCGTTCACCCAGGAGAATGAGATCACGCAATTCATCGGTGTTTTTTGCCTGCAGCCAGTCTTCTTCAAAATGCTTGTTGTGTGTTATCTGGGCAATTGCAGATAATGCCTGCAGGTGAAAAGGGCGTTCGTCAAGGGTACCGATAAGAATAAAAACCGCTTTTATACTATGTTTTTCATCTGTAAATCGAACTCCCTCCCGGCATCTCACAATAAACAATTCAAATGTTTCAGAACCATCGATAATAATATGTGGAACAGCGATGAACTGAGTAAGTGCAGTGCTGCTTTCCTGTTCCCGTTTCATTAGAAGTTCTGAAAACTCTCCGCTTTGCATGTGCATGCTGCTGCAGAATGACTTACCGAGATGGTTGAAGAATTCATCGAGTTGAAACGGCCCGTCGAGGTCGATTACCCCGGATTTGTGTACA
The DNA here is from genome assembly GCA_964524955.1 of uncultured Planctomycetota bacterium. Classification (GTDB taxonomy): domain Bacteria; phylum Planctomycetota; class CAZGEP01; order CAZGEP01; family CAZGEP01; genus CAZGEP01. Next base: position 2,641 of record CAZGEP010000286.1, on the reverse strand, counting down.
AGTTTATCGAATCGGTCATGTATGATTTCATCCCGTTCATGAAGGATGTCTCTAAGTTCAGTTTCAAGGTTGTATGATGTGAACTTGCGATCTGTGATCCGTTCGATGAGATGCAGAAAGGCATATTCTCTGCCACCATGCCGTTGACCGTAAAACAGATATATTAAAAGACCTGCCACAACAAACAGAAGGCTGTATTCTATTGCAGCATAACCAAGATCGATAATAAGTAATATAAAAAGGATAATTCCAATAATCTGTACAACCGGGAAGAACGGAGAACGGAATGAGGGCTTGTAATTCTGAATGTTGCTGTAACGGAGGATCAGTACGGAAATATGAGCGAGGATGTTGGCCGATAACACCACGACGGACGCTGCCTTGACGAGTGTATCAATGTTAAGAAAGATTGCAATCGAAATAAATACCCCGGTGAGTACAACCGACACAGCTGGAGTGTGAAAACGGGAACTTACCGAACCAATGAAATGAGGGAGCAGTCTGTCACGACCTAATGCCATGGGATACCGTGATGCTGACATTATGCCCGCGTTCGCTGTCGTAACAAAGGCAAGTAAACCGGCGAATGACAGTATCCAGAAACCTGTTTTGCCAATAATATTCTAAGCCGCATCCGCAATGGGGGTCAGTGATCCGGAAAGTGTATCACCGTCAAGAACCCCTACGGTAACAAACAGCATGGCACAATAGAGCAGAACAACAAGTATTAATGATGATAACAATGCAAGCGGGATATTTTTTCCCGGGTTTCGAACTTCTTCTGCAACGCTTGCAATACTTACAAGACCACCATAAGATATGAAAACAAATCCAGCAGTGGATGCAATACCATTGATACCATTGATTGTAAAGGAAGAAAAATTAGACACCTCAACCCGGGGTAAACCAAAAACGATGAAGATACTCATTATCAACATAAGGCTTATTACGATCAATACCTCGAATCGGCTTGCAATATCCACACCGGCAATGTTGAGTATGACAAAGAATATGGTGATTACCGGTGCTGATATCGGCAGGGGGATTCCGGCCAGAACATTCAGGATCTCGGAGATACCAAAAATGGCAAAAGCGCTCTTCAGGGATAATGCAAACCAGCTTAGAAGGCCGGATATTGTTCCGCCAAGTGGTCCAAGGCTTCGGGCAATAAAGAAATAATCGCCACCTGCTTTTGGCATGGCAGTAGAAAGTTCAGCGATACTGAGTAAGCCTGTAGCCGCAAGCAACCCGGCAAGCAAATAGGAGACAAAAACCGACGGTCCTGTACGTGCAAATGCGATACCCGGCAGAATAAAGATCCCCGAGCTTATCATTGCACCTGCCGAGATCGAAAAGATATCGAGGAACCCTAACTCTTTCTTCAGCATAATTAACCTAAATCAAATAATTCACGGTAAACGGTTTGTAATGATAGTGCTGCCAATAGGAGGTTGGTAGCCTGACGTCACACGATCATCCCGAATTCTTGAGGATTATACGCCGACTTCGGTATGAAATCAAGTGATTTTATTACAGTCCAATTGTAAGAAAGAAACCTTGTGTCATGATCGAAAAGTGGTTGACGGTCATCAAATTATGAATCTGACGCTGTCGCCAGCACATAAACCATCAATAATCCTGGGTTTTCGCGTTCGATGAAACGAGTCACTTGTGGTTAAAGGCTGTATGTTGAAACTGTTCAAGGCGGTATCATGCGTCTTGAGAAACCGGTTTTCATTATTTTTCTTGATAAATATGACAGTGATATATAATTCGTTATTATGAAATTAGTAGATAATGAACAACGCATTTCAATTGATGAACTGAGACAGATGGCTGAACGCATGTTCGGCGACATGGTAAAGGGTGTGGTTGATGTTCGTAAGAAAATCATGGCTGTTGATGCCGACCTGCACGCGGATCAGGAATCTCTTCTTCTTGAGAATGGCTCCATGCAGGATGACTTATGGGGTATCAATCTATATCCGGATCAGACAGATGATGATTTTATCGAGTTTGACTCTATGATCAATCTGCGTCCATCACAAAACAATCGAAGTCGGGACGTGGAAAACCCAGAAACGCGAAAACAGATTATTGAAATAGTACGATCCCTGGTAGAACGATGACCCTTCACAAAACGCTTCCCAGCAGCAGGTGGAACCAGTTTACTTTTTTTGAGCAGATGGCAAATATAGGCAGCGAAGTAGGCCGAGCCATCAAATGGAAGAATAAGGGGAAAAGGGATCAATCCCTCCACGCTTTTGATCGCGCACTGGAGTTAATTGACCTGACAGCAAAGGATCCTTCAAACAGGAATAAACTTCGGGAGTTGATGCGTGTTCGTGAAGCATTGGCAGACTTTCTTGTTTTTGATAATGAATACAGCTCCAACGACAGGGTATGGGAGCAGTATTTTTTTCATTTCAACTACGTCTGCAGAGTAACACAAAAAAGGAGAGATCATTTGAGCCCCAGTGGCTGAGATACGTTGCGCACTGTTTTAATCTCACAATGAATAAGGTGAGAGCGTAGTGTTAACGCACTGTTAAAAAAGTACCCTTTGCCTGTTATTCCGTGAATTCCGGTACACCGGCGCTGCCGGTGAGTTCTATATAGTTGTAAGGTACTATACATGACA
>CAZGEP010000285.1:0-3329 GCA_964524955.1 uncultured Planctomycetota bacterium | reverse complement strand
AGGAACGATGGCGGCAGGCAGAGCATTCGAACCGGATTATCAATGCCCTGATTGGCTCTGTTCAGGCAGAACTGGAAAACGTTATTTCCGGAGTCGTGGATCCACTGGCGGCTGCATCTCAGGAATTCATGAGGGAGAATATTACCGAACCTCTGACCCTGGAAATTCTGGCCGAGAATGCCGATCTGAGCAAATACCATTTTCTCCGCAAGTACAAGGATGCAACCGGAAACACCCCCATGCAGGACCTGCGGCGGATGCGTCTGGTCTATGCCCGGGACCTGATCATAACCACGGATCTGCCGCTCAAAGCCATTGCACCCAAAGTGGGTCTGCTGGACGAATTTCAGCTCTCCAAATATTTCCGAAGATACCTGAATATCACCCCGGCGAGTTTGAGACGGAGCAGTTGACAGCAGAAAGTAAATGGTCGATGGCGTAATTACAGTCGATGGTCAATGGTTTAGAGTCTATGGCCTTAACTGCAAAAAACGAAACAGATAACGAATAGCTGCTTTTATGGGCATTGCTATCCTAATCGCAATCGGTATCGGCTGTTTCTGTTTATTAAAAGAGGATATCGATACCGATACCGATTACGACAGCGAGAATATTTCAGGTGGATGATTGCGGGGAAAGGTGCTTTTTTGCGCCTTCTGCGCATTCTTGCGGTTAATATCTTGTTATCTCATCACTCTTTTCTCATCACCCTTTACTGCCGTTAAAGCCATCGACCACAGACCATTGACTGTTTTTTACTGTGAATTTTCTTACACTTCTGGTTTTGGGCTTCATAATTAAAGCTGTAAGCAATTGATTTGAAGTTACTTAAAATTAAGATGGTATTCCGTACGGATTTTGCAGTATTTTTTTTCTTCACCGTGGTTTGACAATGGCCGATATTTAGGGTATAGTATATATACATAAATCTGTAATAAGGGGGCTTATATTTGTCTGGCTGAGCAAATGAGAAAACGTGCAGTCTTGTTTATTCTCTTTCTTCTTTATGCAATGGTTCCATGCGCCTGGTGTGAATTTCCAGACGGCTGGACGTGTCGTATTGCCATCACCATTGACAGCTCAAAGATTGACGCGGATCTGACCGATTGGACCCTGGTCTTTGACCAGTCCTTTGATTCGGTGCTGACCCAGGTCAACGGTCCGCTGGACGCGGACGGTACGCGGGCCAGTCTGAACGGCGGGGGCGACATCCGTTTCAGCAGTGACGCGCTGGGGGCCACACCTTTGGCCTGCGACATTCGGACCTGGGTCACGAACAATGATCCTGCAAGCGCAACCTGCGAGGTGGCGGTCAAGGTGCCGTCGGTATCCAGTTCCAGCGATACCACGATCTATATGTGGTGGGGCAAGGCGGGCGCAGTGCAGCCGGACGCGGACTACCTGTACGGGCAATTCAATGCGTATGATGATAACTATGAAAGAGTCTATCCGCTCACAGACTTGACCGACAGAACGAGCAACCAGTGTACATTGTCTACTTCCGGCACAGCTGCCGGTGATGTAGGTGGGCAGGTTGGCGGTGCAAAACATTTCAATGAAGACGGATACCTTTACAATGACAACAGCGCCGGAATAACTTCGTCACAACTTACGATGGAATGTATTTCGAAACACGACAATGCAATATCGAGTGATGAACATCTGCTCATTATTACTGATAGATCAGAGAGCAGCGTATTTAATGTTATTTATTCCAATGACCCAGATAATAAATATAATGCAATAATGAGGGATAGTACTAATGATTTGAATTTTCAGGCTGAAGGTGTCACACTCCCAAATACGCCGGGCACGAGCTGGCAGTATGTCGCTACAACAGTGAATGCAAGTACATCTTCTATATATATCAGGGGTAATGGAAACACGGATGACGGGACGGGAACCGATACGCCGTCTACATCGAATTTCGATACCGTATCAATCGGAGGGATGAGACGGTCAACAGATTCGTATTCTATGGATGGTGCTGTTGACGAGGTTAGAATATCTTCGACGGTTCGCAGTGATGCCTGGCTAAAAGCAAACTATCACAACCTTCTTAATACCGCCGGTTTCCTCATCCTTGGAGAGGTGACGGATTCATTTCCCATAAACTGGACCCGCAAGTGCGCGATAATCATTGACAGTTCAAAAATTGACGCGGACCTGACGGACTGGACATGTGTTCTCACTCAAGCGGTTCTGCCGGCCGAGATGTTTGCCTCAGCCGGACCCTATAACGCGCTGGAAGGCGGCGCGGACATTCGTTTCAGCACTGATGCGCTCATGGAAAATTCCCTGGCCTGTGACGTGCGGCTCCTGAACCTGGACAATAACGGCGGCCCCAAAGCCGACATCGCGGTCAAGGTACCGACCGTCAGCTCTGGAAGCGATACCGTGATCTATATCTGGTACAACAATCCATCCGCAGTGATGCCGGCTGCCGACAGCATCTATGGTCAATACAATGCGTATGATGCAAATTATTTAACCGTATGGGCACTGAACGAAGATCCAGGACCGGGCGGCGCAGGTGATATACTTGAACGGACCAGCACGGAGAACCATGGAACTGCGATTTCAAATATGACATCTGACGATCTGATTGAGGGTGTAGCGGGTAGAGCGCATGATTACGATGGTGTGGATGATTTTATTAATTCGGACGAATCCTGCAATGCAGGTGTTTATAACAACTTTACGGTTGAAATGATTGTTGCGCCTCAGACCACACATCAGATTGATGGACAGGGAAACAGTGGAACCGGCGGAATATCGGGTCAGCGATACGCACTGTATCCGACACACGGCAGCGTGAGTTTTGGCGACAGCAACCACGCTGGAGCCGGATTATCCGTGGGTACCAACGGGGTCAGTGTGTATGAACATACCAGTTCATACATGCCCGCACCGCTGGTCTGGTCCGGGACCGTGAGCGGCTGGACCCATGCCGCGATTGTGTATATCAGCCGGCAGCCTCGTCTGTATGTCAATGGTTCATTTATTAAAACCGGGGTGACCAGCGCCAAGACCTATGTCCATCCTGGGGCCGGTATCGGAGGTTTAACCAATTACGGGCGTTTTGACGGCGGAATCGACGAAGTTCGTATTTCATCTTCAACGCGCTCTGCCGCCTGGCTCAAAGCCGATTCCGAAAACCTGATGAACCCCACCACCTTTTCCGGTATAGGTGGATTCACCCTGTCGAAAACCACAGCCACCGTCACTGAAAACGCCGGCACCGACACCTTTACCGTGGTGCTCGACTACCAGCCAGCCTCAGACGTGGTAATCGACATTACGAGCACAGATGAGAACGAAGCCACAGT
>CAZGEP010000284.1:0-3354 GCA_964524955.1 uncultured Planctomycetota bacterium | reverse complement strand
TGCCCTCGGCACTTGCCTCATGGTCTGCAGCTTTGCCGCCCGGGCGGGTAAATACGAGGTCGACGTCAACGACGGCCAGAACTACATCCACCATTATTTTCGGGTCGATCGCGGGACGTCTCCCGCGAAGCGAATGGATTTCCCGCATCCAGCCAGAGACGGCGAGGTGCACGTCCACATCAGCCCGATGGACGGCTGGAAAATTGTCGGCGAGGTAACCAACGGGCCCGCCAAACAGCAATGGAAAGGTCCGGGCACAGAGCAAGAGACACATCAATTCCGCCGTGTGAAGGATGAGAACAACCCGGCCGCCGCCTACATCGGGGATTTCACCGGAACCGTCACCCCCGTGAACAATATTAGCTCCGGTCAAGGCAAGCCGGGCAAGGCCAGCGGAAAGCACACTTCCCGCGACAACCGCTTCGACGTCCACGTCATGGGCAACAGCGGGGGCATGTCGGTGACCCCGCTTGCCGCCACGGTTCCCCTGGGCGAGAGCGTTGAGTTCAAGGCTGCGGTTGACGGCGAAGCTCACGCAACCACCTCCTGGCAGTGGCCGTACGACAACAATCCACCCGCGGGCAGCACGCCGACGGCAACCGGAGTTTCGGGCGCCACAGTCGAAGCCGTCCGCCCCGATCCGGGCAAGCATACCCTGCTTGCCACCGACCCGGCCGATAAAAACATCGCCGCTTATGCAACTCTCACCTCTGTCGGCGTCCAGAAGCTAACCGCTTTCGACCACCACAACCACCGTAACCGGGTCTCCGTCGAAATCCCCGACGGCTGGAAACTGGGCGACGCCCCGCCCGCAACCCCCACCCTGCGTATCCGCTTTCTCAAGGACGCGAACGGCAAGGTGCTTTCAAAAGTTGGTCTAAAAGCCTCACAGGAATACGGTCCCTGGCCCGGAGACAATAAACCGTCATGGATGCGTAATGAAGTGCATTCCCCGACGTCGGACGGGCGGTCCATCATATACGACAATCCGCCCCGCCCGGGCAACTATAGTTATGCAGCCGAGTGCGGCAACGAACTCAAAGTTAATGTTGTTCTTGCCGTTCCGGACATTAAGCTATGCTTGGTTCGAAGACCTGAAACCGTCCCCGTCGTTGCCGAAAACAACTGGCAGGATTTCTCTGCGCTTGATGAAAAACGTATCGGTCAAACCAAAGAACCATATTATTGCGGTCAAGCGTACGTTTATGTTTGCGGCACAAAGGTGGCGGCCCGGCATGTGGCACGGCTGCTGAGCGTCGAAGTAGAGGCAATTTCTGAAGCCGGTGGAGCGTGTTCTTATGAGATAGATGAAGAGCCCTTCGAGGCTGATGAAAACTACTTCGTTGGGTCGGCCTTAAATACATTCCTGAGAATTCGCTTTTATGCGCACCAGGCGGGGCTGTACCGGGCACGGATAAAATACGGGAACGAGACGATTCCCGATGACGATGAGGGAGGAGCTGGCGGAACAGGTTTCAGCTTCCAAGCAGTCGGGGGCAAGCTTGTATTCGGACCTCTCGGGCAAAATCCGTCGCCCCTCTATGCCGCCAACTCGTCCGGCCTTCGAACCAGGATTGCGCCTCTCCGCTTTTTTGCCGGAGATGAGACCGCCAATCCGCAGGACGTACGCTTCGGCATGCGTGCACTAAAAAAACAGGACGCGGACGATGACCCGAATGAGCCGGACGCTGAGTTTTTCCCGCGAACTGCCTGTGAAGTAAGCACTTTATTCACTGGCAAAAACGGACAGAACTTGCTTGATTTTGGCGAATACACAGGGGGTGAAAATAGCGAAGGAGACGACATAACATGGGAGGCCACCGTGGGGGCAGAGGGAGACTCGGTATTGCGGCATTTCACCGACGCGGACCGCCAAAACCCGACCGGATACTTTGAGTTCTCCGCAGCCTATAAACACCAATATATTCATTATCTCGACAGCCAGGATGATTTTGAGGTCGCGGTCCGTTGGGACCAGCCTTACTATAAGCTACGCAAGTCGTACCGCGGCACCTTCGAACCGGTACGGGTGATCTGCCCCGACATCGCGATTGCAGACATTACGGAGACGGGTAAACATGACGATATCGATGGGGTTGTATTCGACGACAAATCGCCGACCGGAGAAGGCAAGGGCGAGTGTGTGTTCACATGCACGGCCAAGACATTCCCGGGTTTGAACGAAGATGCCCGCGAAATTGTCTGGAATCTCCTCGAATGGAACATCGAAGACGCCGGCAATGTCGCACCGGTATACGATGACAGGGATCCGGACAAGCCGCACCTGCAGACCATCCGCTACCCGAAAATGCCCGATCACAACGACGGCTTCGGACCGAAAACGCTGAAGCTGCGCTTCAAAGATCGGCATGAGTGGACCGCCGTCCACCCGCTCGAACTACGCTTCAACCGCGACGGCAAAAGCGCCGCCGACCGGTACCACGCCCGCACTGACGGCTGCTGGCCAAACGTTGAAGCCGGTAACCCCAACTGGTACGTTTACTGGCTGCAGGTGGCGAACGAATTTGGGTTTGGTCCGCTGGTTCCGATGAAGTACCTAAAGGAGGGAGGCGAAACGGGTGGCGAAGCCGGAGAGTACGTAGCCCCAAAGGCGTACAGGGCGGATGGCAGTTATGTACAGTATGAACTAATTAAACTGTATCCGCGTGCCGGTGAGCCCGCGAGAATTCTGGGTACTACCAACATAACGGCCATTCAATGTTTCGTTTTTACAATACATCATGAAAATGGGCATGTGGCGTCGGTGCGGCTGCCAAAAAGTCAAGGTGGGTGGGGGGCTGATTTTGACTTCAGCAATGCTTACGCTGAAGATACTGATTGGGATGGTTTTCCTGATGCCTGGGAGGAGACACCTTACGCCCAGAATCTCGGTTTCAAAGTAGTACCGTACGGGGATCCTGCTCACGGGGAGCAACGACAGCATGACCAGGATCTGCATGAAGCTTGGGATCATGGCTGGGATACCTTGAAAGAAGCAGAAGAGCATCGCGAAACTACCTACACAAATCCAGAGGGCTACGATGCAGCAACCGGCAGAGGACAATGCCCGCATAAAGAAGAAAAAGTCATTGAAAGGCTGCAGGAAATAAGAGAAAAAGACTGGTCCTATATCTTAGCAGAGTAAACATTGAGGAGCACCGAAAACCTATGAAATACATGACAGATAAACGGATACGCCGAATAGCCATACTGGTACTCGCGCTTGTGATCGGCGGTTGGACGGCCATATGGGTCTTAACTTACTACTTGCCGATGAGACAGGTGCAACCCATGCTGCGGAAATTGGAGTCGCGCGATCCTCAACTTGTCGGCGAGTTCACGATGCAGTTGGAG
>CAZGEP010000283.1:0-3366 GCA_964524955.1 uncultured Planctomycetota bacterium | reverse complement strand
GATTCGTTATGTATATTCCACCGGATACCGAACTTTGAAATTCCTATACAGTAAACTATTACATAAATTAATTCTGGAGAATTCATGTCAGAGAACCAACAGCCGTTTATCGTGCCTGGAGTGACAGGAAATCGCGGCCAGCGAAAGCCGGCTCTCAGCCCCTGTGTGTATGAATCCCGGCCGACATTCGCCCTGGAAGGTCATGAAGACGAAGTCTATCACGAGCGAACCGTTCCCGGACTGGAGAATGAACCGGAATACTGCGCCTTTGTGGGCAAGTCCTGGACATTCAACCGGGCCATGGAGTGGATCAAGCCTGAAGACAAAACCATTATCTGCGCTGCCCGATCCGGCAATCTTCCTCTGACCGGAACGGAACGCGTCTCTGACTGGTTCACGGGCACAGAGAATCGTATTGAACACGCCGCTCACCGGACGCGCTTCACCAAAGAATCCCAACGCTGCCTCGATTGCATCTGCCTGCCCGGTCTTCAGTTTCACCGTAGACAGCATCCCCGACTTGTTATAACCGTTGATGTGTGCTCTGCAGAATGGCAGATCTGTGTGCTGGTCAAAGGGCGTGCCGGCGCGCCCCTCGTTGCTTCAGACTGGCAGTCCGGGCCGGCTGCCGCTGAACTCGACCTGGACAGGGCGCTTGCAGAAAAAGGTTTTACCAACCGTTACCCGGAACTTCACATAGCCGTGGGCCTCTGGTCTGAGGATCATTCGTCTGCGCACATTCACTTTAGCGCGGAAATGCCCGCAGCAGACGCGGCAGTGGGCTGCCTGCCTGTTGTTCGAACCGCACAGGCGGCACAATCAAGAGACGTCCCCCTCAGCGCACTGATCTGCGATGCTCAAGGAAATATTCCGGATCCTGAGACCGTAACCGTGACCGCTCAAATCAACAGCCGTACTGTACCCATGACCGCTGCCGGCAATGTCTGGCAGACATCTCTTACCGACCTGAAACCGGGCGAATACGATTGTGTAATTAAATCCCGGGGCGCGGTTGCAGCTCAGGACACAGTTCCGATCCGGGTAGTGTCCGAAGACTTTATCCGCTATGATGCGAATCAGCGCTCACTGGTCTCTGGAGAAAGACCCACCGGACCGCTCAGCGGATCCTACCAGGGGTTTGCCTTTTTCGCAGATGCAGGAACAGATACCGAACGCATGATCAACGGACAGTCCGAATGGGACGCATGGGACCGTTGCACCCAACCGGGAGAACACTGGCATTACTGGGAAGCGCTCACAGAGACGGAACTCAACCAGCGCTTTTCATACCTGAACACGTGCGGCTGGGACGTGATCCATCTTTCCCAGGGTTGGGGGGTGTGGGAAAAACTAGATGTATGCGGCCATATCGTACCGCACGGCGCTGAACAGATCTTCTTTGTACTGCAGGCCGGAACCCGTCACAACATCCAACTGCTTCAGGCACTCAGCCACTATCCCTACGGAGAACAGAAAACCCAGTGGGCACCGGCCTATCGTCAGTATCTGGAAAGCGGCTACCAGGAATCCGACTGGGACAACCCGGACACATCCTTTACACAACTCTTTCATAATTATCTGAAAGAATTCGCCTTGCTCTTTGCCGAAGAGCCAACGCTTCTTGCGGTAACCACATCCGGCGAAGGCGATATCAAAGCCGGCCCGGATCGTGTCAACAGCACGCATGACTTCCTGCTTCAGGAACTTCCCAATCACATCTTTGCCGCAGAGCCGATCCACCGGCTGCACGAGCTTCCGGACACTCACACGCAGGGATGGAAGCCAGCGCTCTCCGGCAGTCGTCTTTACTGGATCGGAGACCGGATTGCTCCGGAGATCGACATGGCAGTAGAGATCAAGATACTGGCTCTGTCTGACGTCTTTATCGGTGAAGGCAGCTGGCCCTGCCATCACCTGCATGCCGACTTCATGGGCTTTGAAGATACCTGGGCCGCAACCGACCAATACCGCCGCAGACTCCGCGACACCCTGTACATGGGCCTGATTCACCGCATTCCCCTGATCCTGACCTGGGAGGAGCAGTACACAGAAGATGAACGGATCATCTTCAACCGCGTTCGAAATTCGATTGACTGGTCACAGTCCTTTTCTCCGTGCATGTGTTCAATCCTTGTGGATGACCGGAACGCGGGCGGCGGCGGAGATGAGGAAAAGATGAAATTCCGCGAAGTCCTGGCCGGGTATGAACAACTTCTCTCCGGATTTCCCGCAGACAGCAGCTACATAACGAAAGATCATCCTGCGGATAAAAACCGTATTGTCTTTGACGCACGCGCACTCAAATCCTTTGAAGAAATTGAACTGGACGTCACATCCATTTGCGAGCAGCTTCGAAGTAGCGCACCCTTTCAGCTGAACACCCCGGACTACCGCTCAATGTATCTGCTCTCCACAGACCGCAGCACCCTTGCCGCGTACCTGTACAACTGCGCAGATTACCAAACCCTGGATTCGACAAAGAAGACCCCGCCGCTTACCGGAAACATCTTCCGTTCTCCAAAACCCGCGGATCTCGAAGTTGGATTCGACACCCCCAACTCCGTCACAGGAAACGCCGTACTTTACGACCTGGATATCAAAAAACCGGTCAAGGAATTCGATACCGCAGAAGAACCACGGCTTACTATCGCAAACACGGACCATGATTTCCTGCTGCTAGTAAAAGAAGCGGTCGATGGTCGATAGTCTATGGTGGATGGCTTACTACAGTAATGAGTAAAGATAGAAGAGAGAAGCGTAAATTACTCTTCTTTCGTCACTCTTCACTGCTCTTCTTTCATCCTGTCAATCCTGTTAATCCTGTCTAATTTTTTATCAGTTCTCTTCAATTATTTCGCATGTTTTCGCATAGCGGATCAAAAGCATGCCTGCGGCGATCATTGTTCCCCAATCTTTAAATCAACTCATTTTGTGTTTCTTGCAGGCTGATTAGTCATGTAGTCTTTTAAGTCAATTTTTTTCAACGCGCGGGTTTGCTGCTTTGCCCAATTTAATTTTCCGCCATACCCCTTTCCGCGTTCCCCGACAGTCAGCCCTTTTACAACCAGCTTTGAAGCATTTTTATTGCGAACAAAAACCGCCCGTAGCTTTATGCAGGTTTTATCCGGTAGAATATACCAGTACAGGATCGGACATTCGTTTCTTTGTATGGCAACCGGCAATATGCCAACACCCAGCGACATATCGATTGCTCCAATTTTCTTCAATTCAGCTGCGGCTTGCAGTAAATTCATATTCTCTTGTATTGATCCTGTAAAGTGAAAATCTCTTCTGTAATCTGACAAATCCACCCTAATATTACAACGCCATATTTACTAAAGTTATCCGGTTAAGTTGACGATAACT
>CAZGEP010000282.1:0-3448 GCA_964524955.1 uncultured Planctomycetota bacterium | reverse complement strand
AAACGCTTTGGTGACAACGATTTAAGTGCAAATGGAGGCTGGAACATCCGTTATAACAAAAGGAACGGTCTTGAAATCCAACAACACTCCCTTCATTTCTACAATCCGTTTTATTGTTTTGTCCAGTATGCCTGAGTCAAGATCTTTTTCAGCTTGCATTTTCTCAAGACAGGGAGGGTATATCAGTTCTCTCAATCTGTCATAATCTTTATTATCCCGGATTTCAACGATCGCATCCCACAGTTCTTCTTTGGTCCTTGGATGTGAAGGGTTCTTTTCGGAAGCCATAAAAGCAACACACCCAATCAGAAGAACAATCAGAACGGCCAGTATAGAATAGGTAATTTTCCTGCTCATGTTCATTCTGTTAATTCCTTCATCAGGTGGATAAAAGTGCATGCCCTCGGCGGCCTATCGCCCCATTGTTGCAGTGCGCCATCAGCTATTGACCATAGACCAGCGACGGCAGGGTTGCTTTACTCTTCACTGCAGTCAACACCGCCTTAACTCTTCTTCGCCATGTCCCGCAGTTCCTGGAGTTTGAGCAGGGCCTGGACCGGGGTCATGTTGTTGATGTCAATATCCCGCAGGGTTTTGTTTACGCGTTCATCTGGGGTTTCAAAGAGCGTGAGCTGTTTGTCCTTTTTGACTGCAGGCAGTTCATGGCCGGCGATCACGGTATTGCTGGTGTTCCCGCTTTCAAGTCCCTGAAGGATTTCTTCGGCACGTCTGAGGACGGGTGAGGGAACGCCTGCGAGTTTTGCGACATGGATTCCATAGCTTCGGTCTGTGGCGCCGGGTGTGATCTTGTGCAGGAAGATGATCTGGTTTTTCCATTCCTTTACATTGACGTTGCAGTTGGAGATGCGGTCAAAGAGTTCTTCGAGCTGGGTGAGTTCGTGGTAATGTGTGGCAAAGATGGTTCGGGCGGCCACGCGGGTGTTGTTGTGAAGGTATTCGGTGATGGCCCATGCCAGTGAGACTCCGTCATAGGTGCTGGTGCCGCGGCCGACTTCGTCCAGGATGACCAGGCTGCGGTCTGTGGCATTGTTGAGGATGTTGGCCACTTCGGTCATTTCCACCATGAATGTACTGTGCCCGAGCGAGAGGTCATCGGAGGCTCCGACCCTCGTAAAAATGCGGTCTGCCACGCCGATGGACGCTTCTCGTGCTGGAACAAAGGCACCGATCTGGGCCATGAGCACGATCAGAGCAACCTGGCGGATGTAGGTGGACTTACCGGACATGTTGGGGCCGGTCACAATGGTGATCTGGTTGTCCTGGTAGCGGACGACTGTGTCATTGGGTACAAAGGCGGATTCGCCAAGGGTCTGTTCGAGTACCGGATGGCGGCCTTCGCGGATGAGCAGGTCTTTTTCGCTGGTTACGGCTGGTCGGGTATGGCCCCAGCGTGCAGCGGATGTGGCAAAGCTGCTGTATACGTCGATCTCTGCGGTCTTTCGGGAGGTCTTCTGGATGGGTGAAATGAAGCCGGATATTTTTTCCTGGAGCTGTTCAAAGAGTTTGAATTCGAGTTTTTTAATGCGTTCGTCTGCACCCAGGACCTTGGCTTCGTATTCTTTGAGTTCGGGCGTAATAAAGCGTTCGGCATTGACCAGGGTCTGTTTGCGGATAAAGGATTCCGGTGCTTTGGCTGCGTGGAGTCGGGTGATCTCGATGTAGTACCCGAAGACTCTGTTGTACCCGACCTTGAGTTTGGGGATACCGGTTTCTTCTATCAGTCTTTTCTGCAGGTTGGAAATCCAGTCTTTTCCGCTGTCGCGGATGGAGCGCAGTTCGTCGAGTTCTTCATCCACACCGGTGTTGATCATGTTGCCTTCGCGAACCAGGGCCGGGGCGTCGTCACGGATGATCCGCTGGATTTCCTGAACAATGTCGTTGTAGCTGTCTTCATCATTGAGGCGTTTCAGACCACCGGAGTCAGCGTCACGAAGGACGTAGGCCAGTTTTGGAACTGCTGCCAGTGATTTGGCCAGGGATATGAGATCGCGGGCGTTTGCGCGTCTGCAGCTGATCCGTGTGATCAGTCTTTCCATGTCAAACATGGATCCGAGTACTGTACGGGATTCATCGAGCAGGTCTGTCTTGTTTACAAGTTCTTCCACGCACTTGAGGCGGGATTTGATTTCCCGTACATTGGTCAGCGGCTGCCGGACCCAGTCGCGAAGGAGGCGGGCCCCCGGTGCTGTGACGGTATTGTCAACCGCTTCTATCAGGCTGGTTCCCCGTTCTCCGCGGGAGCTGAATATCTCCAGGTTCTGAAGCGAGGTTCGGTCAAGGATCATGTAGTTGTCGCGCGAGATTTTGCGAAGCGATGTGATCTGACCGAGAACACCGCGCTGGGTATCGAGCAGGTAGGAGAACAGTCCGGCCAGTGCTTTGGGTGCGGTTTCCATGTCTTCGTCCATGCCGTATCCCATCAGGCTGCTTACCTGAAGGTGTTTTTTCAAGTCTTCCAGTCCGGTGTCTTCGCAGAAGCTGTAATCCGGCCATGGTGTCAGGGTGCATCCGTACCGCTCCCGGAGCAGGGGCAGGTAGTCCAGCTCTTCGTCTTTCTGTTCTGCAAAGACGCATTCGGAGGGTTCGTACGCAGCCAGTATGTCCAGTACCTGGCCAGACGGGAATTCTCCGGCCGAGAGTTCTCCGGTGGAAATGTCGCAGAGCGAAACGCCGGTGGTATCCCTGTTGCGAAAGAGTGCAGTGATGTAGTTGTTCTTCTTGTACGAGATCAGGGATTCGTCGATCAGGGTTCCCGGTGTAACGATCCGGGTGACCGCGCGCTTGACCACGCCTTTGGCCTGGGCCGGGTCTTCGACCTGTTCACAGATTGCGACTTTGTATCCGGCCTTGAGCATGCGTGCGAGGTAGGTGTCTACGGAATGATAGGGAAGCCCTGCCAGGGGTATGGCGTCTTTGTCTTTGGAGCGTGTGGTCAGGACCAGGTCCAGGACCTTGGACGCTACCTTGGCATCTTCTCCAAACATTTCATAGAAATCACCCATGCGGAAGAAGAGGATCTTGTCTGTATGCTCTGATTTGATGCGCTTGTACTGGCGCATCATGGGGGTATCGGTTTTGTCTTTCTTTTTGGTCATAGGAAATAACTTTTAAATGGAATTGATCATGTTTAGAAATTTAAGCATTCTTAATGCAGGATAGATGATTACAATTCATCCCCTTTTTCAGGTTTCCGTTTTTTAACTTTGGACAGAACCCGCATGTAATTTTTCCGTGATTTCCCTTTTGCCTGATCCTCAAGATAATCAACGGTCTGTAAAACAGAAATTTTTTCAGTGATTGCCAATGCAATAAACTGATTTACAGAAACACCTTCTTTGCCGGCCATATCTTTTAGTCGTTGATGAAGAGAGTCAGGAATTCGTAAACTTATTGCGCTCATTTTAATTCTCCTGTTTTACGAAGGAAC
>CAZGEP010000281.1:0-3472 GCA_964524955.1 uncultured Planctomycetota bacterium | reverse complement strand
TCAACTGGAAAGAACGGGATAACCTATATCTCTACGTAGAATGAAAACTACACCCGTATTTTCTATAATCTTCAGTTCTTTCATTTGATTATTGCAGAACAACTGGAGAAAAATGTAAGCTGTCCGGAGAAGGAGTGGGGCTGTTCGTCAATCCCTGCAGCCGAGAGACAATTCTCTGTAACGGCCAAACCATAACTCCGCCATGATGCAATGGGAGGTCGGTTTTCAGAGACAACACGGTCCCGCTGATTCTTACTCTACAGCAATCTTGATAACAATTTTATGAAGCGGCTCTGCTGAGATCATTGGCATGTGCGCATCTTCCGGAAAAAAGACAGCAAAGAATCTCCGATGAATGGGAAGCCAGATATCGGGATCATCCGTAAAGAACTGTACGTCAGATTCCGGGTTGTATTCTTCTGCCGGGTGCTCACATAACGGCATTGATTTCCATCCAATAGTATCGGTTCCTGCCAAGGATAGCTGGATATCAATGTATTTCTTATGTATTTCGAGCTGCCCGTCTTCCTTCTTTCGGCCAGGCCCCTTTACCACCATTGCATAAACACGATCCCCATCGGCGAGTTGAGGGGCCGTTGACCTATCATCGGAGGGCGCTTCAGCGCCCGGAGTTGATAGGCCAATGGACCCCTCGAACGATTTGTTCTCGGCGCGCGAATCAGCGCGCAGGGAACTAATCGGGCGAGGGGCGAAGCCCTCAACTCGCCGTTCCCGTCGCGCGCAGCGCGACGGGAACAATTTCGTATCGCTCCTTTGTCAGTTCGGCAAAGTCAGGTCGCTGGAGAAATTCAATTGCCCGGGAAAACCCGTTCTGCAGCGCTTCATAGCGGTGTACATTTTCAAGCATATCTAAAATCATATTGGCTCCTACAAGCGCAACGCGTCACAGGCCGTTATGCCTTGTTGGCGTTGTCCGCTTCGATCAGTTTTGAAACCTTCTCGGCATTCTTATCCATAACAATCTTTTTAAAATCCGGATTGACCAGGCAGAGAATCTGGGCAATGTGCTTGGCAACGTTTGCGGGTCTCAGGATCAAGGAGTTTGAACTGCCCGGAGGATTGTCCACACATGAAAAATAATTGGTTTTATCCGGGGGGCAGCTGATGACCGGATGGACACTGTGAAAGGATAACACTCCGGACAGGGCATCGGTCGCACCGGCGATGGAAACAATCACTGTGGGTACAGACGAGTCATTGAGTTCTTTGACGATATTTTCACAGGCAACCGGCATCTTGTGGGCGGAACATATTCGGATGTTTGATTCAATCGTAAATTTTTTCAGTTCATCCTGAATATTTTTGATGTGCGGCAAATCACTGTCGGATCCGGATATGATGACAATATTATACTCTTTCATAAAATCACCTTTCTCATTTAAATGGTTACTGAACAGTAAGAAGAAATACCTCACGCAGAACAATTACGTTCGGCCAGCTGATCCATGTGTTTCTGAGCGCGGGTACATTTTATGAAATCGATCGGTCATGTCAACTATAAAGGTGGCCGATCTCGTAACGCGGGGTTTTACACCATAGTTACAAGGGTTGAGTGAAGACGAAACGTATGAAATATCCAGATTTTTTTATTTTTCCCTTTGACATTGTTTCATTATATAAAATAATAAGTGTAATATATTTCATATGGAGAGAAAACATAATGAATCTTACACTGGATAAAGGGTTGAACGTTCTGGAATGTCTGGCCGGAAGGGCAGAGCCCATGTCTGTCGGACAGATCGCATCCGCAATCAATGCACCGTCCTCCACGGTCTACCGGATACTGGAGACACTCAAGGTCCGGGGATATGTTCAGCAGGAACAGAACCGGGGGGATTACTCTGCCGGGCTCCGCGTGCTGGGGCTCTCTGCAGAGATTCTCAACCGCATGGAACTGCGCCGAAAGGCAGGGCCGTATCTGCACAGGCTGACGGAGGAGAGCGGGTGTTCCGCGTACGTCGCGGCGGCGTCCAACGGGAACGCCGTAATGATCATGACCTACCATCCGGGAGGCAAAGTCTCTGCAGCGCTGGGGGAAATCGGCACGGTCAACTCCTGTCAGTGCACGGCAATGGGCAAGCTTGTCGCAGCGCATCTGTCCAGTGATGAGCAGCTGACGCTGCTGGAGGAAACCGAGCTGGTTGCGAAGACGCCTGATTCAATCATAAACCGGCAGATCCTGAAAAAAGAGTGGGATAAAACGCTTACAAGCGGAATCGGCCATAGCAGATATGAGAATTCAACAAACATACACGGCATTGCAGTACCTGTCTGTAACTACGAAGGAACCCTGATTGCTGCGCTCGGCCTGGCGGTTCCCCGGTCCTTGGATGTCAAACACGGTATCGAACACTTTGAAGAGCTGTTGCGCAATTACGGCGAGCAGCTTTCGTTCGCACTCGGCTATGCTGCCGAAACCTTTGTTATTGCGTGAACACATTACTCACACAGGAGGAATGTCATGAGTCTTAGTGAAGATATAAAAGCCTATGCCAAAGATCAGGGCGCGGATCTGGTTGGATTTGGAGATATTCAACGCTTTGAGGGCGCTCCCAAAGACTGGGACCCGCGTTATATCATGCCCGAAGCCAGGACTATCATCTGTCTGGCTTTCCGCATTCACAGAGGAGATCTGCGCGGTATAGAGGAAGGCACTGGATTCGGTGCCTACGGAGTTATGGGCTATTCAAATGTCAACAACGTGCATGCCCCGGTTGTGCTGCGTCAGGTAAGCTCGTTTATCGAGGATCACGGCTATGAGTCCTACAACTACGGGAATGTGGTCATGGGCCGTCCGACCGGAGGTCCGAGCAAGCCTGTCCGTCCCGGCTTTCCGGCTCCGGACGTCAAACTTCATTTCCGGATTGCAGCCTTTATCTGCGGACTGGGTGAGATCGGGTTTTCAAAGGTTTTTCTGACTCCGGAGTTCGGACCGCGGCAGCGACTGCAGTTTCTGATTACAGATGCTCCGCTGGATCCGGATCCGGTCATGGAACCGGGGACCATCTGCAACAAATGCATGCGCTGCGTACAGAAATGTCCGGGTGGTGCGATTTCAAAGGATGAAACCGTCAAGGTTACGGTTGCAGGCAAAGAGCTGGAATGGGGCAAGGTCGACCAGCATAAATGCGGGCTCGCATGGTGTACGTCCTCCCCGGACCTCAACCCCTGGCTCAATGATGAAGTCGAAGAGTATTACAATGAAGTGATGAATGATCCGCGTCCCTTTGACGAACGCCAGGCAGATGTGTGGGCTCCCAAGAAGAAACTGGAAGAAATCTTTCCGCCGACGCGCAAGGGATGGTATTACTTTAAACACCCCACGCCGGTCTGCGGAGGAAGAGGCTGTTTGCGCGAATGCATGGTTGCACTGGAAAAACGAGGTGTGCTGAAGAATGAACATTCGCAACAAAACCATTCGGATAACGACGATATCCCTCATCTACAGACT
>CAZGEP010000280.1:0-3536 GCA_964524955.1 uncultured Planctomycetota bacterium | reverse complement strand
AAGGAACTGAATTACGAACGTTTTTCTCGCAATTCAAATGCTTTTTGGTATATTTCTGCGCAGAAGAACATTTTTTTATTTTACGCCGCGCTCGGTGCGAGTTTGTCTGAGACCGTTCAATTTCGCCGCGTAAACCGATTTTATTCTGATAGCTGCGTCAAGTATAGTTCATATCATAAGAAATATCAAGTTTTTTCAAGCCCCACCAGGCCCTTACCAATCGTCTTCTCCTCCCTTTCCACTCAGTCACCTGCACCGGCTCGCAGGTTTAGCATCAGGCCGATCAGTGCTGCAACGCCCCCCACTGCAGCAACCGGCCACAGAGCTGTGACCGGCAGGGCTTGTCCGGAAACAGGACTGGCGCCGGCTGCCGCATCCACCATCCAGCCGAGGAGCGGTGCAATTACCGCGATGGAGAGGCTCTTTCCCTGGTTGGCAATGGAGAGGGTGGTGGCCCCGCTCTCAAGTTCAGACTGCGAATGAAAGCGGCTGACCAGAACAGGTTTCCACACGTTGAGTGCCATGTGCAGAATCAGAAATCCGAAGATCGCCGGAGTACCGGCTCCCAGTGCAAGGCTGATCCCCATAACGGCATAAAGAGCCAGTGAGATCTGCCAGAGAATACGTGTCAGCCGGACTTCTCCTCTGGCCGCACTCTGCAGTCGATGGCTGTGGCGGGATGCCAGACTTTCGGCCAGGCTGATGATCGAAGTAACAAGACCGATTAGAAGTGCAGTCCGGGTCTCGTCTTCCAGGTATACAAAAAAAGGAAGGGAAAGGGCCATGGCCATGAGCAGTGGCTGGATATAATCTTTGGCTGTACTGAAGAACCCTTCAAAACAGATATTTTCCAGAATAAGGTTCCGCAGGCCCTTTTTGAAGAGCGCAAGCTTCAGCCCGTCCAGAAGCGTGTTAAATATCTGTGTGACCAAACGGCTCTCTCCATGCTCTCCGTCCAGGTATTTGGGATAGAGCATGAAGTTAACAATGTTCAAAAAATACGGAACCGCAGCACCGAGAAATACCCAGCGGAAATTCCCACTCACAATTACAATCACTGCGGCAATGATACTGTTCAGGGAGCTGCCCAGCTTGCTCCAGGAACGGGTCAGTCCGTAGACCCGGGTTTTCTGATCCGCTTTGTTGTTCCGCGTCAGCCAGTCAAAGATCATGGCCTTGTGCGTACCGGTCCGGAACGCTTCACCGATGGAAAAGCAGATCATGGCCGGGAAAAAGGCCCAGTATTCCTCGGCAAATGCAAAGACCATAAAAGCACTGATGTATCCAGCCATGGATGCGATCATACAGCGCCGCCGTCCCCACACATCCGCGATCGCACCGCTGGGGATCTCCAGAACGTTCACACAGATGGCCCGGAACCCGATCAGAATTCCAATTGCTGCAAACGAAAACCCTTTGCTCATAAAGGCAATGATCAGAAACGGATCAAAGTATTTCTGGTTTTTGAGAAACCCGTAGAGGCAGAACTGGAAGAGCTGTCTGCGCTCAGCCGGTTGGAATGACTGTTCGTTGTCTGTACCCATCTATGTGAATCCCCGAATTAATCACAGTGGATTGATATTGTTTACACGGATGGGAATTATATGTTGATTGGACAGGATTTACAGGATAAATCTGGGATAACATGAGGGCGGCTATCATTGTCAACATATCGGAACCCTTGTGTAATTTACATCAAAATTTTTACAGATCGAGCTTCTTAAAGAAATCCTCTATGTATTCCTTGCCCTTGTACAGTTTAGCGTACTCCGGGATCAGTTTCTTGTGCTGCGAAAGTTTGAAATCAACAATCAGCGTGCATGTATCCCGGACAAGACCTTCGAAAGAAACCTGTTTGGACCCGCCGCTGGGAGGACCGGTATGCGTCACCCTGGGATTATGAAGCATGTATTCCGTAAACCCATGGACAGAATCTACAAAGCTGTTTACAACTTCTGATGTCTTTTCATAACCCTTGAAATGATTCATGCGGGTGAGAATAAACCGAAGAACATCATCTTCATCCCATGGGTAGCGTCTGGTTGTCTTCATCAATTCAGAGATTTGAAGATTGAATATCTCATCGATTTTTTCCAGTCCCTGATAATCCTTAATTCCTGTCAATGATGTCCAGGCATAAACCTGTACGATCAGTGACAAATCATGTTTTTTCTTGAGATTGCTGACAATCAGGTCTTTACCAGTGTCTTTTCCTGCATACGCCAGTTCACATGCGGCAACAAACCGGCAGAGCTCAGGTATTTCAGAATTATCCATAATAGACTTCTGTACAATACCGGAATAATCTCTGTCATCCAGCATCAGCCTCCGGACCAGCAGGATCTGGATATCCGGGTAGATTTCCTTGAAATCGTTTTTGATTCGAATCACATCATCCGGCAGTGTATACCCCTTGCCTTTGGAAAAACCCTTAATTCTACGTGTATCCGCAGTAATCAGTTCTTCCAGCGTAAGCGTCGGTCGTTTAAATTCACCAGGATATTGTACAACATAGGCGTGTGAAAAAATTTTCTTTCCGTCTTTTTCCATTATTTGAATCTTTTTCATCATCTCACTGGCATCCTGTATACTCTTAAACTTTCCGACAAATACCGGGCCTGACTTAACCTTGTATGGATTCAGAAAAGCCTCAAATCCTTTATCTTTGAAAAAAGCCACATACGCTGATGGATTACGAGTGTACAGAACGCGGATAGAGTAGGCCCTTCCCTGGTTATTTTTTGATGATTTCTTTGTCTTATTCTCTGAATTTTTCGGTGGTTTAGAGTAAAGATCAGTCATTTTTTTAACATCATAATTTTGTGATGATAATTCCTCCATAAATTTCTTATCCGGCCCTGTGTCTGTAATAATAAAATACTTATCTTTAATCTTTTTTAACGGAGTACCGCATATAATGTCTGGGCCTGTAGGATATCTTTTAATATAAACCGTGTATTCATTAAATTTAATAACACCATATATTTTAACCCCACCTTTTAAGAGAAAATCTGCAGCTTTTTTCCATTTATCTATATCATCCGGTTTTGGATTAGCCTTACCATCAAAAAGACAGGTATATTCATCAATTTTATAAAATTCCTGTGCTGATGTATTCTTAATTGTTCTGAAATATGATATTAGTGTTTGCATGGGTGTTTCTCTGCCTTCAGGATTCCCATTAATATCTACTTTAGTCGGAGTTTTATACATCTCGTACGATAACTGGTATTTTTTCTTGTTAAAATATATTGTAGTCTTATCAAGGGCATGAGACGCATGCATAAGAAATGAGAATGTCATTAAAGCTATAAATGTTTTTCTTTTCATGTTTACTCCGTCGATAAAATTTATTCAGGACTGCCCATAATTACGATATTCCCTGGTTTATAAATATCAACAGGATCAATCGGTGTCCAAGGCTTACTCCAGTCCCATCGATCTAATACCTTTACTCCAACCGTCACCTTTAATCCACCAAAAGATATTGATAACGTCCCAAAGTTTGTGGGATAAGTTGAAGATGGCTTGAGTTG
>CAZGEP010000279.1:0-3583 GCA_964524955.1 uncultured Planctomycetota bacterium | reverse complement strand
ATGTACGATTTCATCTGCCAGAGGCCGTTGGCAATTTTTATTCATACAAGACGGGTCAGCACAAGCACACTCCGGAAATGGAACAGGTTCTTTCCGAACTGGCTGGCAGTGACGTACAGATTCTCTTTAACCCTCAGGTTGTGCCGGTCAGCCGGGGTATCCTTTCAAACATCTACTGCTCGCTGGAAAAAAGCAGCGAAGCGTATGTCTATGATTTATTCTCAGACTTCTACAAAGACGAGATCTTTGTCCGTCTGGAAAACCAGGGGACATTACCTGAAATATCCACTGTTCGCGCCACAAATTTCTGTAATATCGGCATTACTTATGATCAACGAACCGCCACACTTGTTGTTGTTTCCGCGCTGGATAATCTGTGCAAAGGCGCTTCAACACAAGCCGTGCAAAACATGAACATCATGTTGGGCTTTGAAGAAACTGCCGGACTCATGGTACCGGCAACGCACCCCTGACAGTGACGAGGTCGAAAATGAAAACCACCTTTCGATTCATTCTGTTCGCCGCAATTCTCTGCGTATTTACCAGTACTGCATATTCAAGAGGCAGACGTCCTTCGCCAAAACCTTCATCCGAGACTGACATAAAGGCAGACGCTGAAACCAAGCAAACAAAGCAGCCGCCTTCACACACACTTGAGAAAAAAAAGAAAACGATTTTAAAGAATAAGAAGGACGCTGAACCCGAGAAAACACTCAATATCCCGGCTTTGCAAACGCCTGCCCTGAAAATAAAAGATAAGGCCTCCTTTGCTGAAAACATCCAATCCGTCCGATTTGACAACGGCCTGCATTTAACCGTCAAGGAAAACAGCAGTTCTCCGGCAGTATGCATCCGCGTGTACGTCAAAGCCGGCAGCATCTACGAAGGTGCATATACCGGCAAAGGGATTTCCCATTTTCTGGAACACATGGTCCATTCAGGTTCCACAGAAAAAAGAAGCGAAGATGAATACAAGCTGGTTCTTGAACGACTGGGGAACATCTCCAACGCTTACACAACAACAGATCATACCTGTTACTACATCACCACTACCTCCCAATACACCGAAGAAGCGATTCAGGTTCTTTCGGAATGGATCAGTTGCTGCAAAATCGCTCCAAAGGAATACAGGCGGGAAAAGGAAGTCATCCTTCGAGAGATTGAAAAAGGCAATGCCGAACCCCGTAGACTCCTTCACAAAGCTGCGATGCGGACTATGTTTCGTGAACATCCGGTCAAACACCCGGTCATCGGTTATTACAACCTGGTCAAACAAATTACCCGTGACGATCTGATCACCTATTACAACGACCGGTACACACCTGAGAATACATTTGTAAGCATTGTCGGCAATCTTGATACAACCCGGGTTATCGAATATGTAAGCCGTACATTCAAAAATTTCAAACGAACCTCCGGCATGCTCTCATCCCTTCCCGAAGAACCCGAACAAGTTCTTCCCAGGTATCTTGAAAACAACATAGATGTAAAACGTTCCCGAATTTTTGTCGGCTACAGAACCATACCCATCCACAATAAAGATCTATACCCACTGGACATTCTTTCGTATCTGCTAACAAATGGAGAGAGTTCCATTCTGGTAAAGAAACTCAGAGACAAAGAAAAACTATGTGACTCCGTGTATTCCTACAGTCTCACCCCATCGTTTAATGGTGGTTATTTTGCGATCATTGCCAGTACAGCTCCAGCCGAGACTTCCAAATTTCTTTCTGCTATGGAAACAATCATTCAACAGCTTACGCAAAAGCCCCTGCCCGCCGGGCTCCTGCAAAAAGCCAAGAATCAGAAAGCAGCCGATTTTCTCTTTGACCAGGAAACTGTGGACTCGCAGGCCGCGAGTCTGGGAACATCGCTGATGATGACCGGAGATCCTTCCTTTGACATGCGTTACAGCGAAAATATACAGAAGGTAACATCCGCGCAGGTCGTCTTTGTACTCAAAAAATACCTTGTGCCCAAAAACCGGACAACCGTAATCCTGAATCCGCTGACCGAAGAAACCCAGAAAACAGACAAAACAACTGTCGCGCCCGTGACATCCAAACCAACAAAAAAAGTCCTGCCCAACGGGCTGACTCTGATCATCAAAGAAAACCGAGCCAACCCCGTTTTCAGTATCCAACTCTTTCTCAAGGCCGGCACCATAACCGAGACACCCGAAGCACGCGGAATTTCACGTCTGTGTGCCATGATGCTGCCGCGCGGAAGCAAGACATACACGGCAGCTCAGATTTCAGAACAGATTGATTCCATGGGTGCATCCCTGAACTCCACGTCCGGCCGAAACACGATTAACATCAGTGCACACGGCAAAGCCGAAGATTTTGATAAAGTCCTTGAACTTCTTTCAAGCTGTATAAACCACCCCACGTTTCCGCTGGAGGAAATCGAACGACTCAAACTCCGAATGGTCGCAGATATCCGGGACAGAAACAGCTCATGGCAGAGTGAACTGATCAACGTGTTCAATAAAAAGTTCTTTTTCCCCCATCCCTACAGCTACTACACAAGCGGAACGGAAGAAACTGTGGGTAAAATCACACGCAAAGACCTGATGGAGTATTACAGCAAATATTGCACACCGTCCAACATGGTGATGGCAGTGTTCGGATCCGTGCCGACCAAAAAAGTGGAAGTGGCCGTCACGAAGCTATTCAAAATGCCTGCCGCAAAAGCCCCGGTAACGTTTCCCCAACGGCCGGATCCGAAATTCCCGGATACAGCTATAGAAATCCAGTTACCGACGAAGAAAAATACCACAGGCTTTGCACTCGGTTTTCCCGGAATTATGGTTACCAACAAACAGAATTCGTTTGCACTGGAAGTTATAGACGCAGTTATCAGCGGCATCGGTTATCCGACCGGCTGGCTTCACGACAGTCTGCGCGGAAAAAACAGAGGCCTGGTCTACATGGTACATGCCTTTAACCGTCAGGGAATAGACCGCGGCGCCTTTATCATCTACGGAGCCACATCCAAAGAGCATATCGACACTGTGCGAAAGGTGATCTTTGACATTATCCAAAAAATCAAAACAGAAAAGGTCTCTCCCCGTGAAATCCAGAAAGCAAAAAACATATGCATAATGAGCAAGAGTCTTTTCAACCAGTCTAACAGTTCGCAGGCAACCGATTCCTGCCTGAATGAACTCCTCGGCCTCGGATTCAATTTTAACGACAATTACGCAGAAGGCATCAACCGGGTTTCCGCCGAGGATATCCAGCGGGTGGCTCAGAAATATTTCAACGGCTATCTCTGGTTGACTACGGTTCCTGAATAACGCCGAACAAAACCGGATACAGACATGAAAAAGACAACCATCATCGCAACACTCGGACCGTCAAGTTCCGACACCGGCATCATACGGGAGATGATCGAGGCTGGCGTGGACATCTTCCGTCTGAATTTTTCTCACGGCACCCATGCGCAGCACAAAAAACTGATCGAGAAAATCCATTGCGCGACCGTTGATGCCGACAAACCGGCCGGTATTCTCGGTGATCTATCCGGACCCAAAATCAAAACCAGCGGCTTCGCAAATGGACCGGTGTTACTCGAAACC
>CAZGEP010000278.1:0-3646 GCA_964524955.1 uncultured Planctomycetota bacterium | reverse complement strand
CTGCCTGCGCTTTCGGATATCCAGGGGCCGGTGGTGCAGGTCGATCACCGGATTCCGGGGCTGAAAATCGACTCTGTGGAGCCGGACAATGCCGCGTGCGGCAGGAATATGGTTGAACACCTGGCCGGCCTGGGGCATCGCAAGCTGATCTATCTGAGCTGGTACAAGGAAAAAGAACTCAATCCCAGGCGGCTGGGGGGGGTGTTTAAGGGTCTTGAGAAGGCCGGGATACCGGATCTGGCTGTGCCGCCGGTTTTGTGCAGCATCGGCACCGGCGATGGATTTACAAAATTCGCATATGATGCTGTCCGGGAACTGCTTAAAAACAAGGCCTCCTTTACCGGGATCATGGCCAATAATGCAGGATTTGCCGAGGAAGCGATCCGGGCGTTGACCGATGCCGGGCTGCGCGTGCCCGAGGATGTATCCGTGGTCTGTGTGAGCAATCGTGTTGTTTCGGATCAGCGCGGACGGCCTCTGACATACGTGGATGTGGATATGGAGCGCCTGGCTGATGAGGCCTTGCACAGGCTGCTCTACCGCTTTAAAAACCGCGGGGAGCCGGACCGGGAGATCGCGGTGCCGGTGCGCCTGGTGCCGGGAGCGACCTGTATGCCGGTTAACAAAGACGCATCTGCATTGCAAGGGTAAGAATCAAAAATTTATGAAGTCAAAATTGTGGAATGATTGATTTTATGCCTTGACAACTCCTGTTTGCAGGATATAGTAGTAAGGAAAGGGAGTTAATATGAAAAAACAGTATTCATTCAGCTTTTATTTTTTATCCCGTCAATCCCGTCTATTTTTTCTTGCCACACTTTTTTCCTTGACAAATCCGGATTTGCTGGTATATTAATAATAGTTGCGACATAGAGGTTATATAGAAACTTGTTCTGTTATGTGCAGAAATCGTGGTGTGAGGCAAATGAAATGAGAAGAATTCAAATGAGAATGGCTATGAAAAAACAGGATTCATTCACACTCGTAGAGCTTCTGGTGGTTATTGCAGTCATATCCATACTGGCAGCCATCTTTCTTCCGGCCATCCGCACTGCCATGGAAGCTTCCCGCTGCGCCAAGTGCGCGAACAATATCAAACAGATTCATGTGGCTACAGTCCTTTATGCAGATGAACACAACGGCTATCTGCCTTGGGGGGAAGAGGGCTGGAGTGGGGCATGGGGTCCGATGCGGCTGATATCTGGTGGAAAATATATGGACACCCCACCCTGGCCGATGAATTGGAAAAAGGTGAAAGCCAAGGACCTGGGCCTTTTTCTCTGCCCGGATTACACAAACGTAGGCGGGAATAAACATTTTCCAACACCGCAAAGGGGAATCGGCTTTACCGATGGATTTTCATATTATACCAAATCCGGCAGGATCCGACTGAGCAGGGCCAAGCTGCCGTCCTATACCATTCTCTATGCAGACGCCAGGCCGCCGGGGCCGTATGATTTTGAGGATGCTGGAATGCCCTGCTGGAGCAGAAGGCTTATGGGGCACGGCAACGGTATCGCACCCCGGCATTATTCCAGCAGTGAACCGGGAAATGAGTTTGCCAATTTTATTTTCTGGGACGGCCATGTCAGCAAGCATCATAAATCAGATATGTGTGACGAAGGTTGGCCAAATACCTACGCAGCTATCCATCCTCCCAGTGCTGACCCAATGCGATGGGTAGGGGACGGGTATATCGGCTGGCACAGCAATATCCAGGACGGAAAGGATCCGTTTAAAGATATCAAGCGTCACAGAGAGTTGTTGTGGTGGTAAAGTGAGCGAGGGAAATTAATATGAAAAAACAGTATTCATTCAGCTTTTATCTTTAATCCCGTCAATCCCGTTAATCCTGTCTAAAAAGCTGTTATCCGTTATTTGTTATCTGTTGATTGGGTAAAGCAGAACTCTTTGAACTCTGTGATCTCTGGTACAATGCTTTTGCAGTTATTCTTTTTTTCGTCTCTTTCGTCTGTTTCCTGTTCTTTTCAGCAGTTCTGATTGTTGTTTAAAACTGACGAAAGCGATACCGATAGCGATTACGATACCGATTTTTTATTCTGTATAAACTACAGTCGATAGCCTATGGCTGAACGGCTTAAAAGCAAAAGACTTTTTTTAGACGGGATTAACGGGATAAATGCGGATGAAAATGCCTGTTGGCCTGAAGCCATAACCCGTTTTTCCCATAGCGTCTATTGCGTCATTTGCGTTTCTATTGTTCAGTTTTCAATGGAATCGCAGAGAGTTTAGACAGGATATACAGAATAACTGCACAGGATAAATGCCATGCCAGGATAAATGCCATGCGTTGTTCTCTGCTCTACTGGTTTCTGATCCTTTCAGTGTTTTTCCGAGTGATTCTGGGTTACCCGAACAGGCCGGGTAATGACCGGTTGTGGCAGAGTCGGTCTGTCAACTGACGGAGAATTAACAGAAAAAAGAATGAGCGGTTTGTTCGTTTGACCAGCAGTTATCCCGCCTTTTTTTGCTTGTTACACTTTTTTTCTTGACAAATCCTATTTTAGCGGTATATTAATAATAGTTATTATATAGAACATAAATAGAACTGCTTGAAGGAGATTGAGTGATGAAACAGTGGAGATATGCAGTATGGCTGATTTTGTGTATTGCGGGAATAGCCCGGTGCACAGCAGCGGATTTTATCAACCCTTATACCAGTCGGCAGGAACGGGCGGACACATTTGAGTTTGCTGAAAAGCCGGTAATTGAAAAAAAGGGGGACGGGTATGTGATCCGGTTTGCGGTCAAAGAAGCCTGTGACGTGACCGTGATGGTTGTAGAGATGCCGGCGTCGGAAAAAGAACCGCAGCGAGAAAAAATCGTTCGCCATCTGGCCTCGGGCGTACTGGGCAAGAACGCGCCCTGGCCGTTTGAGCAGGGAACCCTTAAACAGGAACTCGAATGGGACGGCAAGGATAATTCCGGGAATCCCGTGGATGTGTCGAAGTGCAAGATCAAGGTCGGCCTGGGGCTCAAGGCGCGTCTTGCTGCTCTGATCGGATGGTCGCCGGGCGAAGCTTCCCGGCCGACTACCATGGCTGTGGGGCCGAACGGCAATGTGTATGTAATGGACAACGGCGGGGGAAAAGCCATTGCCAGTCAGCCTTCGTCAAACATGAGGGTTTTTGACCGTGACTGCCGGTATCTCAGGCGGATTCTTCCGCCCATGTCAAGTGTTCCGCCTGAAAAGTCACATGCCCTTAAATGGAATAAGACGACCTGGGGTACATATGTTCCGAGCCGAAGGACCAAGCATTACGCTGTCCGGCTGGAAGACCATGGGTTCGGGGGACATTCCCCGGTGGTTACGGCAGACGGCAGGCTTATCTGGTCAGCCCATAAATGGACAGGCCACGGGCATAATTTTGACGGCTACCTCTTTATGATAGACGTGCGTGAAGGAGCCATGCTGCCGGGCGGTGTTATGAAAATTGATCCCGGATGCAAAATAATGGGAGCGGGCGGTTCGGATCTGGCGTTATCCCCGGACGAACGGTGGCTCTATTTCAGTTCGCCCACGGGTGGCAAACGCAAGAAAGTACAGGGCCACGCGGTGTTCCGCATGGACATGAAGAAACTCGGGAAGATTTCCGTGTTTCTCGGAAACCGGAAAAAAGCGGGT
>CAZGEP010000277.1:0-3692 GCA_964524955.1 uncultured Planctomycetota bacterium | reverse complement strand
TGGGTCTGTTGCTGCCTCACAGAGCCACAGGGTATTCAATTATTCGCATGGAATTTCGCAGGTTTTTAAATATGTTTGTCAATGTTCCGGCGCAGATAGTTCGGCGTTCCCGCCAGCTGACGTATCGATTGCTTGGGTATATGAAACATGCTCCCGCATTTTTCGGGTTTGTCCGCAGATGTCAGCATCTCCGGTTATAGCAGTTTGAGAGGCGAGAGATGGCCGAGGAAAATTGTTTTATTCCGAAACCGGTGTGTGAAAATTGCTTGCCCGGCGGAGAAAAACCGTATCATCAGAGATATTTGACCGTGCAAAATAAAAATCACAGAGAATTTAACAAAACAAGGTTTGCATCAGGAGAACATTTTGGGGAATTCACCCCGTTTTAACAAATAATAAAAATCCTCGCTTGTTTTGGGGCTAGCGAATTCCGAGCCTGCCGAGTTACCTGCCGCGGACATCCTTGTCCGTTTTTCAGCCGGAAACGGCTGCGGTAACTCGGCTTCGAGTCTTGGCAGGAGATTAAATGCGGTTATGTGTTTAAGAGGTATCAGATGTGTATAAAAGAAAAAAGCACGCCAGAAGGGACTCGAACCCCCGACCCTTGGATTAGAAATCCAATGCTCTATCCAACTGAGCTACTGGCGCGCAATTAGGACTCAATATCATATTCAAATGGGTGCTTTTGTCAAGTATTATGAGAAAACCCGGACAAAACAGTAGACAAACCGATATAATATAAGTATAACTGTTTTTCTTATTGAGCGTTTTTTTATACACTGGAGATGTAGAATAATGAAAACAGCAAACTGTATTACGCGATATGAAAAAAATCCTGTGTTAAGTGCAGAAGATGTTCCCTATGATGCCACGCAGATTTTCAATGCCGGTATCTGCAAATGGAACGGGAAATACATGATGGTGTTTCGCAATGATGTGGGAGCCGAACCGGGTAATGCGAAAGTGAAGTGGACTAATTTGGGTATTGCCCGTTCTGATGATGGGATCAACTGGATTGCGGACCCCGAGCCATGGATCAGATGGGAGACAGAAGAGATTCGAAGGGCGTATGACCCGCGGATCACAGAAATCGACGGACGGATCTATCTCTGTTTTGCTGTTGACACTGCACACGGTATTCGGGGCGGGATCGCTGTAACTGATGATTTCATTGACTGGGAGGTGCTCTCACTGTCAGCTCCTGACAACAGGAATATGGTTCTGTTCCCTGAAAAGATCAACGGGAAGTTCTGCAGGCTCGAACGTCCCTTTCCGATTTACGGAAGGGGAGCGCCTGAGGCGTTTGACCTTTGGTTCTCGAATTCGCCCGACTGTTCCTACTGGGGGAACACACAGCTGGTGCTGGGTAGTGAACAGGTCGAATGGTCAAACTGCAAGATTGGACCGGGTGCCCCGCCGGTGAAAACGGACAAGGGCTGGCTGGCTCTGTATCATGTGGTTGAGAAGGTAGATGAGGAACTGTACGCGTATCATTCAAACTGGCATAAACGGTATACGATCGGTGTGGTACTGCTTGATTTGAATGAACCGTGGAAGATAATCGGAAGGTCAAAAGAACCCCTTATGGTGCCTGAAGAGCCGTATGAAATGGAAGGTTTCAGGGGGTCGGTCCTGTTCCCGGGAGGAATGATACTTGAGGATGACGGGCAGGTGAAGATTTATTACGGTGCGGCAGACCAGGTAGAGGCATTGGCTTTCGCAGATGTGGAGGCTCTTCTGGCTTTATGCCGGTAGAGATACAGAAATTATTTGTTGAACAGGGAGAAATTGAATGCGATTTTGGAAAGCAGTATGTTTTATATTCTTTATGCTGTTTATCATTCAGGCTGGAGGAAACGTCATGCATGCGGTGGAACCCATGAATAAACCCCTTAAGCTTCAATCGGTTTCCCTGGATAAAAAGGCCTGCAAGACCTTTGAGCGGGTGACTGCTGTT
Source organism: uncultured Planctomycetota bacterium (assembly GCA_964524955.1). Lineage (GTDB taxonomy): Bacteria > Planctomycetota > CAZGEP01 > CAZGEP01 > CAZGEP01 > CAZGEP01. The sequence continues at coordinate 1,735 of CAZGEP010000277.1, read as the reverse complement.
GTGAAACTGGATGCTGCGTATACGAATCCCTATTATACGGACCAGGTACGTCTGGATGCAATTATCAAGACACCCAGTGGCAACGAGCTTCGAATACCCGGGTTTTACTTTCAGGATTACACAACTGAAGTCCGAACGAACAAAAAGGGCAAGAAGTATGAAGTTCTGGTTTCTAAAGGAGATCCATGCTGGCAGGTCCGGTATGCACCGGCAAAACCCGGAACATACGAAATCGTGCTGGAGGCGGTGGACACGTCCGGTCGTGTTCAGTCTCAACCCTTTTCACTCACTGTTGAGCAGGGGGATGCACCGGGCATGACGCGCATTGATCGAAAACGGCCTCTGTGGGGTGCTCGTTTTTTTGTGACGGATGACGGAAAATCGTTTTTCCCCATTGGATATAATATCTATGGTGCGCCGTGGCGCAACTGGAGTGCGGATATGAGCCGCTGGCTTACCAAGATGGGGGAGAACGGGTGCAATTTCTGCCGGGTGTGGATGTACTATACTTTTTACCGTTATTCCGACCCGGGCAAACGAGGTGAGGTTTTTCCGTATGATCACATTGACCAGGGGTGGGCATGGCGATATGACCGGGTTATGGATGATGCGGCTCGGAGCGGACTTCGTATTCAGCTCTGTCTGGATACGCATCATCCTTTTCTTGCGTCCAAGGGATGGGGGCTGGACAAGATCGGCTTGCATAAAAAGAACGGTGGTCCTGTTACCCGGTGCATTGATTTCTTTTCCAACGCCAAATGCAAGAAGGCGTTCAAGGCCCGCCTGCGGTATGTGGCTGCCCGGTACGGATGGGATCAGCATGTCTTTGCCTGGGAGTTCTGGAATGAGATCGGAGGCGTTCCAGGGGTGTATTCCAAAAAGGATATGGTTCGCAAGTGGCACACGGAAATGGCGGCATATCTTCGCAAGGTGGACAATAACCGCCACCTGATTACGTCCAGCGCAAAGATTCCGGATAACTGTCCGGGACTGGATTTTTCCCAGCCGCATATCTACGGGGCTCCGGATCCGATCCGGTATTTTGATCAGCGTGGCCAATGGAAGCCCGGTCGTCAGGTACGCTTTTTTGCCGAAGCATGGCCGGTGCGTAATCCCGGATATCCGGCGCCTTCGAGCGTTCCCCGGGTGATCAAGATGGATCCCAAGGGACAGTGGATTCATGATTACTGTTTCTCCAGTCCCGGCCTGGGTCTGCCCGCAACCCCCATGATCTGGTATCACAGTAGTTACATTGATAAAGAAAATCTGTATCCGGTGTACAAGCCCTTCAGTAAATGGGTCAAGGGATTTGACTTTGCCGGACCCGGAGCGGGTCCGTTCTGGCATAAGGTTGCTTCAACCGATTCCAAACTGCTGAATATTCTTGGGTTCTTTAATCGAAAAGAAGCCCTGGTCTGGATCCAGAACCGCACCCATGCCTGGGAACATTATTTTCTTAAAAAGAAACCGGTTACGCCTGTTAAGAAAGCAGTGGTAACGCTCAAGACCCTTACTCCCGGAACATGGACAGTTGCACACTGGGATACGTATGCCGGTAAGGTGGTAAAGGAGGAAACCAAAGAGGTGGGCAAGGACCGGACCATGAAAATCAGCATTGGGCCTGTGGAAAAAGACATTGGTCTGCGCCTGACGCGCCAGTAGGCACGAAAATTCATTGATATCGGATATTCTGCCCTGTACCTTTCAAGAAGGTCAAATAATCTTGTTACTTCCA
>CAZGEP010000276.1:0-3692 GCA_964524955.1 uncultured Planctomycetota bacterium | reverse complement strand
TCATAGTCCGGCTCTTCCGTCAGTTCGCTGACAACCTGGACATACCCGACCTTGCCTTCACCGTCCACAACAACAATCGCACGGGCCAGCAGACGAGCCTCTTTGATCAGCAGACCATAGCCAGAGCCGAACGCCCCATCCTTGTGATCTGAGACGGCCAGAACGTTCTCAACACCTGCGGCTCCGCACCAGCGCTGCTGAGCAAAAGGCAAGTCCATACTGAGCGCAATCACACGCACCCCCGGCATTGATGCAGCCTCGGTATTAAAACGCTTGACTTCCAGATCACAGACCGGTGTGTCCAATGATGGCACCGATACCAGTACATCCACCTTACCGTTGGCTGCCTGATATTCAAACAACGAAAGATCGCCGTTGACTCCTGTAAAGTCCGGTGCCTGATCGCCGGTCTTAATTTCAGGGCCGAGCAGGGTCAGCGCTTCCCCTTTCATGGTGACTACATTATTTCGCTCCTGCATGATTGACTCCTCATTAGCAGTACATATTATCTTTACCAGTTCTCCGCCAACACTTCAAAGTGAGCCTGTAGATGTGCGCAGGCTGGGCAAACACCAGGCGCCTCTGTGCCTTCATGAAGATACCCGCAATTGCGGCAGCGCCATACAACCCCTGTACTCTTCTTAAACACGGTTCCGGCTTCAATATTCGCAGCCAGCCCCAGATAACGTTTTTCATGCTGCTTCTCGGCAACCGCAATATTGCTGAAAATATCGGAAACCTCATTAAACCCTTCATCCTGAGCGACCCTGGCAAAACCGGGGTACATCTCAGTCCATTCGTAATGCTCACCCCCGGCCGCATCCTTGAGATTGTCCAGGGTTTTGGCGATCACACCCGCTGAAAATGCTGCTGCAATCTCCACTTCACCGCCTTTGAGCTGTTTAAAGAGGCGTTTGGCATGTTCCTTTTCCTGGTCTGCGGTTTCCGCGAAAATATCGGAAATCTGAACAAAACCCTCCTTCTTGGCCGCACTGGCAAAATAGCTGTACCGGTTTCTGGCCTGCGACTCGCCTGCAAAGGCCGTTAAAAGATTTTTTTCTGTCTGAGAACCCTTCAGATCCATCTAAAAACCCTCCTTAAACATAATGGTTATTGTAATTCAGTTATTTCATCCTGATGATCAGGTTCATTTTGTGCAAACCAACACAACAATCAATTCATATCATATTCCCTTTTGAAGCAAACAAACTGCCAAAGAAATCTCTAACAGCGAAATTGAGAAAAAAATTACATTCTCCGAAAACCCGACCGTTTTCAAGCAAGCGTTGTTAACTATTATCACTATAATATCAACAGGTTACAACTCACATGTCTTTGCAGCGGATTCGATCCTGACATCCAGATACCCACATATGTGCTTTCACTGAAACAAGGCGTAAATCAGATTAATTTTCTTAAAAAAGGATACCGGTTATCGGTTTTGCGAAGATGGTTGCAGTGTGACAGGTCAGCATTGCAGTGCAGGCGGTTCACCTTCGCTCGGCGCGGCGGTTGCCGGGCGTCTTTGACACTTGCGGATTTTCGTTTTCCGGTTTCGGGTCTTTCTTCTTTACATCGTAATCTATGTCAATGCTCATACCACCCAGAACAGCGACGGACCGAAGCAGTTTTCCGGTTTTCGGCTCATAGATAAATCGTCCGCCGGCATAGTATTTCTTTTTGACGGTGCATCGGGGCGGCTTGACGTACGTGTATCGGTATACCTCGTGCAGTCCGTCCTTCTTTTTCCGGACAACGCTTGGAACCCCCAGTGTGCTGCGAATTTCTTTTCTGCCCGGCACGGTAACGATTTTTGTTCCGGATGCAGTCCGCACGTCTGTCCACTGCGCGGTCAAAGACTTTTTCTTGCGGTCGATCTTTCCCTTGCCAACCGCTGTCATCAGTGAGCGAAAAAAAGCTTTGGGCATAAGCGCAAGAAACTCCATGGGAAACGTCACACTTTCTGCTTTGTCGGACGAATTAATGCCCACGCGAACGGTTATACTGGACAAATCGTTTCCAGTGGTGATTCGCCCCCTGGTTTCCTTCCGGTACGTATACTGCATCTCCAGCCCGCTTTCTTTCTTTACAGTACGGGTCGGACCGATACAGGCCAGGAACTGAATATCTTCCCGATAGAGAATCGGATTCTTGAATATAAGAACCAGGCCGTTATTGTTCCGGAATTCAAAGTTCCGATCAACGTTTGATAACTGATGCTTGAGATTAAGCAGTCGCAGATACACACATCCCTGGGAACAAAACAGGATGATTACAAGACTTACAAATAAAAGCGTGTTATATCTTTTCCTCATGTATTCATTTAAACATATCACCTAATAAAATCACGAAAAAAATAAAATTGGTTTACACCTTGCAAGCAGGCTTGTGGTATTTTATAATCAGGATTGAAGAGGTTATTCGAAAACCCTGACTGGGCGCAAACCCATTTTCTAAAGGAGGTGTTTTATGAATTCCAAGATACTAATTATTGCTGCTGCTGTCATCATCGGTATTGTGGGGTATTTTCTCTTCAGCGACAGTATGAGTGAAGAGGATAAAATCCGGGCCGTAATTACGCACACCGCCGAAGCTGCCGGCAATAAGCATTTGAACGATTTTCTGGCGCATGTCTCGGACACCTTCAGCGGACCGGAGCAGACCGGCAAATCCGAACTGTCGAATTTCATGCGCATGATTTTCCTGCGCAACAAGAAAATCAAGGTAACGATTCATGAAGTCAAGGTGGAGCTTGAAGAAGGCGCAGCTACCGCCAAAGCAACGATAGTTGCCACGGTATCCGCCATTGCCAAGGGCGAGAGTGTGACCTCCGGTCCGGTCGAAGGGTTTAACAAAGAAACCAACCGATTCGAGGTCTTTTTTGAAAAAGAAGAGGATCAGTGGATGATTGTCAAAGCCGGACATTCAGAAACGAAGTTTAAATAATCTTTTTCGTGTATACCAATGAATCCTGAGAAAATTCATAAAGAGATCATAGCGCTTGAACAGGAATACAACGGTGAATTCTCAATTGAAGCAAGAAGGCTGGACACAGGTGGAGTTTTCACGCTGCGCCAGGGCCGGGTGCTGCCCACAGCCAGCGCGTGCAAGCTCTTTGTTCTCTGCGAACTCTTCCGTCAGGCCGAAGTCGGCACAATCGACCTGAACGCGTCCATCACCTGGAAACCGGAGCATCAGCACGGCGGAAGCGGAGTGCTGCGTGCCATGACACCCGGTCAGCACCTTTCTATCTATAACATGGCAGTTCTGATGATCATTGTCAGCGACAATGTTGCCACGGACACGCTCACGGATCGGATCGGAGCAGAGAATATCACACGTACGGTCCGCAACTGGGGTCTCAGCCGTTCAGACATGGGAAAGGGTCTCTTTGAAGTGGAGCGTGGTATCGGCGTCAGCGAACCGGTCAGCACAGCCCGGGATCTCTGCGAACTGGTTACAAAAATTTACAAGAATGAAATCCTTACGCCGGATTCATGTTCAGAAATCATCCGCATCATGCGTGCGCAGCGCTGCAATCAAATGCTGCCCAGGTATATTCCGATCGGAGAAGACTGGGGAAATGCTGCGGAATGGATTGCCAGCAAGAGCGGATCCGGAAAATGCCGGGTGGATACCCCTCAGTAAAGCTGCAGGGATTTACTACGGCCGTGTTTCAATGGCTAAAATGA
>CAZGEP010000275.1:0-3702 GCA_964524955.1 uncultured Planctomycetota bacterium | reverse complement strand
TATATTTGAATCTGTACCAATTTTTTCTTTCTTCAATAATTTATTTAATAAAGCGCTACCCGTCCTGCAAAAACGAACGTTCGCTTTCCAACGCAATGCTCCTGCATATGGGACTGATACCGGAGTATGATCCGAAGACAGGAGATATGCGCTTGCCCGAGATGCTCCGGAAAGAAGAGGTAGACGGGAAATTTTCGAAAACGACTCCCTGAATTTTAACGATACATGGATGTCATGGATGTCCGTTTTCCGATAGGCTCATCCAGGCCAAAGCCCTTACTCCCATAGGCATATTTGGCTCCGTCCTTCAGTAAGAAAGTGTATACTCAACTCACAAAATCAGATATTGCGTTTATCAGCAGCTGGTTTTCATCTCTTTTTCGCACTGCAATACGGAAATATGTGTTGTCAAGGATTCTGAAGTTCGAACATTTTCGGATCAAAACTTTCTTCTGAAGCAGTTTGTCAGCCAGGATATCTGCATTCATCTTTCCGGAAATGATCCGGACCAGCAGATAATTGGCACGGGATGGGTAGAGGGTGAAACACGAAAAGTCCTGCAAGCCTTTCGACAAAAACGCACGTTCCTGTTCGACCATTTCCAGCGTTTTTTCTCTGTACAGATTGTCATTTAGAAATATTGCGGCTGCTGTGGTTGCGAGCGTATTCGCGCTCCAGGGCGGGTGAAAGCGTGACAGCTGTTGGATGACATCCGGATGAGCAACCATATATCCGAGCCGCAGCCCGGGAATGGCAAAGAACTTGGTAAAGGTCCGGAGTACAGCAATGTCCGGTCTTGTGCACGCGGTGTGAATCAGGGTGAGGTCCTTTTCATCCGGCAGGAAGTCCATAAATGCCTCGTCAACAACCAGAAGTTTTCTCGGGAATCTCCATGCCGGTCTTCCTTGGGGAATCAGCAGGTTTCCGGTCGGATTATTGGGATTGCAGATAAATGCAATGTCCGCAGAACTGAAATCATTCTGTTCCAGTCTGAAAGTGTTTGATTCCGCAAGCAGTGTATAATCAATACGGGCGTCAACAGAACGCAGCGCCCGTTCATACTCGGTAAAAGACGGTACCGCTAATACGGCAGTCTTAGGGCTGAATGTCCGTGCAATCAGGTACATGAATTCCGCAGAGCCGTTTCCTACCAGAATGTTCTTTTCATCAATCTTCCAGTATTTGGCGATCATTGCTCGAAGGCTTTCCGCGTGCGGCTCCGGATAATGCACAATGCGTTTCAGGCTCCTATTCAAGCTGCGTAGAACCGTTTCGGGCAAACCGAGCGGATTGATATTCGCACTGAAATCAATCACATCCTGCGGATGCAAATGAACATTTCCACCGTGTGAGAAATTTACAGAATGATCCAGCATTGAAATGCGGCTCCGAAAACAAGGATGATCAGACTGGAAAAGAGGCTGAGTTCTGTTGCATCCCGGATATGCTCTGACGTGACATCCCGCTCCGGGTCGCCCATGTTCGGACGATTGGAAAGAAAACCATTGTATGTGCATGGACCGCCGAGACGGATTCCAAGTGCACCAGCCATGGCTGACTCGGAAATGCCGCTGTTGGGAGATGCGTGTTTTTTCCGGTCTCTGAGCATGATCCGCAGACTTTTTCCGGCCGAAGAAAAGAGAACACCACTGGACATCACAATCGTTAATCCCGTGATTCTGGCGGGGATAAAGTTCGCCGCGTCATCCAACCGAGCCGCAAACCAGCCGAAGTGCCTGTATGTTTCATTTCGGTGACCGATCATGGAGTCCATGGTGTTTATGGCCTTATAGATAAACGCAGCAACAGGTCCTCCGAGAACCAGGTAGAAGAGTGGTGCAACAATTCCGTCATTCGTGCTTTCTGCTACACTCTCCACCGCTGCTCTGGCAACGTCTTCTTCGCTCAGGGAATCTGTATCTCGTCCCACGATCATAGAGAGACGTTGCCGTGCGGTTTCCAGATTGCCGATTTCCAGATGGGTCTGGATGTCCCTGGCCTTCTCGATCAGGTCCCGGATTGCCAGCGCCGAATATCCCAGGTAAAGCCATGCCGCGCTTGCCAGAAGAAAGTGAATCTCAATGCAAGCCCGCAGGATAAGGTATACAGATAACCCTGTAATCGATAGTACGGATAAGACCAAGAGCACCCCCTTGATTCTTTCCAGCCGTTTTCTTTCCGGATGCCGCAGTCCTTTTTCAAACAGCGATATCAGACCGCCGATCCAGCGAACAGGATGAGGAAATTGTTCCGGATCCCCCAGAATACAATCCGCCAGAAAAGAGAGAATCAGGAGCAGTGGGGAAAAGACCATGGCTCAGTCACCAAAGAGCTGTTCCAGTTTTTTTCTGGCTTCATCGCGATTACTGTTGGTATCGGTCTGATCGTGTTTGCCTGCGAAGATAAATTCTTCACACCAGTTTTTGCCTTCCCGGTCGATAATGTCTTCGGTGGAACGGCTGGTGCATCTTTCGCCTTTGGAATCATACAGGCGGCAGTTGACACAGGAGTGAAGGCAGTACTGGCATTTTTCACAAACCGCGCTGAAATCCGGTGTTTCCTTGAGCGGCCATGGTTCTCCGCAATGAATACATTTCTTCATATTCTGTACCTCATTTTATTAATGCGATCTCTTATCTCTCGTATGCCTGCCGAATTCATGAAGCTGTACAGGTTTCATGCATGTGTTCCTGAATTCCACCAGATTGATATTGATAGACCCGAAAGGAAGTGCTGCGTGAGCGAAAATGGGGATTTTGGAGTGTTTCTCCACCCAGACCTTCAGGCTCTTGTCCCTGTGAACAAAAATGCCCTCAAAACTGCCGCGGATTTCAATCAGGAAGGCTTCGTATGCCCCATGAAGCCGAATTCGTTTGATCGTTTTTTTGAGAACATCCACGTGCCCGGTCCAGTTTTTTCCGCCGGTATGGAGCTTGATTGGAAACGTAGTACCGACCTTCAGATTAAAGTTCCTCAGGTAAAAGAGCGCGGAGAGCGGATCCTGTATTGGACCCGGGATTGCTGCTTTTTTGTTGACCTTCTTTTTTCCGTGGACATGTTTGAAATAATGAGCGACTTTTTTAGAATAGTCAAAGTCAATCTTTTCATCCCGTTTGTATTTGTTTTCCCGGAGTCTTTTAACATACCGGACAGAGCAGAGCCGGGATGCATCAATAAAAGACTCCACCTTATCCTTGACTGGATAAAACATGGATACGAACTTATTGCTGACAGCTGTTGTCGTGATATGAAAACAGGATGTTCCGTTTATATCCGTCTTTTTCTCTGCAATGCATATCCGGCCTTGTCCGGCAGGGATGGTGGTCCATTTGAGCATGTAGACCAGTTCTTCGCCCAATGGATACTTCTTGGGTCGCGGAGTGAAGCCAGGGGAAATGTTCCGCAGTTTGATCTTTTCAGACTGCCTTCCGGATCCACGGTCATCCGTGCGTTTTGCATGCAGCTGTGCTGCCGGAAACAGGATCCAGATTCCCAGCACCGCTGCCAGAACAAGGGCGGAGCGAAAAGGGTTGTTGGTTGCGCTTTTTTTAGTTAATATCAGCATGAATTGATTTTATTCTCTTTGCTTGAAAAAGCAAGTTTACTTGTTGCGTAATTTCTGGATCCGGATATGATAATGAATAAAATTAATTTACTGTATAGGAATTTCAAAGTTCGGTATCCGGTGGAATATACATAACG
>CAZGEP010000274.1:0-3721 GCA_964524955.1 uncultured Planctomycetota bacterium | reverse complement strand
TCGATGACGTAGACGTCGGGATTGTTGACCTGGTAGGTGCTGTGTCCGCCGCCGATGTAGAGAATCACGCCCTTGTCCGTGTCTATGGTTGACGATCCCCAGCCCTTGCGTGACACATTCGGCCCCGGCATCTGGACCCACTGGTTGGGGGGCAATTCAGCAAACTTCTTCTCCATTGCCACCGGATCCGGTGCCGGCAGTTTCCGGGTTCGCCAGTCGAAATTCAGGTGATAGCGGGGTACGGAACTGTTGGCAACGCCCTTGCGCTTTGCCGCAGCCGTGGCCGGGTCGAGACGATAGAGGTAGGTCCACCGGGTACCGTCCGGTTTCTGGTTTACGCAGCTCAGCACAACCACATCGTCTTTGGGGGAGTACGCGACACTGTGCCACCCACAGTATTTCGGCACGTACCGTCCCTTAACCGGGCACCACTCGTTTTTGGCGGCGTCATAGACCCAGGCACCATACTCCGTCATACCTCCCCCACGTTTCTGAACGACAAAGCCGGCGACCATCACCAGGCCGTGTTTGTCGATATAGGTAGCGGTCACGTCTCCCTCCGCCGGCGGGCTGACCTCGGGATACCGTTCACGCCAGGTACGGGTTTTTACGTTATAGACCCAGGTATCGCAGAGTTTTGCGTTCTGCGAATCGCCGCCAAAGAGCACAATCAACTTGTTCTTCTTGTCATACACGAGCTGGGCATTGCAGCGCATGGGAGGCTCGGCCCGAGCGAGGCGGTACGCGCCGTCCAGTTTCCGCTCCAGGGCCTTCAGATCCCAGACCAGCTTATAAGCGTTATCGCTTGCTTCGACGTCGGCAAGTGTCTTCACCTCCGCGGCAACCGTGGCAAGTCTGCTTCCGGCCTTGCCTTCTCCGGCCTTTGTGAACGACGTTGCCAGTTCATCCAGTTTTTCAGAGAGTTGCCTGAGTGTCTGCAGCTCCGCTGTTACCGCCTTCAGCCTGACTTCGGCGGATTGCCCCAGTTCATATTGCGCCCGGCAGCGTGCATCGCGCAGGTTGCCGACAACCGCTTCGAGCTGAACGCGAAGATCCCGTACTTCAAGTGTGCTGAATTCCGGGCGATGCCATGCGTTCTTTTCACAGTCGTAGATCCATGTCTTTGCTCCGCCCCAGGCGTTCATGGCCATGCCGCCGCCAAAGAGCATGATCTCATCATTGTGTTCGTCATAACAAAGAGAGGCCCAGACAAGGTGCTGACACCAGGCGGGTGACTTTCCAGGCTTCAAATCCGTCCATTCCCGCTTGACCGGGTCGTTTGCAAAGGTCTTGCCCGCCACGAAATAAACCATGCGCTTGCGCCTGGAATCCCAGCATGCCTGGTGAAAAACCGGGCAGCGGGTGGGACGGAGAATTCCCTGTGTGGTTGTAAAACGAAGCCGGTTCCTGCCAATGTAGCCACCCACATGCGCCATACTTTCGTAAACAAAATCATTTTTACCTCCTGAATGTTTTTTCAGTTATTCGTTATCGCTGTCCATATCGATTGTATTAAGACTCTTCTCTCATCACTCATTACTCTTTACTGCAGTTACACCTCCACCCGAAGCCTCGCAATGATTCCGGAATCATCAATCTCCGGATTGGTGAATCCGCAGCAGATGTTTCGTTCACTGCCGTCGGGTTCAGTGATCGTGCCCCTCAGGATCAGCCTGATGATATATTCGCCTTCCGGAATATCCTCAAGCAGCGTAGGACTGAAGGTGTCCAGGCAGAGTAGTTTGCCCGGCTCCCACATATCGGAATTGCGGAAAAAGGTTTCAAAGTTCAGTCCGCGCGGATCTGCGGTCATACTCGGAAACCCGGACCGGTAAATATGGACCTGAGCAGAATAGAGGTTTTGAATCTTTTTCTCCGGAATGATTTCCATGGAAATATCAAACGGTTTGCCCGGAGTAATCGTCCGCGGCATGGACAAGCGTTTAAGCGTCAGGACCGGAGAGGTGTAGCTGCCCGCCGTTTTCTCTTCATCCGCGGGAATGATATTCCTGAGCGAATAGAGGTCTATCGCGTTCTGCGTAAAAATCTTCTGACGGATTTGTTCAGGCACATCAAAGTAATCCAGCATATCCTCATAAATCCGGATATAGGCAGCCACCCGGTAATACCGTTTGTCAGCCCCAAAAATCATACGTTCCCATGGCATATTGCCGCCCATGGCCTCTGCGAATTCCTCGTACGGCCGACGGCTGACAATGGAACCGGAAAAATCGTAATAGAGCTGGGGAAACTCGCCCCAGATTTCGGCCGCCTCTTTCCATGCATTGGATCCGAAGTGCGCGCACTGAATCTTCCAGTCAGGAAAGGCCTCCAGGATTCCGCGCATCCCTGACGGACGACAGCTCTTGTTGCCTGTGGTATGAAACATAACCGGTGCACCCCAATCCGCGGTCTTCTCCCAGTGTTTCATGTACTCAGGCGAATCATAGGGTTTGCTGTTAAAATACACTTTAATACCGGCAAATCCGTGCTCCCGGATCTGATCAATCCGATCAAGCCCGTGGATGTCCGGATTCAAAAACCCCAGACTGGTAAAGAGATCCGGAAACCAGCCCATGGCCAGACGTCCTTCTTCATGCATCTGGTCATCATAGGGCAGCACGATAAAATGGCGTATCCCGTACATGTACGCAATCTCACGAAACTGTTCTTCCGTTCCCCATTCCTGCCCGAGGTGGTGATGGGCGTCAATCACGCCCCGGCGGACAATGGTCTGCTGAAGTGTGTCTTCAACAATATAGCTGGCTTTCGCCGCATCCTTATTTAATTGCTGTTGTCGAGTAGACATAATATATCTCCTATCTTTGCAATTTCATTTCCAAAGTGAGGAGATTCAATGCCCCTCACGGAACCGGACTTGTGGATTTTCCACATCCGGCTCTTCGGTTTAGCTCACCGTTCAGGTGACAGACAAAAGCTGTGCACAATTCTGGTCTTCGGAAGCGGATAATGTCCGAGATATTCTGTAAATCGCTCCCAGTTCATTTTCCGCTTCTGGCTACGGCGGTTCATCCATTTGCGGACCATGCGGATGGCGGCCTTGTAGAACCGATGAATACCCGCGTAGTTCTCACTGACCCCGTAGTACTGGTAATGTCCGCGAATCTTGGCCTGAAGCGTCTTCCACCAATCTTTGGTGGGGACTGCGTTTCGGATCTTGCCAAGCCACCGGTTCATCTCCTTGCACTTCGTGGTAAACTTCTTACGACTCGTCGTGCGCCCTACTTTGAAGGTGCCTTTTCGCGACGTGTCGCAGTAGTGTGTAAAACCCAGGAAATCAAATGTGTTGGCTCGACGGTCCTGCCGGTGTGCATTTTCGCGTTCAAAGTGGCCAAAGCTGATCCGACGTGTCTTTCTCGAATGCAGTTCCAGTCCATACTTGTTGAAACGATTGTGCAACCCTTGTTCTATGCGCTTCGCGTCATCTACATAGCGCACCAGACAGATGAAATCATCTGCGTATCGAACCAGTTCGCAGTACCCGCGCATATGGCTCTTTACGACGTTCTCGTACCATGTGTCCAACACGTAGTGCAGAAAGATGTTGGATAACATCGGGCTGAGGATACTGCCTTGCGGCGTACCTTCATCTCCTCTTACCAACAGACCAGCATCAACGTAACCGGCTTTGAGAAACTTCTCAATGAGATTCAGCAGCGTTGTGTCACGTATCCTTATGCGAATAACGTCCATAAGGTGT
>CAZGEP010000273.1:0-3731 GCA_964524955.1 uncultured Planctomycetota bacterium | reverse complement strand
TCGTCTCCACTCCGCCGCCGCTGTACACATACACTCCTTCGGGCTGGGCTGTCATGTGCAGATGCAGCCGTCGGCCCAGCTCTTTCTTCGGATGCCAGAAAAGCGTCTTTTCAAACTGCGGCTTTAATCCCAGTGACACGCGAATGACGACATTGTCTTTTTCGTCAATATAGCGTCCAAGATCGTTCTTGCCGTCCCAGACAATCCGCTGTTTTTTGCTGTCTTTCTGAAAGGGTTCCGGCGCGTTGGGGCCAAGCACACCCGATGCCAGGTGGCGGAGGATCTTTCCGTTCTTATTCTCAATCGCAACCGTAACGTCACAGAACCCCTTGGTTTCAAAGGAAATCGTGACCCGATCGCCATCGCGTTCAAGTGACGGTTTTTTACCAAATTCAAAGACCGGATCCCGGTCAATGGTATAATCTTCTTTCTCCGTGGACTTCCAGAAACGCTCGCTGCTCAGCTCCTTGTCCGCATGCACAAAACAAACAGCAACCCAAAGTACGGATACACAGAAAAAACCGATTCTCATCATCTTGATTCCTCCGGAACTAATCAGTAAGCAGCTATTCAAGTTCAGTCAATCGATACCGATTCACAATTAACCATTAACTGGTCCTCAACCATAGACTATCGACTGCAGACCATCGACCGCCGTTCACTCCAACGCAAGTTCCTCCTCGCTCTCGTACTCCAGCAGCGCCCGGACAATGCGGCGGTTGCCCAGGTCATTCACGTACAGGGCATTGTCATCCACTGTGGTATAGTTGGGATGCATAAAGGTGATGCCCGGCTCTGCCAGCGGGCTCTTGAGATCTTCAGGATCATCTTTTCGGCGCGGACGCAGTTCACCGGTTTCAGGATCCAGAACCGGCGAATCCTTGCCGCGGCAGTCCATGTTTCCGTACTGACCGATGCGCAGAATTGTATTGCCGTTGGCATCCAGAATATCCACGGCACTTTCATGGGCTGCGGGAAGAAAGATCCGCTCAAACCCGTCCAGAGAAAAAAGCGAATGCGGACACTGACAGCCGCTCAGCTTGACCGGCATCACGTTATTGTAATCCCACAGCACATTTTCAATCCGGGTCTTTTTATTTGCCACATGATCGTACCACACATGCGTGATTTCTCCTTTGGCCGGCGGCCCCCAGGATCCCTTAATGCGCCCCACCGGAAAGGTACCAAACCGGCTGTTGAACTTGATCAGGGTTCCGCCTCTGCCTCCACCTTTCACAGGACGACAGGGCATGACCGCGTACACCTCGCCATTTCGGCCGATGCGGATGCCCTGGGTGTGCATCATACCGGGCAGCGCGGAGATGCATTTAAGTTTACCGTCTCTGGAAAAGACCTTGAGCAGGTTGGCGGAGTGCGGGGTCTGAAAACGTTTCCGGTTTTTATGCGGATATGCAAGCCCTGCCTCTTTGAGTGCTTTATAGTCGCTTTTGATCAGTCCGCCGCTGGGCACGTAGATATCACCGTTGGGCGCCACACCGATCTGATCGGCCCAGCCGCGGGGATCCGCACTGTTTGGAATGGAAATCCCGGGGTATCGCTTCTTCCATTTATCCTGATTGGAATTACCGGGAAAACCGATATATTTCTTTGTATCCGGATTGTATCGCGTCAGAAACTTGCCAAGGTTCGACAACCGCATGACCAGCATCCGGTCCGGTCCCACAACAATCTGGCTGATCTCGGGTTTGTCGGACCTTTTGCGTTGTCTGTGACCGCACCCCAGTCGATCGATCACCCGGCCTTTGGCGGAAATTACGCGCAGCCAGGGCCCGCTGCGCACATACAGCTGATTCCGGTACGGATCAGCCACGATTTCACCATGCCAGGACTCGGAGTTCCAGCCACCCCAGCCCGATACGCCGCCGCACAGGTTGCCTGATGTCCTGGTAAACTTCTCCGGTCGGTCTTCATACCGGTGAAGTGCCCGACTGTATGTCTTCAGCCATATTACCGGCACTTTACCGCTTGCATCCAGAATCATCAAGGGCTGAGCTTGCGCCTTAATACCTTTGAGAAGTTCCTTGCGCTTTGCAGCATCGCCTCCGGAAAACCGGGACAGGTGCAGCCGAACTTGCCGCCCCTTTCCCCTGGTGTACATAACATAGAGATCATTGTTTTTCGGGTTCACCGCCACACCAAGGGGCTCGGGTGTTGAAATACTCCTGATTAACTTGCCGTCCGGGGAAAAAACCTGAACACGCGAATTCCCCCAATCCGCCACATAGAGATTGCCTTTACCGTCACAGGTCAGTCCTAGCGGGAATTTCAGCTTTTTTGGATCTTTCCCTGCCTTGCCGGATGTTCCGGCAAAGACCGCCAGTTTTCCGGGATTCGCCAGCGGTGTCCGGTAGATGACATGACGGGATCGCCGCCGGTTCCGATAAAAGGGGGCGCTGATGTACAGCCATTTGTCGTCCGGGGAGACCGCCATATGGGCCTCTCCTTCGCCCAGGCCGATTTTTACCTTGCTGCCTTTGGGCGTGGAACCGTCCTTGATGTTTACAAAGATCAGGTATCGAGGTTTCTTCCTGGCCGCGTTACTCAGGAAAACAAACTTGCCGCCCGGGGTTACCACAGGCGTTTGAAATTGTGTTTCCTCTACCATTGATATTGGATTGCAGGCTGTGTACTGAAATCTACTGCGACCCAGGCGAATCACCGGTTTTCCCTCCGAATCCCGGCCCAGCCGAATCAGCGTGGATTTTTCCGGCGGCACCAGGGGGCTGCAGGGGATCAACTGGCGAATGTACTGACCACCTGCATCAAACAGCTCCATGGTCGGAGAAAAGTTGCCGGATGCATGGCCGAAATTGCCCCCCAGCAGAACCAGACGGCCTTTGGCGTCCATTGCAAACCCCTGGAGCTGTTGCACATTTCCCGGCGCCCAGCCCAGCAGCTTATCCAGCGTCGGCCGAAGCCCCAGCCCGACCTTGACCGTAGCACCTGAAACATCCACGGATTCTCCCTGGTCATCCGTACCATCCCATTCGATTTTCTGCGCAAGCGATCCCTGTGTAAAGGGCCAGGGCGCGTTTTTGCCGAGCACACCGGACCCAAGGTGACGAACCACTTTCCCGTCCTTGTCCACAACCATCACGGTCGCGTCGCAGGCAGCTGCCGTTGTAAATGAAATAACGTATTTGTCTCCGTCTTTTTTCACCGCAGGCTTGACCGCAAACGAAAAATCATCCGCCCGTTTCTGCCGTCCCTGAAAAGGGTTGAGCTTTGCTTTTTCAGGTGAACGCTTCTCTGCCGCACCTGCGCTGCTTAACATCGCAGATAATCCAAGAATCAAACTCACGAAGATTCCTTGTTTCACACTTGTTTTTGCCATCATCCGACTGAATAAACCCATTCAAAACACTCCTTGCAATCAGTTATTTGTTTAGCTGCAGTCGATAGTCTATGGTCGATAGCTTTAACTGCAGAAAAGAGTAAAGAGAGGGATAGTAATTGTTATTTGTAAAAGCTGTTTATCCGTTTCCGATAACCATTCACAATTAATAACAATCTTTTCTCACCTCTGTCAATAAGACACCGGCAAACGGTTTTTCGGACATTTTTTAATAGAAAATTTTAATGGAACTTTGCAGCTATGATCCGGAATGAAATTTCTGATTCTGACACAGTCTGTCGCTATCGGTATCAAATCTTTTTTGACGCAGCTATCAGAATAAAATCGGTTTACGCGGCGAAATTGAACGGTCTCA
>CAZGEP010000272.1:0-3748 GCA_964524955.1 uncultured Planctomycetota bacterium | reverse complement strand
ATGTGGATTATGAAATTGGCCGGGTGTTGGATGCGGTTGAAAAATACTGCGGCGACAACACCGTGGTACTATTTACCTCTGATCATGGTGATCACCTCGGGGCCTTTGGTCTACGCGCAAAAGGGCCGACCATGTATGATTATACGACGGCGGTGCCTCTGATCGTACGCGCGCCGGGGTTGATCCAGGGGGGACGGCGCGAAAAGGGGCTGGTGAGTTCTGTTGATATTTGGGCTACGATATTGGATCTGGCGGGGATTTCGCTGGACAGCAAGCGCTTTGATCCGGCCAATGGATACACCTGTCGTTCGCTTCTGCCTGTATTACGCGGTGAAACAGATTTGCTGCGGGAAAATGTATTTATTGAATTCAACCGTTTCGGTGTCGGCCACAAGGAGATCGAAGGACTGTATCCGATACGTTGTGTCCGGACCCATGAATGGAAGCTTGCAATCAACCTTTTTGACAGTGACGAACTCTATGATCTGAAGAACGATCCGGATGAAGCCCGTAACCTGATTGACGACGAGGATACCGCTGCGATTCGCGATGAACTTCATGACCGTATTCTCGCCTGGCAGCAGGGGACCCGTGATCCTTTCCGCGGGCGATGCTGGGAGGAGAGGGCATGGAGCGGACACAAACACGAGTTCAAGGGATTATTTACGACTGGCTGGAATGATGAGTGGGAAAGTGAAGTATTCAATTAACAGGAGAAAAACATGCTGACGCATACACGCCGAATTAAAAACGACGCATTTGAAGTCTGGCGGAGCCCGGGACGTTTTACTAAGAATCCGGATCTGGTGCAGCTGCCGTCCGGTCGCCTTCTCTTTGTCTATGCGGATGACGATGCGCATTGGGCGCAGGAGAGCGAAATACTTACACTCGTTGCAAGTGATTACCTCGGCGCATCATGGTACAAGTTCGGCGAAGTGGCAACGGCAGTACAGCCGCAGGACGAACGCCTCGTGACGCCGCGCATCAGCTGTCTTTCCGATGGCCGGCTGGTTGTGCTTTGTGATCATGATGACTTTGAACATTTTCACGAGGAACAGGTTTCCGGTAACTGGGCCTGGTGGAGTGAAGACGGCGGCAAAACCTGGAGCGATTACCAGGTTACAGGTGTCGAGGGTTTTGAGCCGGATCGCGTGGTCGAGCTGCCTGATGGGACACTTGGCATCGCCAGTCATCTGATGCTTTCTGCAACTCAGTGTCACGGGGATATTCTCTCCGTTTCTGAGGATGGTGGAAAAACCTAAAAGCGTCGATCGATCATTGCATCAGATAGCTATCATTTCTTCTGTGAGGGCGCGATTGTGCTTCTTGGCGGCAACCGGCTTGCCTGTGTTATGCGAGAAAATCATTCTGCCGGTATTCCGTCGTTTGTTGCTTTTTCGGAAGACTGCGGACATACATGGTCAGAGCCGCAGATGTGCACCTTCTCACTTCATCGTCCGTATGTGAAAAAACTGGCAGACGGGCGTGTGCTCGTAACTGGACGGAATGTGAACGGCGGGTTAGGAACCTATGCCTGGTGCGGTAATCTGGAGGAGGAAGCGGGACGCTGGGTTGTTGGTGGCCCGCGCCGCAAATATGCCGCTGAGCTGACGCCCGAGGCCCTGGTAATCACCAATAAACCGGAGCATGAATGCCGTTACGTGCTGCTTCCGCCGGAATCGAGTCAGAGCGAGGTGCTGTTTGAGGCGGAATTGCGGGTGGAAGGACCGCAGGACGAAGCCGTGGCATTTATGTCGGTCAGTACGCATGAGTGGGGCGGGGGACCGCTGATGCTTTCGATTGCGCCGGGTTGGGTTGCCCTTTCGTGGAAACGTCCGGACAAGAAAAAGCCGGTGGATATGACAAAGAAGCGCTCTGCGCTGTCAAGGGATGTTACCGGTGGCCGCTGCCGCCGGAAGTTCACTTAAGCCGGTACATTGCGGATCGTGCTGCTGACTATCTCAGGACGGCGGCCGAAGATGATGCACCGTTCTTTCTGCATTGCTCATTTCCGGATCCGCACCATCCGTTTACGGTTCCTGAACCCTACGACACCATGTATGTGCCTGAGGATATGTATGAGCCGTCGCTGCCCATTACCGAATCAACAAATCCTCCCCCCGAAGGTGTCGAGTGCTACCGCAACAGTGGGGGGAACGTGGACAGGATTATCGGTACGCCGCCCTGCGACTATGAGCAGTATACGGCGCAGGACTGGAAGACGGTCCGTGCCATCACCGCCGGCATGATAAAGCAGCTGGACGACTGTATTGGCCATGTTCTTGCAGTGCTGGATCAGACCGGCCTGGCTGAGAATACCATTATTGTCTTTGCTTCCGATCATGGCGATTATCTGGGCGACTATGGACTGTTTGGTAAAGGACTTCACTACGACTGTGTGATTCGCACCCCTCTGCTGATGAGCGGCCCTTGTATTCCGGTTGATCGTCAGGTCGACCGGATGGCTTCGCTCGTGGATGTGGTGCCGACGCTGCTGGAGTGCGCCGGTGTCGCAGAACCTGAAGGCATTCAGGGATTCTTCATGTTGCCGGGCCTGACTGACGAAGGAGAATGGGGGCGCGATGCCGTGCTGACAGAGAACGATGATGACATGGCAGGGCTGCGCATGCGTACCCTGACCACCTGCGAGTGGAAGCTGACGACCTATGCGGGAAGCGCGTTCGGAGAACTCTATAATCGCCTCGAAGATCCGGACGAACGAAACAATCTCTGGGGTGATGCCTCCTGCAGTGCTGTGCAGCAGCAACTGACTTCGAGCCTTCTGGATCACATGCTTTGTGCGGTGGATGGTTTAAACGGGCGGGTACAGAAACCGGCAACGCCTGTTGTCAAGCACCGCCCCATGATGCAGAAGGAGTTGTCCTGATGAACAGGCCCCGAATATTCTGTAAATCTGCACCGATCAGCAGCGTGTCAGAGGTGAGTTCTACGACACACTGGATATGAACTTCGGCAAAGCGGAGCGGGTTCCGCACCGGCCATCCTTCGCGACCATGACCATGGACAGCCGCTATAAGCTGGTTGTGTATCACGAGTCGGATCGGGGCGAGCTGTATGATCTGGCGAGTGACCCGGATGAGCATGACAATCTGTGGGACAATCCACAGTTTGAAAATATTAAGCGACGATTGTCAGGTGTTATGGAAGAAACAGCACCGATAACGATAGACACCACCGAACGCATCGAAGGTATTAGGCCATCAACACAATTCATAGGGAGAGAGTATGAGCAGCAGAACAATTACCGAACCGTCGAGAGAGGTGCCGCTTCTCGGCGAATACGATGTCGTGGTCTGCGGCGGCGGACCGGTTGGCTGTGCGGCGGCGATCGCGGCTGCCCGCCATGGTGCAGATACATTGCTGATAGAGAAGGACGGGTATCTCGGCGGGGCGACCGTATTGCAACTTGTGGCGGTGATTCTCAGCACCAACGGCGCCGACTTCCAGGGGGTCTGGCATGAGTATATCAGAGAGCTGCGCAGGCACGACGGTGTACGCCCCTTTGCCGGCAGTGCGGCCGAGGATAGAACGATCCGCAGCTGTGTCGATCCGGAGCAGGTCAAGTATGCCTGGGATGAGCTGGTCGCCGGGTCCGGGGCGCATATTCTGCACCATGGTTACGGTGCAACCTGCTTGCTTGAGGAGGGGAAGGCCACAGGGGTATTTGTTGAAACCCGGGCCGGTCGGCAGGCGATCCGGGCCGGCCGGGTGATCGACTGCACCGGTG
>CAZGEP010000271.1:0-3771 GCA_964524955.1 uncultured Planctomycetota bacterium | reverse complement strand
CTATGCTTGTCTTGCCTCCCGGTTTCCGTACAATACTGAAATTAATCCGGAAAAACTCGAACAGGTTGAGCGAGCGGAAGAATTGCTTCGGGAAATGGGCTTTGGGTATTTTCGGGTACGCCACCACGGTGACATGGCGCGTATCGAAGTAGCGGAAGAGGATATTGCAAGGCTTGCCTCAAAAGAGCAACGCCAGCGGATAACCCGTGAATTCAAAAAGTTAGGCTTTATTTACGTGGCCCTTGATCTGAACGGATATCGAATGGGCAGCATGAATGAGGTGCTGGATGCGGGTAATAATGGGTGAGTGTTTTTTATTGACATTTAAGTATCGTAATCGCTATCGGTATCGTTTTCGGTTTTAACCATGCGTTTTACATTCGATACCGATCTCGATAGCGATTACGATACCGATGGTTATTTAGATTGGAGGCAATCATGTGGGACTATACAGGAAAGGTTAAGGACCACTTCAAGAATCCCAGAAATGTGGGATATATCGAAGAACATGATGGGATTGGAGAGGTTGGGTCCCTGGCTTGCGGCGATGCGCTTCAGCTGACATTCAAGCTGGATCCTGAAAAGAAACGTATTGAGGATGTCAAATTCCGCACATTCGGATGCGCCAGTGCGATTGCATCTTCATCAGCACTTACTGAGTTGATCAAGGGAAAGACGCTGGATGAGGCAGCAGAGGTGACCAATCAGGATATTGCTGATTACCTGGGCGGCCTGCCGGATCAGAAAATGCATTGCTCAGTCATGGGCAAAGAAGCCCTGGAAGCAGCCATCGAGAATTACAAAACCGGGGGGACGGTAAAGAAGGAACTGGATTCAAAAATTGTGTGCAAATGCTACGGAATCACGGAAAAGGAAATCGAACGTGTAGTCCGTGAAAACGGACTGACCACGGTAGAAGAAGTGACCAACTATACCAAGGCCGGTGGCGGATGCGGCGGATGTCTGGGCGAGATTCAGACCATCATTAATTTTGTAACCGGCAAGGCCTCAACGGTGAAGCAAGCCTCTCCCCAGGAAGCGGTCAAGCCCATGACCAACCTGGAAAAGATTAAGCAAATCCAGGATGCACTGGAAAATCAGATCAAACCACTTCTTGCGGAGCACGGAGGAAGCCTGGAGCTGATTGATGTGGACGGTGATCGTGTGATTATCCGCTTTACCGGCTCCTGCGCACAGTGTCGTGTAGCTGAATTCACCATGGGAGAAGTGGTGGAAAAGAGACTTCGTGAATATGTATCTCCAGGCATCATTGTTGAGGAGAAGAAATCATGAAACCCATATACATGGATAACAATGCCACTACTCAGGTGGCTCCTGAAGTTCTGGAGGCCATGCTTCCGTTTTTCAAAAACCAGTACGGAAACCCTTCCAGCATACACAGCTTTGGTGGAAACGTAAAGAAGCATGTTGATCAGGCACGAGAGCAGGTTGCAGCTCTGATCAATGCACATCCTGAAGAAATTGTTTTTACCAGCTGTGGAACGGAAAGCGACAACACTGCCATTTCCGGCGCACTCTCGGCTCATTATCCGTCCCGACGACATGTTGTCACCTCCCGTGTAGAGCATCAGGCAGTGATCGGTCTGTGTCGTGTCCTCAAGGAACGCACTTGCTCATTAACCGAAGTGGGTGTGGATAATAAAGGCAACATTGATATGGATGCCTGCGCCGCTGCCCTGCGTGAGGATACTGCCATTGCCAGCCTGATGTGGGCGAATAATGAGACAGGGGTGATGTTCCCAATTCATGAACTGGCTGAGAAAGCAAAAGAAAAAGGCGTTCTCTTTCATTCAGATGCCGTACAGGCTGCAGGCAAAGTGCCGGTGGATGTCGGCACTGTTCCTGTGGACATGCTCTCCATATCAGGGCATAAACTTCATGCCCCCAAGGGTGTGGGGATTCTCTATGTAAGGAAGGGGACGCGGATATCCCCGCTTCTGATTGGCGGCCACCAGGAAGGCGGCAAACGCGCGGGCACGGAAAACGTTCCGTATATTGTTGGCCTGGGAAAGGCCTGTGAGATGGCTTTGCAGCAGATCCAGGAAGAGAATACGCATGTCCGGAAACTGCGTGACAGACTGGAAAAAGGGATCCTGGATACCTGCCCGGGGGCTGTGGTCAATGGCGATACAGAAAATCGGCTGCCCAATACAACAAACATCAGTTTTGAGTTTGTGGAAGGGGAGTCCATTCTTATGGCAATGGATGAACTTGGTATCTGCGCATCCTCCGGGTCCGCCTGCACCTCCGGTTCTCTGGAACCGTCGCATGTAATGCGGGCCATGGGCGTGCCCTTTACCATGGCGCACAGTTCTACAAGGTTTAGTTTAAGCCGTTTAAATACCGAAGACCAAGTAGACATTGTACTTGAAAAACTGCCGCCTATCATTCAACGGCTGAGAGAGATATCGCCGTTTACTTAAATTATTTCATGATCGTTGTCGGTATCGAAATCGGTATCGAAGAGAAAAAACAGCGAAAACGATACCGATTTCGATGGTGACAACGACTCGGATATAGAAATGCTTTATCAGAATTTTCGTGACTTTCATGATTGTTATGGTTCAATATTCAAAAATCAAGATGGAGTCTAAACTGTGAACAAGATTGCGGCTGAGACAGCTGGTACATTTATCCTGATATTCTGTGGCTGCGGAGCCATGATTGTAAATGCGCATTACGGTGGCCACCTTGGACATGTAGGAGTATGTCTGGTATTTGGACTGACAGTGATGGCGGTTATCTATTCGGTTGGAAATATATCCGGCGCCCATATCAATCCCGCGGTCACATTCGGATTCCTTTGTGCCGGTCGGATTAAAATCAATGAAGTACCGATGTACTTTGCCAGCCAGATTCTTGGCGCTCTGGCCGGCGCTGCGCTCCTTAAATCCCTTTTTCCTCAGGCCACTGACCTGGGCATGACGCTGCCTGCCGGAAGTGTCATGCAGTCGTTTATACTTGAGATTGTGCTGACATTTATTCTGATGTTCGTAGTGCTCAATGTGTTCACCGGGCATAAGGAAAAGGGTATCATGGCTGGCGCAGCCGTAGGCTTGATTGTACTTGAGGCCCTTTTCGGCGGCTCGGTCACTGGGCCGGCAGTACTCAGTGGCAACCTTGAGCATATCTGGATTTATCTTGCTGCTCCTATGATCGGGACTTTTCTGTTCCATCCCATCTGTAAGTTTATCCAGGGAGATCAATGCTGTTTCACAGACAAGGAGAGTGATCATGAATCAGCCAATTAAGGTTCTATTTCTATGTACAGGAAACTCCTGCCGAAGCCAGATGGCTGAGGGCTGGGCGCGTCACCTGAAAAGCGATTGCATGGAAGCCTTTTCAGCTGGAATTGAGACCCACGGACTCAATCCCTTTGCTGTACAGGTTATGAAAGAAGCGGGTGTGGATATCACAGGCCAGAAGTCCGAGCATATTGAAACGTATATAGATCTGGATCTGGATTACGTAGTCACGGTCTGTGGTCACGCAGATGAGAACTGCCCTGTCTTTCCCGGAAGAACCCAGGTGATGCATCACGGATTCGACGACCCACCCAAACTGGCAGAATCCGCCAAAACAGAAGAAGAAAAAATTGCCGCATACCGGCGGGTACGGGATGAAATAAGAGACTATATCCAAACCCTCCCCGAAGCGCTTGTTGAGTAGAAAACTAAAGGATACAGGTTCAGGGAAAGTCAACTACCACCGACTATGTCGGTGGCTTGTAAATGTTGTATTGGTTCATAT
>CAZGEP010000270.1:0-3771 GCA_964524955.1 uncultured Planctomycetota bacterium | reverse complement strand
TCGATATAGGTAATTGAAACATCCACTTCATATCCGTCGCTTGAACGGGCACCCAGCGCGTTTTCCGCTGTGAGCACGGTAATTCTGTTCTTTCCGTCTATTACCGGCAGTGTGATTTCCTGATCAATTTCACCTTTGAAGGCAAAGGGACGAAGCAATGTAACTTCCTCATTTGCAGCACGGGTGACGCTGACTTTCTCACCGTTTACCATTACATACTTGATGTCTGCCTGGTTTCCAGGGGTAATGTCGGCGATGGCATCCAGCACTTTCCCTCTGAGTGTAAATGTTATTGTAAAATCATCTGGATTATCACTTGAATCAGGGATATCAACATCGCCAGTATTTAATTTTTCGAGCTTAATCACTGGAATCGGATCGCTCACGACCAAAAATTTCTCTATGCTTGTGTATGGTCGTGTCTCATTGCCGTCTCCATCTTCATCCGGTTCCACAAAGTCTGCCTGGGATATGGGTTCTTCAGCAAGGTCAACGCCAATCATATTTGCACGCAGGCTGCCTCCTCCGATTCCATACAGAACTTCTGTATCAGCGGGGTCTTCATCGGTCTCCTTATGCGTAACATATATATCATATTCCGCCTTGTAATAATGATAGTCGTTATCCTCCTCGTCGTCACCGACTCTGTTCAAGCGTATGATTTTCCACCTGTCAGGATACGCATTCCAATTTGGAGTTCTAACCAGACCGCCTTCTGAATTGAGGCTCCTGAGAATTCCGAGATTTAACGGTGGTGCGTATGTTCCTATTCCAAAGCCTATGATTACTTCAACCTTCTGTTTGAGAGGATCTCCTGCTATGTCTTCGGGCAAACCGCTCAATATCCTTCGTACGGGTTTATCTCGGCTGTCGCCCTTGACAATAAGCACTCCCTGAACAAATGTATTGTCTTCAATGCCTTCGTCCAGTCCGGAGGGTATGTATTCAGCTGTAAGTTTTGCTCCAGGCCAGCCGGATACGATATCTTTCTGTTCGTCCTTTTCATCCGCGCTCTCTTCCAGCTCGTCGGGCATGAGCACAAGGCGCCTTGTAAAATGCTTGTAATACGATCCAGGCTTAGGATAGGATGTTACTGTGGTGGAGCCGGATTTTTCATTGTTGTTGTATTTGATGTCGATGTCCAGCACCTGCTCATTGGTGGGTTCTGTGAGCAGAACTCTGAAAAGGTACGGGGTGATGGAGGCAAGTTCAGACGGGAAGGAGGATTCATCTGATGCGTCGACAGACTCTATCTCACCCACATCATCACCTTCGTCATGGCGGGTTATACCCACCTGAGAGCAGTCTGTGCCGAAGTTCTTGAGAAGGTTTCTGTACACGACGCTGATGGTGAGTTTCTCCCTTGCAGTCTCCGGGACTTCCAGGTCAAAGGTGAATTTCTTCTGTGCGGATATAGGATCTGTATCATCCGGAGGGTTGCCGTGAATATTCAGTTCGCGTGTGTCTGCAGCAGTAAGTTCTTCTGCGCCAGTCTTTCCGTTGATGGTCAGCCGGTCCAGATCAATATTTCCGGTCCAGTCCTGAATGGTGCCTTCAATGGTAAGGGTGTTGGACGGTTCGTCTCCTTCAGCGTCTTTAAGTGTTACGGAATCAATCTTAACGAACGGTTTGGCGTCAAAGAGTTCAATCGGCTCTTTTTCTGATTCGCTGTACGGCTCAATGAACTGGATGTCGGTTATGACCAGCCGGAGGTCATCCTGTACTGTGTGCCCGTTAACCTCGGTGGAAAGAGATATATGAACTAGTCCCGGTTCCAGGGCTTTTACGAGAAGGCCTCCTCCGCTTCCGCCGTCAGGCAGTGGAATCTGAACACTTAGGGTATTCTGGTTTGCGCCCATGATGATGTTTCCACCCGCACCGTCAACAATTTCAGCCTTACCTGAAATATAACCGGAAGATATTTTTCTCAACACATACGAATATTCCTCGGGCAGATTTGTTGCAGCACTCAGAACTTTCACGCCGTCGACTTTTATATATATTCCGATTCCCTGTTCTTTACGATGATCCGTGTTCTCACAAATCAAGTCAAGATATGCGTCTTCAATTTCCTGGCTTTTATATGCCCCGTCCAATGTTTCAATGTGGCCGCCTGCTTCTGATAGTTTAAACAGTCGTGCAACAGCAAGATTCTCATAGTTTTCCTGTGCAATCTCGGTCTGGGGATTCTTTGCTGTAACAGGAAGAATCATCAGGGCCTGGGTGGAGAAATTCTCTCCGGGATTCTCTTCAATAAACCCGTCTATATCCGCATCCACTTTGTCATAAAAGTTGATCAGCCGTTTTAAAGAACCACCGGGGTCTTCCTGTTCAGATCCGCCCCCGGCCCCCTGTTCTATAATTTTGTCGAACACTTTGAGTTTGTAATCACTCGGGCCGGTGTCTCCAATTGTCTTCAAACCGTTCCTGAAGTTGGCAAAGAACGGATTGCTGATAATTCTGGCTGGTTCCGGGTTGGAGGCGGACACGTCGGTTACGATCATCTCCTGATCATCATTCAGTTCACAGGTAATCTCCCACCAGTCCATGCCTGCATGGCCCATGGCGTTTCTTCCGGCATACACGGGAATCTTATTGGTTCCCTGAGAAAGATCTACCGTAATTTCCTTTGCAAATTTCCCCAGAAAACCATAAGGTCTCTCCGGTCTTTCCTGTTCAGATTCGAACCGGGTCACATCTGCCTTGATTCTTGTCATCTGTTCATTTTCGTTATCCCAGTCCAGCAGTCTGGCAATCTTTACATCCAGAGAGCAGTTGGATTCTTTTGAAATATCCGCCAGAGCATCACGTATAATTCCTTTGGCCTTAAATGTTCCGAGATAGTGCGTTTGGCCATGGCGGTCTGTGAATTCTGTGATGTTTATGTCCCCTGGGCCTATATTCCTGTCGAGTTCCAGCACTGGAATAGGATCTGAACACATCACATAGTTAAATACGGTTCTGTAGGGTGATTTAAATTCATTCTCCCGTTTTCCGGACCACGTGACATCATCCGGTGTTTCACCTGTGGTCTCACTTCCGTCTTCAGGATTCGGATCTGCCGGGGTGCCGTAAACAAAATCCGGATGGGCAATGGGTTCTTCACTGCCTGGAATTTCTTCGCCGTAACTGACAAAGGCGTAGCCGCCGCCTGTACCGCGTATTCTGTCTTCAGTGTATTGCGCTTCCGGGCCAGGCTGCAGCAGAGATTTTCCAACAACGGCCTGGTATTTATTGTAATCCGGGGCCAGGGGATTGTTGTTCTGGCGTTCAAGTTCAAATGACCGCGAGGTCAGTTCAGTAAGCGTGGCGCTTTGGGTATAGAGCTCACCGGAAATGGTTGCACCGGCACTGCCGCCGGTCCCGATTTTTGCTCTGACTTCCTGGCCGCCGCCGGGAAGACTGTTGAGTACGGTCACGTATTTATTGTCAGAATCCGTAATGACCACTCCGCTGCCAAAGTTGTATTCCGCGATTTCAAAATCCACGTTACCATTCGTATCTTTATATTTCACATAATGGACCAGGCGTCCGCCCATCTCACAGAGAATGACGTTTTCCGGCTTGCTGATTCCGTATGAGAAGTTATCCAGCATCAGGGCGTATTTCTCACTGATCCAGACAGGATATGATGAATTTTCTTCTGACTCGGACGGTGCAGTATCAATCGGCACATCTTCGGTTTCAGCAGCGGTTTTGGCTTTCCATTCTCCGGTGGGGCTGTCTTCTCCGTCCGCATCCTGAACTTTGAGTATAAAGGTGTGCAGTTCC
>CAZGEP010000269.1:0-3815 GCA_964524955.1 uncultured Planctomycetota bacterium | reverse complement strand
GAAACAGCTTGAACCTTTTCTAAAGAGCATGGTTCATACACATGAGTCCTGGCAGATTAGCCAGGCAGAAAGGGCGCTAAACACATGGTTTTTCTGGAAAAAGCCTGCCGAATCCCTGAAACCCGGAAAGGATAATGCTGAAAAGTGGAAGAATGCAACCGACAGAATGATTAATGTTATCCGGCTTCAGCAGAAGGCAGTCAGCACTGAAAGAACATACCTCAGCTGGATTCGTGATTTTTATGTATTTACGAAAGGGAAAGATATCCAGCGGCTGGATGAGCAGGATGTTTCCCGCTATATGACTTATCTTGCTGTTGAGCGGAATGTAGCCGGATCAACTCAGAATCAGGCTTTTAATGCTCTTATTTTTTTCTTCAGATTCGCTCTGGACAGGAAACTCAATGATGTTAAAAACACGGTTCGCGCCAGGAAGAAACGGCGTCTTCCTGTGGTGCTTACCAGAAATGAAGTTGAATGTATTGTATCCAACCTCAGCGGAACACAGCAGCTGATTGCCCGCCTTATTTACGGATCCGGAATGAGATTGAATGAGTGCTTCGGGCTCAGGGTGCAGGACATGGATTTCGAACGATCCACCATTACCGTCCGTTCCGGAAAAGGAGACAAGGACAGACAGACGATCCTTCCCGCATGCCTTCAGGACGATCTACGCGCCCAGCTTGAAAAAGGAAAAGAGCTCTACGAGCAGGACAGAAAAGCGGAACTGCCCGGAGTATTCCTCCCCAAAGCGCTGGAGCGAAAATACCCGGATGCAGAAAAAGAATGGGGATGGTTCTGGGTTTTCCCTGGAAAGAATCTTTCGGTTGACCCTCGCTCAAAAATCGTCAGAAGGCATCACCTCCAAAGCAGTAGCTTTCAGAAAGCATTTAAAAGCGCGGTAAGGTGTGCCGGAATTGCAAAACGGGCAAGTGTTCATACGCTTCGCCACAGCTTTGCTACGCATTTACTTGAAAACGGATACGATATACGGTCTATTCAGGAACTGCTTGGGCATGCTTCTCTTCAGACAACAATGATCTACACGCACATTGCCTCAAAGAACACTCTCGGTATCAAAAGCCCGCTGGATGATTTTTCTGCTGAAAATACAGCAAAGCCTAACACTATTACCTGATCCAGTACCGCCGGGTTATCTTATTGTCGTGCTCCACTTCCGAGTCAAAGTTTCCACCGTTTTTCTCAATCACCCGCGCAGATGCGTTGTTTTCTCTGCTGCAGGTCACAAGCACTTCAGTAATATTCAAATCTTTGACTTTTTCCAGGGCCAGTTTTAGAATCCGTGTTCCATACCCCTGCTTTCTCATGCTCGGTCTGATACCGTACCCGATATGCCCGCCTTCGATCCGCAGGCTGTCTGTCAGCTGGTGACGGATATTTGCCGCACCGTAAATTCTGCCGTTCTCATCAGCCAGGAAGTATGTTGAGGCCGGCACCCATCCTTCGGGAATACCAACACTCCCCGGGCTTCATCTTCAAGCGCCTGAACAAATGCAGAGAAGTTTTTTCCCCTCTGATCAATGGAGTACGGCACCAGGCTCTCTTCTGCCGCCTTGAATTCATTGATAAAGTCATTGAATTCCTTCTCTGTTATCTGCTCCGGTTTGACGAGTGCTGTCTTCTTCATTTGTCACTCTCCATTTTTTTATACCAGGCGTTCAATTCGTCCCTTGTGCTGAGGCGCGTCAGCTCCCACGGTTTTGTATTTGTATTCAGCTCCCCGATAAAGAGACGGTTATTTGTTGTTTCAAAAAACGCAACCAGCCATGCTCCTTGATCATCTCTGAGAATAACTTCAAGGCCGACCGGCAACTCCTGATCTCCGCTTGTATATTCAATGGAAACAGCCTGGCTGTCATGCCAGGAAAAGGGTGTATCGGAGATATAATATTCAAGTCCTGGTGACTGGGATGGAATCAGCACCCAGCGCCCGTCATCCAGCTGCTGGATATTGACGCTCTCCGGTGCCCATGGTGCTTTGTGCATGGGCCGATAGAGAATCGGACCGACATCCTGCCAGGTCTTAAGGTCATCGGAAACCATACCGCCCACTGCAGGACAGCCGTTTCGGTGCATGGCGGTATACGCAAGCAACCAGCCGTGGTCTGTTTTTACAACATGAGGATCGCGTCCATTCCGCACGTGCTTCTTATGATTCAGCCAATGCCAGTCAAATCCTTCCAAAGGAATAATGGGATTGTTTTCATCCCGCTTCCATATTGCCAGGTCCGGATCCGTTGATCGCGCTGAACAGAGCACCTGCGAAGGTTCATCAGACAGCCCTGTATAGAACATGATTGTTTCTTCGGGTCCGTCAAGGACAAACGGAGCCCACACATGACTGGATTCATAGTAATTAACCGACTCAACACAGAGGGCCGGATTGCAGGTTATCCAGGTGTCCAGCTCTGTGGATACGGCATGAGCGATCCAGTGTTCATTACAGCGAAAGATACAGGAGTTGCCCGGAACACGCGGAATATGAAAGAGGTGAAAAAGCCCCTTGAAGTAAAGGATACAAAAATCTGCCAGCCGATATCCTTTGGGCGCATACCCCTGAGCCAGACAGTTTGAAACCTGAGCTGCTTCCTCAATCTTACCCGGATGACCTGCAAAGAGATTGTGAAGCCGCTGCGCCTGTCCGTCAACCGCAGCCTTAAGATTCGCTGTTCTAATATCCTGTGGGTTCATAATTTCACCGATGCAATAATTCTCAAAGCCCCCTGTCTCTCTTCACAGCAGTCAACGCTCCTTTCACCTCCCCTTCCACCTCTTCATCAGATAGGCGGGTGGAGATGCAGAGGAGGTGTCAAACATCCATTGAACGTTCAGTGTTTTTTTCTTGATCTTCACGAAAACGCGCACCGTGTAAACCGTGCTTTTTTTCAAAGGTTCTTTGGACAGGAGAAAGACTTCCTGCTTGAGGAACTTTGTCTTGTCATTTCCCGGGTGAAGGATATACGCAGGAACATTCTTCTCCTTCTTGCTGGAAAGCGTTGCAGACACAAACTGTATTTTATCGTGAAAGCGAACGGATACCGGATACCCCACCATCTTCGGGCTGCCGAATTGCGCTACAGGATTGGGGGATTCATTAACCCACCAGAAAGGGATTACATTCTGCTGACGTTTCCCAGGATAGAGAATCGGTTCTTTTCCTTGATATTTCGGCCCCCTCCCGAAATCAATAACCGTTCCGCTGCTACTCACGCCAAGTCCCACGCGGTTGTTGTCCGGGTTCTGAAAGGGCAGCCGGTGGTAGACCGAACCCATCAGGGAGTCCACTGCCTTGACTGGATCGGTCTGCGAACCAATACACTCAAACGACGGTCCCTTTCCGTTAAAGAATTTGACCCGGTTTTGGAATTCCCTGCCAAAGTATCCAGGCAGACCGGCTTTCTGATGATGCGACATCCGAAGCTTGTTCTGCGACAGATAATCCGCATGCGCCTGTGCAGCCATACAAAAAGCCGGATCCAGCTGCATAGCGGATATTTTCATTTGTTTTCGGTATCGGTTTATACACTCCAGTCCTTTCTGAAAAAGTGTACGTTTTTTCTTGACAACACCTGTATAATTCGGGATGGCTGTCTTTCTATTCAGTCCGCCACTCTTGTTGGATTCAGCTGTCTGCAGAACCAGGCATAGAAATACAGCGGTAAACCAGATCGTTGATTTTCTGATATGTCGAGTAGACATAATATGTCTCCTATCTTTGCAATTTCATTTCCAAAGTGAGGAGATTCAGCAGCGTTGTGTCACGTATCCTTATGCGAATAACGTCCATAAGGTGT
>CAZGEP010000268.1:0-3823 GCA_964524955.1 uncultured Planctomycetota bacterium | reverse complement strand
TCCGGTATAAAGGAGGTGCCTTTTATATGATTATCAAACCTTGAATTGTGAATTACAATTCGGGGGACACCATATATAATTCGAAGAGCAGCGATTACTGTTTTGATGTGTTGCCTCGGACGTGGCCCTCGTATTTATTCGTTGTCCCGGGAAAAACATACCCCTTGACTAAATCCCCCGTGCCGGCTAGAATTTGACCATGGCAGATGAAAACAATACATCAAGGGCCAATCAATCCCCATGACAAGGTGATCAAAGCAGCATACATCATCCTGCATACATCATCCTGGGTCGGACCTGCATAACTTTCTGAATAATTACTCAATAGCTTTTAAAAAGTACGGAACAACCGGCTTAAAACCGGCATTTATTACCCAAAATGGTGGTTTTAAGAAAATGCGTCATTCGGGGTCGGACCTGCTTAACTAACTGAATAATTAGTCAATAGCTTTTAAAAAGCACGGAAGAACCGGCTTAAAACCGGCATTTATTCCCCAAAATGGTGGTTTTAAGAAAATCAGGTATGAAATTGGGATCAGAGCACCCGCAATGCAGATTTTCACAGACCAGATCGGTAAAGTCTGTCCAACAACAACGTTGTCTCTCGCATTTATTCCGTCCTGCCTGTAATCATTGACAAATCTTCAGGCCTCCATTTTGGCATGCATTTTGTCGCTGTCACGGGACAGAAATCTTCTGCTTGAAAACCTTGCCCTGCGCCAGCAGCTTGCAATTATGAAGCAGCAGAAGAACAAACGGCCGAAGCTCAGAATCAGGGACCGGATTTTCTGGGTTGTCCCTCGCCTTGTCGGTTCAGAGGCGTTTCAGGGTACCCGGTCTTCACAGATATTGCTTGCATCCCCTGTGACAACCCGTTATTCTTAAGTACATGGAAATCATACAAAATCCACATGATCCGGAAGCTGGACCCCGGAGTGCAGCTGAGGGACTTTCTTGGCCTGGTCATGCAGTATTTATATATTGTCCGGGGCGAGAGCGAATACCTTGACATAGAAAAAATCGCCCGGGATGAAATACCTGAGGAGGAGGAATACATGGGTACTATAGCTGAGATGCTGGAGCGTAAAGGGAAAGATGAAGGTGTTTTAATTGGTGTACAGCAGGGTAAAATTGAAAACGCACAGGAAATGCTTCTGGATGCTTTGGTAGAGCGTTTTGGGACGGTTAACCAGTCTCTTGTCGAAAAGATTAAAAGCGTTCAGTCTGTTGATACTTTGAAAGTGCTGTTCCGGCAATGTTTCAAAATTGATTCACTTGAAGGATTCGAGGAGCAGATTCACAGGGCTACAAAATAAGAATTCCGTGTATTTCATCGGGTCAAAAATATTGAAAGTCGATGTAAAATTTTAATATGGCAGATGAAAATAATACATCAAGGGTGGTCAATCCCCATGACAAGGTGTTCAAAACCGCATACAGCGACAAGGAAAATGCCCGCAGTTTCTTGACCAACTATCTTCCGGACAAAGTGCTGAAGCTGGTGGATCTGGATACCCTGGAGATCACCAAGGACAGTTTCATTGAAAAAGAACTGGCTGATTATTATTCCGACATCCTGTACAAGGTGAATCTGACAGACGGCAGTCAGGGATTCATATACGTGCTTTTTGAGCATAAGAGCTACTATGACAGGTTTGTGCATCTGCAACTGCTGGAATACATGGTAAAGATCTGGCGGTTGTATATCAAGCAGCAAGAAGAAAAGCCGGATTATCTGCCCATTGTGATCCCACTATTGATCTGCCACGCCAGGAAAGAATGGCCGGAAGATACCGTGCGGCTGGCTTCGTTGTTGTCCGGTCCGGTGGAAGACCTTGTCGGGTATATCCCGGATTTTGAATTTGAGCTGTACGACCTGCACCGGTTCTCGGATGATGAGATCAAAGGGACTATCGCAAGCAGGGCGATATTGCTGCTGCTCAAGCACATCAGAGATCCGGATTTACAGCAGAAGCTGCCGGATATATTGGGACTGCTCAAGACCCTGGCGGAAAAAGAAACCGGGCTACAATGGATAGAAGTGGTGATCCGCTATCTGGCATCGGCCCGGGAGGAAGATGACCTATCGCTAAAACAAATAGTGGAGATAACTGAGCAGGTTATTTCTAAAGAGATGGGGGAATATGTTATGACTTTAGCAGAAAAATTACGGAATGAAGGTGAGGAGAGAGGGATCAAAGGTCTCAGAGAAGCCATTGAGGCAGGTGCATCCGTTAGATTTCCTGAAAACCTCAATACAGTGATGGCCAAGGTGAATGAAACTGATGATCTGGATACACTTGTAGAAGTGGCAAAGAGGATTTACACCGCAAATGGCATCTCAGAGATCCTGGCCCTTCTGAAATAACATGAACCAGTGCAAGGCAAGGCAGATACAACCATTCGTCATTCGGGGTCGGACCTGTGTAACTAACTGAATAATTGATCAATAGCTTTTAAAAAGCACGGAAGAATTGGCTTAAAACCGGCATTTATTACCAAAAATGGTGGTTTTAAGAAAATCAGGTATGAAATTGGGATCAGAGTACAAAAAATGCAGGTTTTCACAGACCAGATCGGCAAAGTCTGTCAGAATCAGGGACCGGATTTTCTGGGTGTTTTTATCCAGGTTTTGGAAAGACTGGAAAAGTGTCCTTATTGTTGTGAAACCGGAAACAGTAATCCGTTGGCACAGAAAAGGATTTAAGCTGTTTTGGGCGTATAAATCACGGAAAAAAGGGCCGGGACGAAGCCCATTTGAAGCGCATTTTGACCGAGTATCTTGCGTATTACCATGAGGACAGAACCCATCTCGGTCTTGGAAAAGAAACACCGGCAGGCAGATCCGTGTCGGAAAAGCCGGAAAACGGCAAGGTGGTTGCTTTCCCACGACTGGGTGGACTTCACCATCGGTATGAATGGCAGGATGCTGCTTGACAGATAGGCAGGATGGATATGTGTCCCGGTTTTCATGGCCCGGCTTTTTACTGGCCAGGCCCGTGATTTCTGGTGTGTTTTATGCCTGGTCTTCGGCGATGATTTCTTCCAGGGTTTTTCTGAAGTCTGAGATGTCTTTGCTCTGGAAAGTGGACCTGAGAAGCCGTTTCAGCATAATTTTATTGTTCAGCGCCTGTATCTGTTGTTTGATATCTGCAGGGGTATCGCTGCTGAATTTTTCATCCAGTGCTTCCAGTAACATTTCTCTGGCATTGAAGAGCTGGCCTTTGTCCATGCCTTCAGTGAGGCCTTTCTCCTTTCCGATTCTCTCGGCACTTGTTACATAGGGCATTTTCTTTTCCTCCTCATACGCAATCAGGTTTTCCGTAAATTGTTTTGTTAAATCATCAGGCAGCGTCATCAGCCAGTCCACAAGCCGGTACAAAGCAAGGATGTCTTTTGTGGAAAAGCCTTTTTCATAGAGCGCCCGGGTAATGGTCCATTTCCAGGTGTATCTTTCCTGCGGATTGTCTTTGGTTGCCTTGGTTTTTAAATGGGCCGCCGTGATGATGGCAAACGGGTTGGTCTGATTCAGCAGGTCATCGACCTTCTCCGCGTAATCCATGAGCTTTACCATGGGAAACTCAAAGTGGATTTTGCATCCCCATTGCTCCGAAGTATAGGCATCCGGTCTCCAGGAGCTGACTTCATCCGCCAGAATGGCCAGGCTTGTGACCGGCCGGTAACTTTTGTCAAAGATGCGGTAATTGTAAATGTACATCCGCCTGGCAAAGTCCCGATCTTTGTCGCTCTGCACCTCAATATGGATCATTACATTGAATGGTTCATCCTGCAAGGACCAGACCCTGACAAGTTTGTCAGCATG
>CAZGEP010000267.1:0-3861 GCA_964524955.1 uncultured Planctomycetota bacterium | reverse complement strand
CTGATCGTGTTCAACAACAACGACTGTATTTCCCTTGTTACGCAACTGCTTGAGACTGTCAAGCAGCAAGCGGTTGTCTCGGGCATGAAGCCCTATGGTTGGTTCATCCAGGATATAACAGACATTTCGCAGATTGGAGCCCAGTTGAGACGCGAGGCGTATTCGCTGAGATTCGCCGGTGCTCAGTGTGGGAACAGCGCGGTCCAGGGTCAAATATCCCAGGCCGACGTCCAGAAGAAAGGTCAGACGGTCATTGATTTCCTGCAGAACGTTTCGTGCAACAGGCTCCTCCCGTTTATTCAGCAGTATTTTCCTGAAAACATTTCGTGCTTTTTCAGCGGATAACGCGGTATATTCGTTGATGGTTTTATCCTTGAAAACTATGCTCAATGATTCTTCACGAAGTCTTTTTCCACGGCACAAAGGACATGTTTCTGCAGGAAATCCATCCTGTTCTATTATACCGCTTCCGTGACATTCAGGACACCATCCATGGCGGCTGTTAAAGGAAAACATCCGCGGATCCGGCGGTTTAAAGGACCTGTCACAGGAGGGACAGGCACGCAGGGAGGAAAAATCATACGACGCATTTGTTTTGCGATAAGGAGACCTGCGCACAGTAATAAATCCTTTTCCCATGTGCAACGCGTGGAGCACAGTCTCCTGTGTTTCACTGAGTACATCTTCGCCTGGGGTGATCACACGGACCAATCCTTCAATATCATGTTCTTTGTATCGGTCCAGTCGTGGAAAATGAGTTGTATCCACCAATGTACGGTTTATCAGGAGTTTCTCAATATGGTTTTTCTGTGCATATTCGGCAATGCCCTTGTGGAATCCCTTTTTTCCAGACACAAGAGGAATAAAAATCCCCACGCGTCTGTTCGTAAAACGCTGCACGATGCTTTCGACAATCTGATCGCGGCTCTGCGCCTGAATGGGTATATTACAGCAAGGACAGTACTGCACACCGAGTTTTACAAATAGGAGTCGAATAAAATGATACATTTCAGTTACGGTTGCAACCGTACTTTTATGTCCGCCGCGGGATGTCCGTTGTTCAATTGCGACCGTAGGCGGGATATTGTAGATTGCGTCGATACCAGGTCGGGTAACCGGTTTGATAAACTGTCTCGCATATGCATTCAATGATTCAAGATATCGACGCTGTCCTTCGGCAAAGAGAATGTCAAAGGCTACGGTGCTTTTTCCACTTCCGCTGATACCGGTTAATACCGTAAATTTATCTGCAGGTATATCCAGATTGATATTTTTCAGGTTATGTTCATGCGCATTGACAATGTGGATGCAATCTGGTTTTTCTTCCGGTGGGTTGGATTTTATCTCTTTCCGTTTGCGTCTTGTGCAGCGGTCTGTCATTTCCTTGAGCGCCCGGCCTGTGTGGCTTTTCGAACATGCCACAATTCCTTGCAGCGGACCGTTGTAGATCTGTTGTCCGCCATCCTCCCCTCCTTCAGGGCCGAGGTCAAGAATCCACTGTGCGCGCCGGATTACATCCAGATTGTGTTCAATGATTACGACACTGTGCCCTGCGTCTCTGAGTTTGTAAAAAGACGCCATCAATCCGTGAATATCTTTGGGGTGAAGACCGGTTGTGGGTTCGTCAAAGAGCAACAGGTATTTCTTGCCCTGGCCTTTTTTTCCCATGGCATCCGCAAGGTATCCAGCGAGTTTCAGGCGCTGGGATTCGCCGCCGCTAAGCGTTGGAACCGGCTGGCCCAGTCGGACGTACCCCAGGCCGGCTTCCCGAAGCGGGATCAATGTTCTGCACACCGCTGGATATTGGCTGAAGAATTCCATGGCATCATCTACGGTCAGCGCCAGAATGTCGGCAATGTTTTTCTTGCCGTTCAGGTAAATATCCAATACAGGACGCCGGTACCGCTTTCCATCACATTCCGGACATGTCAGGTAGACGTCGCTTAAAAACTGCATTTCCACGCGCTCAAATCCACTTCCTGCACAATGCGGACAGGCGCCTTTTTTGGAGTTGAAACTGAATGCTCCGGCAGTATATCCCCGCTGTATCGCCAGCGGTTCTTTGACAAACAGTTTACGAATCGGATCCATGACACCGGTGTAACTGGCCGGATTGGACCGCGTGGTTTTGCCGATCGCGGACTGGTCCACAAGCAT
Organism: uncultured Planctomycetota bacterium; assembly: GCA_964524955.1. Lineage (GTDB taxonomy): Bacteria > Planctomycetota > CAZGEP01 > CAZGEP01 > CAZGEP01 > CAZGEP01. Next base: position 1,704 of record CAZGEP010000267.1, on the reverse strand, counting down.
CACATCATCAAATCGCGCCCACCCTTTGATGCTTCGGCAGCGGCCGGGCGTTTCTACTGTGCTGCCCATCTCTTTTTTTACTCCGTAATACAGTACATCGCGGATCAAAGTTGTCTTGCCGCTTCCGCTTACACCGGTAACACAGACCAGCCGATCACACGGCAGATCTATATTGAGTTTCTTCAGGTTGTTTTGACACGCCTCCCGAATTTCAATACACGCTTCCGGGGGAGGGTCTGCAGGAGGTGCTTCCAGCGTTCGGTGCTGTTGTAAGAATTGCGCTGTCACGGACTCGGTGGATTGGGATAAGGCGTTTGCGGTTCCCTGGAAGACAACATGTCCTCCGCTCTCACCCGGTCCGGGACCCAGTTCAATGACCTGATCCGCGGCCTGAATAACATCCATATCATGTTCCACAATCAGGAGTGTGTTGCCTGCGTCCCGAAGTTTCTTGAGGATTTGGATCAGTCGTTTGATATCCCGATGATGAAGCCCGATACTGGGTTCATCCAGAATAAACAGCACACCGGTCAGGGATGTGCCCAACGCAGTGGTCAGGTTGATGCGCTGTACTTCCCCACCGCTTAACGTTCGGGATTGGCGATCCAGTGTCAGGTATCCGAGTCCGACCTCAACCAGATAATCAAGCCGTTTGCGTATTTCATCCAGTACAATATTCGCGGCATTGTGGCCATATGAATCATCGGGCTTCAGGCTGCGGAAGAATTCCAGGCATTGATCCAAAGGCATCTGCATGATCTCATGAATGGTATGATGGCTAATCTTCCACAGCATGGCTTCAGGCTTGAGTCTGGCGCCTCTGCAGTCCGGACAGAGATCATAGGACCGGTATTTGGAGAGAAGCACTCGGATATGCATGCGGTAACTCTTCTTTTCCAGCCATCGGAAGAACCCCCGGATACCATACCACACATGTGGATAGTGCCCTTTTTCTCCTTCAAAAACCCAATCCCGGTCTGTTGCGTTCAGTTCCATCCATGCTATGTCCGTGTCCACTCCCCGATCCACTGCAAAACGGATCAAGTCTTCCTGGCATTCCTGAAAGCTCGGGCTTTGGAAGGGTTTGACCGCGCCCTGTGCTAATGTACGTCGTTGATCAGGGATGATCAGATTCGGATTCAGACCGATAATTCGACCAAATCCACGGCAGGTTTCGCACGCTCCAATCGGGGAGTTAAAGGAAAAAATGTTTGCAGACGGATCTGAATAATGAATATCGCAATCCGCACAATGAAGATCAGAGGAAAACCTCAACTCATCAAATGTTTGAGGATCTTCTCGTGTAAAACGGACCAGCATTGTCCCATTTCCGAGGCGCATGCTCGTTTCAATACTTTCAATGATCCGGGATTTCTTTTTCGGTGTAAATTTCAGACGGTCCTGAAGTACGGTTATTTTATTATCACAGGTATATTCCAGTCGATGGTACCCCTGTTTTCTGAGGGCCTGCGTGATCTCCTGTCTGCTGAAGTTGTCCGGGACCGTAACTTCAAATGCGAGTATAATCGTATCACAGTCTCGATGTTTACGGACGTATGAAGAAAGACTTTGAAAAACAGAGGCCGGTGTATCCCGTGAAACACGAGTTCCGCATCTACGGCAAAAGAGTTGAGCGCATCGTGAAAATAGAAGCTTAAGGTAATCATTCAGTTCCGTCATGGTTCCCACTGTAGAGCGGGATGT
>CAZGEP010000266.1:0-3870 GCA_964524955.1 uncultured Planctomycetota bacterium | reverse complement strand
CATCACAGCGATTATGACCACCTGATTGTTTTGTACAACACGGCCAACATTCTCAGTATCCTGGACCGCAACACCGACGGCCTGGATATCGATTGCAAGAAAGCAATCATTGAACGTTTCACCACGCTGCTTGCTCCCTTTCGGGCTGAAGACGGCGGTTTCACGACGCGGCGCGGTCTTGCAAATCCGAGCGCTCATGGATCGCTTCTTGCTCTGGATGTGGTTGAAGGCAATACCAATGCTACGGGACTGGCGCATAAGGCAAGGATGCTCTTATACGGAATGGCCCGCGGTCATGCAGGGCCGGTACCACACTCCGGTGCGGACGCCCTTGTTGAAGCCCTGAAGGGTCGGCTGAAAAAATGAAATATCTGCGATTCTGGATTTCACTTCATGGTTCAATTAGTTTTTGAATATTTTTCGAATTTACCGGTTTCGGGCTGCAGGAAGTAGCGGTAGGAGTGGGTTTTGATTCCGCGGACGCGGAATTCTTTGAGCATATGGGTGCGCGTGTCACTTTTGAGCATCCAGGCATCGGACGGAGACTGGGCCCAGGCCGCGACCCAGCATTTGATACCGGCCATGCCGGTCTCCATGATCCAGAAGCTGGGCGGCTCATTGTTCATGCAGTATTCGCTTTGTGCGGCTGCATCTACGGCAATCTCTCTGACCGTGTCCATGTCTTCGCTGTAGTCGACCCAGAATTTCACATACGCCCAGATCGCGGTGTTCTGTATGGAATAGTTGAGAAATTCCTTGCTGATCATAATGCTGTTGGGAACCAGGTGGCGCCGCCAGTCCCAGAGTTTGATTATGGTATGGGTCAGGGTGATGTCCTCGACCGTTCCGTAGTTGTTTTCAATGAGCAGGGTGTCTCCGATCTGAAAGGGCCGACTGAAGGTCAGGACAAACCCGGAGACCACGTTTTCCACAAAGGGTTTGGATGCCATGCCGATGAGGATCGCAGAAGCCGTGACCAGGATGGAAATCATGGTGGCCGGTACGCGGCCAATAAAGGGCAGGACCAGCAGTACGATCCACAGAACAATGAGAAGCACAAAGGCAAACTTGCGGATAATGCTGAACCGGCCGGCAATGCCGTTGATCGCAATCTGGCGCGCCTTCTTCAGGGGATTTCGAAAGGGGGTGGATGTGGATACGGGGTCAAAATTCTCCTGTTCCTTGACCTGCTGCATACGCTGGTTTTCAAAGGTGGTGAGCAGTTTTTTCAGGAAATACAGCAGAATTGGTCCGCCCAGACCAACAAGTGCGAGATAGATCAGGATGTGTTTGTCTACATTCATAATGGACCTTGATAGAGTGTTTTGATATTGGTTACCAGGTTTTCCGCTGAGTATTCGGCGGCTTTCTCTTTTGCCCTTTGAATCATTGCGGATTTTTCAGAAGTGTCTTCCAGTGCCCGGTGGATGGCCTGTGCAACATTCAGCGGATTGCGTGACGTGACGAGATGCCCTGTGCTGCCGTCAGTGATCAGGTCGCGCACTCCGCCGACGTCAGCGCCAACGACCGGGACTTCGGCTGCCATAGCCTCGATGATCGCTGCAGGCGTGCCTTCATTTCTGGATGTGAGCACGAAAACATCCATGGCCCGGAGCACTTTTTCAACCTCTTCTTTCCATCCGGTGAAATGAACTCGTTGTTCAAGTCCCAGATTTAGGACTTCTTTTTCAACACGGGGTCTCAATGGACCGTCTCCGCACATCAATACACGCGCTTCGGGGATTTCAGAGAGAATCTGCTGTGCGGCGGCCAGAAAGAGCATGGGATCCTTGACCGGCACGAAGCGGCCGCTGAAGCCTATGATTGGGCCGGTTTCGGGCAGGCCAAGCTTTTTCCGAGCCTGCGGCTGCGAGATGCCACATTCCAGAAAGGGTGTCAGGTTGAATCCAAGCGGAATGAGGCGAATCTTTTCTTTTGGGCAAATACGGTACGTTTGAGAAAGGTCGTGAGATATCGCCGGGCTGATAGCTGCAATGTCTGTGGATATGGATGCAAGCATTTGTTCGGCCCGAATGATCGTTTTTTCTTTGAGCGGCGAAAAGTAGCTGTGAAATGTGTGGCCGTGAAATGTGTGGATGATGCGCGGTACGCCCCGGAGCCGAGCTGCTGTCCGGCCCAGCAGTCCGGCATGGGCCTGGTGCGTGTGAACAATATCCGGCCGTTCTTTGCCGAGTATCCGGTAGATGCGGATAAAGGCAGGGATCAGGTGCAGAGGATTAAAGGAATTTCTCAGTTGGGGAACGTGGTACACTCGGCAGGGACCAGGTTTCGGGGTCATACATCCTTCATCCGGAGTTGTACTGCCGTGAATGAGTACGCTTTCATACTTCGGGGGAGCGAGTTTTTCACTCAGGAGCAGCGCCTGGCGGGACGGTCCGCCGATGTTGAGTCGGGTAATGATACGTACGATTTTCATATCCTAACTGTACACGGAGCAGCCGCACATTCAATATATTTTTTTGCTTGATTTTTCAGACCATGTCTATATAAAGTAAGTCCCGGTCGAGAAGTATCCTGTGTTTTATTCCAGTAAAACAGCTTTCAATTTGGAAAGGAGTATGAGTATGAGCGTAAAAGTCGCAATCAATGGTTTCGGAAGAATCGGCAGAATTGTTTTCCGTATTCTCTCTGAGAGAAAAGATGTTGAAGTGGTTGCCATCAATGACCTGTCCGATGCAGCAACGCTGGCGTATCTGCTGAAGTATGATTCCGTACACGGCAAGTTTGGTGAGAATGTTACCGCGGACGGCGATACACTGAATGTGGACGGCACCAAAGTCAAGGTTCTGGCTGAAAGAAATCCTGCCGACCTTCCCTGGAAGGATCTGGGCGTGGATGTTGCCATTGAAGCCACCGGTGTTTTCAGAAACCGTGACAAGATTGCCATGCATCTCGAAGCCGGTGCCAAGAAGGTTATTTTGACGGTTCCTGCCAAGGACGAGATCGATGCCACGGTTGTACTCGGTGTCAATGAAGAAGACCTGACTGCGGATAAGCTGATTGTTTCGAATGCTTCCTGCACCACCAACTGTCTGGCACCGATTGCCAAGGTTCTGGAAGATAACTTTGGTATTGAAAAAGGCCTGATGACCACAATTCACGCCTATACCAATGACCAGGTGATTGCGGATATGATTCACTCTGATCCCCGCCGTGCCCGTGCAGCTGGTGTAAATATTATTCCGACCACTACCGGCGCAGCAAAGGCCGTTGGCAAGGTTCTGCCCGCACTCAACGGAAAGCTGGATGGTATGGCCATGCGTGTTCCGGTCGCCGATGGTTCGATTGTTGACCTGGTTGTCCAGCTGAAAAAAGACGCAACCGCTGATGAAATCAATGCAGCCATGAAAGCAGCAGCTGACGGTCCGATGAAGGGTGTTCTCCAGTATTCGGATGAAGCACTGGTTTCTTCGGATATCATTGGAAATCCGCACTCCAGCATCTTTGACTCCAAGCTGACCAGTGTACTTGAAGGCAACCTGGTTAAGGTTGTTTCCTGGTATGACAATGAATACGGATACTCCTGCAGAGTCTGCGATTTGATTGAAAAAATCGCAGCCATGTAATATCCGTCAGACAGAATGGTAATAAAACGGCCGTACCTTTTCAGGTGCGGCCGCTTTTTTTGGCGGATTGAAACGAATAATGAAGTCCAGCTTACCTCGTACCGTTGATTTTTTTCCTCTTCCCATACCCGTTTTGCTTGCGATACCGACTTTAATCGTGATAGCGATTATATTTAAATTGCCGTATTTTACCTCTTGAAAATGTCTAAACTTGTTATATTATAACTAATTAGTACTACAACGCCAGATTCGCACCAAAGCATTTGGGTATATCACTGATGTA
>CAZGEP010000265.1:0-3890 GCA_964524955.1 uncultured Planctomycetota bacterium | reverse complement strand
ATGTCGGTGCTGCCGGCCTTGATCTTCCGCCCCAGCAGGATTCGCTCCACGATGTTCAATCTGTGATAAGTCCACGGTTTAGCGTATTGTTTCAGCTCATTGCCCAGCAGAAATTCATCCATAAATGTCATGCCTTTCTTATTCGCCATATACGGCTGCACGACTTTTGCAAAGAATGCCGGGTCTTTCTTATAGATAAAGAAGTTGAGTTCATGACAGGCGTACCTGGAGTAGAATTCGCGTTTCTTCTTCTCCTTGAGTTCGGGCCAGTCCAGAACAAAACGAAATTCAGCCAGGGTCTGGTTGCTGCTCAGGGTCTTGAACAATCCGTACACCCGGGCCAGGGAATCATAGACCTGAATTTTTGACGAACGAATATCCGCTATTGTAAAGGCCCTGGCTTTGGGCGCCATGCTGATCTTCTTCAGTTCCGTAAAATGACGATCCGGCTTAAGCACGCGTGCCATGCGCAGATCCTGGTATTTCTCGCCGGACTCTTTCAAGGCAATATTGCGAAAGACCGCGCTGCTGTGATTGACAGCCATGATTTGGATGTGCCGGCCTCCGCCCAGCTCGTCTTTTGAAATTTTCACAACCCCGTCCTTGTCCGGAAGCAGATTGACCAGGACCGTGCTGCCCGAGGGCAGAAAGTTGTAGTTAAAGACCTGAAGTGAGCCTTGAGTGCTTCTGCTACCCCCACCACGCATAACGCTTCGTTTTCTTCCGCCACCCATCCGATTACCAAAAGAACCCCCACCCCCGCCGCCCAAACCAATTGTATCTGTCCGGCTGAGGCTCCAGGGATTGAGCAGCAGGCTGGGCCTGCGCAGCATGTTTCCCGGATATTTGTCTGCATATCCACGCTCAAGAATATACCGGTACTCGTCACTGATTTTCCTGCCGGAAAAATAATCCGACCGTGGCTGTACCGGCCAGAACAGTTCAGGAGCATACATTGAATACGAACCGATCCCGGAAAGAATGGTTTCACCCGGCACAAAGCGGGTTACGGAAGCATGGACCCGTGTGGCAGGCGTTGCATTATGAACCTTAAAGCGCAACACGTTATTGTCAACCTTTACGGGCTCTATCTGAAGCGGCTTGCCGGATGACCGCTCAAGTACGCGGTGCTCTCCCAGGATGTATCCATCTGCTTTCCGACCGTCACCGATACGGATATCAATCTGGCGGGACGGTCGTATATACAGGCTGTAGTCGCCTGCAGTCAGGTTGGAAACAGTGATAAACCCCTTTTCAATACGGACGCGATCTGCGCAATTACGGACAAACGAGTCTCCCCGTTCCTCCAGAAGGGAAACCGCATCTTCGATCGCAACATCCGCATTGTCCATAAACGGGAACTGCAGTGATTCGCCGACGCCGGCATGAATAACAGATGGATATTCGGCATAATCTTCATACAGATAAAGCCGCAATGCCGTCTGCTCAGGTCCTTCCGCACGCACACGGACAATATCCTTCAGGGCTCCCAGATCGATCCGCCCCTTCTCATCCGTCTTCAGGCTTACATGGACCCTCTGTTTGAAATCCCGATGCTTGAGGTGAAAATGAACCGCCACGCCTTTCCTGGGCTCTCCGGTCTTGCCGAGCAGTTCAACAATATACCCTTCGGGTGTTTTACGCATAAAGATCTGATGCGTCTTTTCCGAGGCGTCGATCTGATTAAAGACAAAGGAACGGCCGGCAGACAGATCCAGTTTCTTGTCCAGACTTATATTTTTTACCTTTCCCCGGAGTGAAAAATGCAAACTGCGCAACCCGGCAGGGACGTTGAACTCATAAACACTCTCCTTGTTGTTATGCAGCTTGAGGTCCGTAACTTCACTTGAGGACTCAACACCTTCACGGTCCACGCTGCGTATGCCCAGTACTACATCCTCAAGCAGACGAATATCAATACGCTGAGAATCCAGCCTGAATTCGGGGCGGAGAATCAGCTTGCACATCTCGCCTTCGAGAACAGCCTCCCTTTCCACGTAAAAATCCACATCCAGTGAATAGGCTTCCTTTTTGTGGTTAACGCTTTCCAGAACAGAAAATCCATTGTGTGAAATGACAATTTTCTGCTCACCGGGCCGGGTCGAAAACAGAATACCGATCTCACCGGTCTTCTCCGGCAGGTATTCGTGGCCGTCAAGCCAGATGCGGGCATTTGTAACCTTCTGACCGGAATCATCATACACTGTGAATACGTGACCTCCGGCGCCAATCCGCTGCGTAAAGGAAAGGCCTCCCTTTCGGATCAGGGCCCGGCTGCTCACACCGTTTCCGATCAACTCGATCACGTACACTCCCGGCCGCGTGATATGCGGAAAGGTAAAACCCTCCACATGCCGGTGCAGCGGTATCTGTTTGTATTCAATAATTGTTTCATGGTTGGCAACCAGGCCGTCCAGGTCTATGGCTGTGGATATTTCAGACCGGTTCGTTCGATAGTAGTGTGTGGTATTGATCTCAAACGTCTTGACGATCAGCTTGGAGACGTTCTTAACAGCAGCCTTGAGTTTGATCGGATCCTCAGCATCAACATATTCCGGATTGTCCGGAAGAAATTCCAGATCCACCCGTTCCTTGAGTGTACGCACCTGAGAAGGCGTGAGCAGCGAAAACCACTGCTCCATGTCACCGACACCTCCCAGCATTTTGGTCTCAGCGAAGAGGTCTTCGAGGTAGTTGTGCTCGATATAATCGGCATAGGCGTTGAAATCCGGCGCATCGACCAGAAAATGAGACAAAAATTCCCGGACCAGTTTCTCATCACTTGTAACCGAACTCAGCCGGGTTTGTTTGGAAAAATCACTTCCAAAGCGAACGAAATACCCCCTGAATTCCTTGCGTTTCAAATACCTGGGATTCATATACCCCTTGCTTCGGGGCATCTGAATATACCGGTCAAACGCTGCCTTGTCAAACCGTCCCTGCGACCGTTCAAAGGCAAGCCAGTGGTAGAGCACATGGGCCTTGAGCGAATTAAAGGACGGCGACAGTCTGGACGTAAAATTTCTCAGCCGAAGCAGATACGCGCGTTTTTCTTTGGAATCCGAATCTAAATCCACATCGTTTCGGGGCCAGAGCTTGGATATATAGCAGTTCACAAAATTCGTATTCTTTATCAACTCAGGCATCAATGCAAGGCATTGATCGAGCTGGCTGTGCAGCATCTGTTTATGAACACGGTGCGAACCAAACCCCCGACTGTGCTTGTATCGAAGATCCTCGACCACCATCTTCACAAGCCCCGGATAGTCCGGACGCTCCAGCATGGACAGCAAATGCCGCCTCTGAACCGAATTCAGAGATGTCCGCATCAGGTACAGAAACGCGGACGCCTCAAAATCGCCCAAATCCTTGCGGCGGCGAAAGGCCATTTGCGCAAGCCGCTGGTGACTGATCAGGGACTGGTCCAGACGAACAGGCAGATTTACCTTCTTTTCCAGCGGAATTTTCTGATGATTGAAGTGAAGGTTGAGTCTGTTCCGCAAACGGGCAAGGGTCTTTTGCGGATTTGTTTTGTACTGGAGCAGGGCCTGACGGTTGAGAATTTCCTCAACCCTGGATGTGTAGCGGTAGCGCTTGATCCAGAGTTTGATCATTTTCTCCACTTTGTCAAACTCCTTTTTATGCTGATGCTGGAGGCAGTGGTACAAATAATACTCTTCCGTACCCGGTATCAGCTCTTTGAGAGCGGCATCCCGGTCTTCAGACAGTGCGAACTTCTCCACATATCCGATATCATTGGCCTTCAGAAACACGCATGCACCAACCAGAACAACAACCAGCATCAGTCGAAATACCTTCATTTTCTACCTCCGTATTAAATTAGGCCGCCTCTGGCGGCAATTTTGCTTTGATTTTTGATTACCAACGAA
>CAZGEP010000264.1:0-3892 GCA_964524955.1 uncultured Planctomycetota bacterium | reverse complement strand
AAAATCCACCTTAAACAACGCACTCAGCTGTTCAGACAATCCAGACCGCCTCACTATTGCGTATAAATCATCTCGTCCAACTGAGTCTTTTTCTGGAACATAAAAAGGATCATAAGAGAAATCCACTTCAACAATCGTCAACCCAACTTCCACCCACTTACTTTCTTCCTGATAGCCTCCATTCTTGCCTTTTGCCCCAAGCCGAAGGGTGTATTCTCCAGCCTCTTCTATTCTGAATTCATTACCATTGCCATTACCATTACCGTTGCCGTTGCCATTGCCGTTGTTTCTCGGGCCTGTTTTAATCTTTATTGTTGCATCAGCGGTGTCTTCACTGGCTGAGAATTAACTTGGGTTTAAACTTACCGTTCCTCCGGCTTGCCAATTTCCTCCTTCTGGTTTATATTCCATTTTAATTGTATGGTTGTCGTCCCATTCAGTATCCTCGTCAGCGCTCCAGTCAACCTTGATTGTGCAGGTTGCTGTATCTCCGATTGCAACTGTCTGGTTCTCGGGATTCGGCTGCTTGGTTGTCGGGCAGGATAACAGGATGCCAATCCCGACAAGACAAAGCACCATTACAGCAACAATCATCGAACTATACTTTCTCATCCTTACTCTCCTTATACAATAAATTCCTTGTTTCAGAAAAGGGTTAATGATAAAAAAAAGTTCTATATGTCAAGAAATTAAGTGTTATTTTTGAGTTAGTTTTGTATTCAGATCTTTGATGATCACCTCGGTATTATTTATAGAAATTTCTTTTTCCGGGGGTATATTTTCCAGATTTTTTTTCTCATATACCCATTCCCTGTACCGCTTTCTCCGAAATGTCCATGCGTTATATTTGTTTTTATCTGTGCGTTTAAATATTGTAAAAGGAATCCGGTATTGGAAAAAACGCATGGATAATTTCTGGTCCAGGCTGTGTGGTCGTATAAAGGGTACGGCTGTTATGATTAATTCACTGTTTCTGCTGAGTTTTCGTTTAGCGTTGTAGTAGCAGCCTTCTCGCTCCGGGTTGATCTTGCTGCAGCCAAAGGGTGTCTGGTCAGACTGGATAAAGACGTTTCCTTTCTGGCGGTTAATCATTGTATTAAACCGGTTCCAGGGTGTAATGCGCTCTACATGTTCGCTGAAGATGGTTTTATTGTCGAATGCCGCTGTATGGCTGCGGTAAAATTGTATTTCCTGTTCAGGCAGGATTTTTGTATTGTTGAAGTCGTCCCGAATGATCCATGTTTTCATTGATTTAATGAAATAGATTTCGGTCTTTCCCAATTCTGTCTTAAAGCTCAGATAATCCCGTGTTTTATCACTTTTCCATACAACGCCCTCCGGGTCTGCAGCCGCAAAACGGGTATTTTTTACCACACATTGCGGGTGGGTATATCCGTAAAACGACATTTCACCGGTTTTAAGGTCAATGATCATGGACGCCTGATCATCGCCCAGCCACTTGTCCACGACTTTGTTCTTGTGGTAATTTATATTCCAGCTTGACCTCATGATGCATTTTCCATGCTCGGGCAGGTAGACGCTGAGCACGGAAGGCGGCCGGGCATTGGTCATGCGGATACCGCCGTATGCTATAAAGCGGAAATCATCCCGATCAAAGAGCTGTGCAGCCCGATAAAGCGGTTTTCGCAGGCAAATCCGTTTTTCCACACCATCGATTTGGGGCAGGCATCCGTCCGGCTCCAGAAGGATGGCTACAAATTGAGTAAACTTATGGACTGCTTTAAGCAGTTCGGGTGAAAATTTCTGTCCGCTTTTTTGTTCAAGAAAGATATACCGGGTTATGCCTTCAAACCCCTCTGCCCACTGTCCCAGATTTCCAAGGGGAGCGGATGGATCTGCAGCCAGTTTCAGGCATTTATTGATCAAAGACTCTACTTCAGAAGAGTCTTTGATCAGTCTCAGTTCGGGTAAACAGGCCATGGCTTCTGCTCTGGTGTTTGCCTGATTTGCGCGTTGAATAATTGTTTTGTAACAAAAACTGAGAATCGCCTCTATGCCGGGGTTTCGCTTGTTATTTGATTGGTCGACACAAAAGAGGTGAAACAGGTACCTGAGGATTCGTTCTCTGAACATTATGGGATTCGGTTCTTTTTCAAGTAATTCATACAGCACTGTATTTATCCAGTGATTCTTGTATTGTGCATCCCGGGTCCAGCAGTAAGCTAAAAAGAGCGTGTAAAAATAATTGTACGGGTCTTCAGCCAGCTTATTGTAAAATTCTTCTTCTTTCAGATTCTTATATTTTTTGAAGAAAGATTTGCATTTTCTTCTTGATTTAGTACACAGAAATGTCATATGGCGCTCCTGCTCCTTTGACATTTCAAAGCTTTGTTCCATGGCTGGAATGGTTGCTGAAGTTAATGAATTGAGAACAGCGCGTATGCCCTCCTTATTTTGAGTTGTAAGCTCAAGTTTATCAATCATTTTTTGTGAAAGCCGGGTTTCAAAGGAATCGGTATGTTTGACTTGAAAGATTCTCTGCTCTCCGGATTCAGCCTCCACATACCATGCGCGCAGCTCTGTCCAGTATGTATAGACCAGGATGAGCACCAGTGCTGCAACTGCTGCCAGGGCTTTTTTCTTCCAGCTTTTAGAGGGCCGGGCTGTGGATGAGGGGGCAGGAGCCGTGGGCTGCGGTTGGGGAACCGGAGATTGAGGATGCCTTTGCTGTGGTTGGACAGGTGCGGGTTTGGTTTCTGCGTTCTTTTCGGGTTCAGGATTCGAAGCGACCCGGATCGGTTGTCCGCAGTTGGGGCACTTGATTCGCTTGCCTGCGAATTTTTCCGAGTTCAGGCGGTATTTTTTAGAGCAGTGTTCGCATTGGGTGGTTATTTTGTCTGTCATTTTTTCTTCAATCTTGTGTTTCAAAAAAATAAAAAACGTATGTAGACAGGATCGACGGGATGTACAGGATTATTAAACGCTTTCGGTTCTCGTTTTACATCAAGATCCTGTTCTGTAAGTTGTTCGTATTGCAATTCTTTATCCTGTCAATCCTGTTAATCCTGTCTAATTTTAATTTTTCACTTAATTCTGAAGAACTCTGTGTTCTTCTTTTTCAAGTGCAGCGTGACCTCTGCCTGTGCTTTTGGTCCGGGTGCGTTGGCCAGAAAGATCACCCGAGCCCGGTCTTTATCGCCGAACGGGATCTCATATTCAAGAAATTCGTAAAAATTAAAGCACACCGGTTTGCCTGCCAAGCGGATCCCGCTGATCTCAAAATCAGTGGAACTGCTCTGGGACTCGTTATAATACACCAGGTCTGTTACGTCCAGAATGCCGTAGCAGGGCATACCCGCGGGCATGTTCGGAAAACCGATCTTCAGCGTGATCGTGAGGCTGTTTTTGTCTTTCAACTGCGGTTGAAGAGCCTTGAAATCATCTTTATGACCTCTTGTATTAATTAAATTAAAGGTATGGGCATGGCCGTAGCGAAAGGGTTCGGCATGATTCTGAAAAGGCGCTGTAAACTGATAAAATGTAATCCTACTCGAATATTTTCGAGGGTCAAAGTAATCTTTCTTCAGGCTTTGAAGATCATTTGTGATGTTGCCGCAACTCCAGTCAAATGCCTGGGTATGACCATTCTTGTAATATCCCTCACCTAATATATTTTCCATGTAACCGGTAAAGGGGGTTGCCCGCCAATCCGGCTCAAACGGAATGCCCCATTCAGTAGTTTGAAACCAGTCATTAATGTCATAAACATGAATCGGATGCCCGAGAATCAGGTACACTTTTTCAACAAACTGGATGAATTCGCTATCAGTAAGAATTTTCTTTTGCCATCCCTGATATGCCCAGTCCAGCAGAGGTGGAAAGACCGACTCGTTTACTGGCTCTGCAACATATCCGCTGGTACAGACCCCGC
>CAZGEP010000263.1:0-3916 GCA_964524955.1 uncultured Planctomycetota bacterium | reverse complement strand
CTGATTGGTCAACGCCTTCCGAGTGGCGGGTGCATTGGTCATGGCGATCGCTCCCGGGGCAAATACGATCTTCCCGCCGGCTTTTTTTACCTTGAGTGAGAGATCGGCATCCTCGGCCAGTTCCGGATCCCATGCCCCGGTATCGATCAACGCCTTTCGACGAAAGGCACCAAAGGCCCCGCTGGCCTGCATGTTCATGCCGATCATATTCAGCCACCGTTTCCACAGACCAATGCTGATGGTATACTCAATCGCCTGAAAACGGGCCCACACAGACTCGCGGGTGTTACGTACCTTGAGGTTTCCTGCCACACCCCCTACGTGTTCATCGTAAAAGGGGCCGATCATATGCAGGAGGATATCCCGGTCAAAGGATGTATCCGCATCAACGGACAGAACATACTCCCCGGTGGAGAGGTGAAGCGCCATATTGGAGCTCGACGGTCTTCCGGAGCGTCCAGCCGCCGCGGTATTTTTAAAAAGCTTTATTAACCCCTTCTCACTATAGGGAAGCGCTGCGCGATACATATTGTCTGCAGAATTGTCGTCAATCACGATAATTTCCATGTGTTCATACTCCAACTCCAGCAGAGAATCAATTGCCTTGGTTACCGTCTCCTCTTCATTGTAACCAACCAACAACACACTGACCGATGGGCTGCTGTCCATAAACTGCTGCCGCTGTGCAGTGTCGTCCCGAATCCAGCCGAAGACTCGACCAAACAAAAGAAAGAAAACCGGCAGGATGTATCTCGGAAATTCGCCGAAGACATAAAACGGCATAAAGAAAAAGAACCATTCTGAAACGCTTCTCACTTCAAACTGATGCCGGATAAAGGCACTGATCGACTGAGCGCTGTACATAATGCTATCAACAAAATATTCCATAATAAATCACAGACCATCAGGTTTTTATAAAAGCCTGTCAGGTAAAGAACTTGTTGTAAAAAACATCCTTAAACGCCTGAATGACGTCTGAAACATTCTATACCAAAAAACAGGGATGTCAACCGCAATAATTCAGAAATAGAAACCGTACATTGTGGAAAAAGAATTCCCTGGTCATCTACTCCAATGACAGAATACAGACGCGCGGATATTCGAATCCATTTTTATCTGTGCGTGCGGCTTACTTCTTGACTTAAGCCCTGAATTTGTATAATACAACTCTACTTTAGCATACAACACTCTTTCTCAGGAATTCTGCATTATGAATTATCACCGACTCTACACAACAATCCCTTCTATTATGTTACTTTTTATTGGCTTTTCCGTTACGCTCTTTGCCGACCGCAGTGTGGAACAGGAAGCTGCACAAGAGTATTTTGAAGTCGGAAAGATGTATTATGCAGGAGAAAACATTTCCAGAGATTATCAGAAGGCATTCAAATCGTTCAAAAAAGCCGCTCTGATGAATATCACCGGCGCACAATATTTTCTCGGTCATATGTATTCCCATGGATACGGAACACGAAAGAATCTTATACAAGCACAACACTGGTTGAGCAAAGCGGCTGAAAAAGGCCACTCTGAAGCACAACTCGAACTCGGACTTCTGCTTTCCAGCGGAGAAAAAGGAATAAATCAAAACCTCAAAAAATCAGCAGAACTTTTTGAGAAGGCTGCGTCCGAAGGCAATATCCGTGCCTGTTTTAATCTGGGGTTCGCCTATGCCAACGGCGAAGGTGTGAAGAAAGATGTATCCAAAGCGGCCGCACTTTATACACAGGCCGCGCAAAAAGGATATGTCAAGGCCATGTTCAATCTGGGACTTCTGTATTTATCCGGCAACGGTGTCCCCAAGAACCCGTCCAAAGCCGCATACTGGTTTGAACAGGCTGCAAAAAAGGATAATCCGAACGCACAGTTCAATCTGGGGGCCATGTACGCCAGCGGTATTGGTGTCAAAAAAGATATGTCAGCCGCAGCGCAATGGATCAAAAAGGCCAGGGACAACGGTCTTAAAAAAGCCGCCCAGGTCTGGAGCAGTCACAAACTCTGGAAGTACTGAGACCGGAATTATATGAATTATCTCTTGACAAGTCACCCTTCCTCTGTTATATTGTCTGACAATTAACAACACCAGTCTGCCTTGATCCTGCGGACACAGTTGCACGCAAGCAATGCAGCACTACCCAATTTCATAGGAGCTGCCTGTGAAAAAACATTCTGTACCTTTTTTCTCCAGTCTCTTTCTGTTTCTGCTGCTGCACGCCGCAGCCTTTATCTGCTGCGATGCGGCCGAAAAAACAACGATCAAGGAAAAACAGATGAAAACGGAAAAACCGTATACCATCGGGAGCAAGCGTGAACTCTTTCTTGATTCAACCCACATCCACAAGGCCACGGGCAAGGTCCGGCTTACACTGAACAAACCCCGAATGAAAGAAATCGTCCTCACTCACAACAAACCTTGGGAAGGGAATGTCTGCGGCTACAACACGATATTCAAAGACGGAAATATTTTCCGCATGTATTACCGTGGATGGCACTTTATCCAAAAAGGACCAACCGTTACTGACGGCCATGAAGATCATCCTCCCGTGGTCTGTTACGCGGAGAGTAAAGACGGTATTCATTGGAAAAAGCCAGGGCTTGGGATTTGCGAGTTTCGGGGATCTACAAAGAACAACATCATATGGACCGGAACCGGATCGCATAATTTCGTTCCATTTCTGGACACAAATCCCGACTGCAAACCATCCGGAAGATACAAGGCGATCGGCGGTCTTCACCGGGATGGCGGTCTCTTCGCGTTTCAGTCGCCAGACGGCTTGCACTGGAAAAAAAAGAAGTCAACACCGGTTATCACCTCCAGCAAATTTGCATTCGATTCACAGAACCTGGTATTTTGGGACAAAAATATTTCCAGGTACCGTGTATATTTCCGTGTCTGGCCGGGCCTTGACAGGAAGAAAAAACAATATGGACATCGTGATATCGCCACGGCAACATCCAGTGATTTCGTAAACTGGAGCCAACCCGTTGTACTGACGTATCCGGGTGTTCCCACGGAGCATTTATATGTAAACCAGATCCAGCCTTATTACCGGGCGCCCCACATCTACATCGGGTTCCCGGTACGATACGTTCAAGAACGGGATCAGATGGTGGAAGGTCTTTTCATGACAAGCCGTGACGGAAAAGTATTCAACCGCTGGCAGGAAGCGATTATCCGCCCCGGCTTGAACCAAGACCGCTGGCACAACCGCAGCAATTACATCTGGTGCGGAGTTATTGAGACAAAAAGCAGTCTTCCCGGATCTCCGCCGGAACTTTCCATTTTTACCAATGAACGCTATTACAAAGGCAAGTGGGCCAAGACCCGCAGGTTTACGTATCGTGTGGATGGATTCACGTCCATGCAGGCTGGATACAAAGGCGGATCGTTTGTTACGACACCTCTCATCTTTTCAGGCAGTGAGCTGCATGTTAATCTTTCAACATCTGTTGCCGGTTCCATGCGGGTTGAAATACAGGACAAAACCGGAAAGGCTTTCAAGGGATTCTCACTCAGGGAGTGTCCTGAAATTTATGGAGATTTCATTGACCACACCGTTCAGTGGAAATCCGGCACATCCGTCAAAAGACTGGCAGGCAAGTCGGTCCGTTTGAAATTCGTTCTCAAGGACGCAGATCTGTACTCGTATATTTTTAAGTAAACAGCGGGGGGCCATAGAGTGCGGTTGCTTTCGAATCCGGTACGACATTACTGAAACCGCTGTAATAATCGGTCCATCTGCGTCCGCAGCTTCTGCAATTCAGTCTGAACTGTCTGCACGGTATGTTCAAGCTGATTTACGCGCTTCACGAGACCGTCGGTGCTGTCTGCGCCCTCGGGAAGACCCGTGTCGGGTTGCGCCATTTCATCATCCGATTCCGGGCATAGAAGGTGTGTAACCCGCCCCTCTTTCTG
>CAZGEP010000262.1:0-3968 GCA_964524955.1 uncultured Planctomycetota bacterium | reverse complement strand
GTATAGTAAGTGCTCTCTCTCGCTTTTTTGCTTTTGTGCTTGTTTACCATACGCAAGCTTAAAGGTAAATGAGCGAAGATGCTCATTGAAAATACACGGCCGAAAGAAAACATCACGAAAACAACAAAGACTCAACAAGGAGAGAGTAAGATGAAAAACTTCGTAACAATGATTCTGCTTGGCATCTTCATGATGCTGTGGACTAACCCAGTAAAGGCGGATCTTCCGCCCGAGCCATGGCACTGCGCATCGCAGGACAACTGTTTTGCGATTTTGGGAAACGGCGAACTCTATTTTCACAGGAAAGGTGTGATAAAAGGACAAATCACAACACCTGAATCAGGAGGAGGTATCATCAGATATTCTGAAGGATATCTACTTGGTACATGGGACGGCTGGCCTGTGGGAACCGGTGATTTGGTATGGATTTATCATATTGAAACCGGAACCGAATGCAGCAGAAATGTTGGGATGTTGTGTAAAGAAGGTGTGATCTTCGGACAATATGCATACTTCGCTTGTCCTGAAGATCACATGATTACCCGCGTACCATTGGACTGTTCCTCGCAGAGTAATTTTGGATCAATATTTATGGGTCCGGAATCGTTAAGTCGTTCTGCGACACAGGTTCTGTTTACCTCAAATTTTGATAACATGGTAGGAAGCTTCGATGTGTCAAATCCGGCTGCTGGTGAAAGAGCAGACATAGGAATGACAAATCTGAAGAAGGTGCGTTATCATTCCGGAAATGACCTAATGTACTTTAATGCCACAGATAGTCAGCCCGGAATTTTTTCTGTTGGGTTCCCGGTGGGATTAACATCGCCAGTACAGACTCTGATAACCCTACCTGCTGAAACCAGTTATATGTCGCTAAACGATACACATATAATTGCTTGCAGTAGCTCAGCATACTTGATTGATATCGCCAATCAGTCCTATATCACACTATCAGTAAGTTCAGCCCGTGATAATGCAATATCGCACGATACTGTGTATGTCACGGACGTGGGGCTCGATATCGTAGTTCGCGCCTACGATTTGCAGGGAAATGAGAAGACTTCGTATTCTCCAATACCTATCACCAATACATCTATGGACTACATCCAGCCTCATGTTCCTGCTACCTGCAATAACGGACTCATCGAGCCCGGAGAAGCCTGCGACAGCACTGACTTTGACGGCCAGAACTGTCAGGACCTTGGCTTTGGAGGCGGCGAACTATCGTGCAATCTCACCTGTGACACGATCGGCACCATCAACTGCTGGGTGTGCGGTGACGGTGTAAAAAACAACAACGAAGAGTGCGACGGCAATGATTTCGGCACAGCTGTTTGCAACGACTATGGCTACGCCAGTGGCGACCTGGTCTGCAATTCCAGCTGTGAAATCGAAACTACAGGTTGCTACACCTGTGGCGACGGCTTCATCGAAGGAACCGAGCAATGTGAGGTAAACAACCTCAATGGAGGAACCTGCGAAACCGAAGGTTTCGTAGATGGGTCTCTAACGTGTGGTACCGACTGCATGTATGAAACTTCCGGCTGCTCTACCTGCGGAGACGACTTGATCAATGGTCAGGACGTCTGCGACGGTTCACATGTAACCGAAGCATGCCAGACTCTTGGCATGGGCTTTAGCGGGGGTGAACTCGCCTGCAACAGTACATGCGACGGCTACGATACTTCCAACTGCACCGAGTGCGGTAACGGAATCATCGAAGCCGGAGAAGAATGCGACCTGTCCGACCTGGATGGAGCCAGCTGCTCAAGTTTGGGCTTTGGTACAGGAACCGTGAGCTGCTACGAAGACTGTACCTACAATGTGCAGGATTGCAGCACTCCTCCAATCGAGGCATGCGGCAACAGCGTGATTGACCCCGGGGAAGAATGTGATGATGGAAATCGTGCAATCGGCGACGGGTGCGATGAAGAGTGCCAGCTTGAGCCCGACCAGACGAACTGCGGCAATAACATCATCGAAGCCGATGAACAGTGTGACGGAACTGATCTCGGTGGAATCACCTGTGAATCGCTCGGGTTTATGAGCGGCGCGGTATATTGCCGAAACAACTGCACACTCGATGCAGCAACATGCAACTACGGCAACTATCAAAACACGTCGCTTAACATCGAGCCCAGCGCCTCACCTGACTCCGGATCATTCGACGAAGTACAGATCAACACCTACGCCGAGATTACGTCTTCCAGAACTCTGGACTGTCAATCCTCGTTGGAAGGTGAAGATCTAATCTTCACGACTTCAGCCAATGGCTACTGCCCCGTGGAGCTCAAATACGGCGGCAATAACAAAGCCAAAATCGGAGTCGTCTTCGTAATGATCTACAAACCCGGTAATTCGCTCAACGATGCTGAGCCTGTCCTGCGAATCAAAAAGGACGGCAACCTGAACATCGAGAGCGGTGCACATATGCGGGCCCACCTGTGGGCTTACCCCGCCATTACACTCGGCAGCGAAATTTCGGAATACTCCGAAGAAAACGTGAGCTTGCGTGAAGAGTTCCTTTCCGTTCATCCGGATACGGGTGAAACGGGCCGTTTTGTTCTGGTGGAGATGGCTGCCGGTCTCAACGAATACTGCAGCATTTCCAACCCCGATTCATGCGCTGTCATTGTTGGTGGCACAAAAGAGGTCATCGACCTCGATAACCTGGAAAATTCTTTGGGTAAAATCGGCCGTGATCCAAAGAAATCCGGATGTTCCGTCGCGGGCGAATCATCCGGAAATTCCGAAATTCCCGTGTTTATGGCATTTATTCTGCTGATTTTGGCAGTTCGTATTCGGCGGCATAATTAAGCCGCGAATCAACTGCACGGACTCAGCTTAAATGCTGATATATTTTGCCCGGCTCATCTCAGTTTACAAGCTGAAGTGTAGCCGGGCTTTTTTTAAATCAAGTCCACCTGTCAAACTCGCCCTAAATTTTAGACCTTTTTGAAGTAATTTCAGACATTTAGGACAGTGTAGTTGAGTTTTTGTTTTTTTAAGCGATATTTTAGGATTCCAAATTTAAGGGGAGGCATAAAATGTTTTGTTTTCTGTGGACGTTTTTCGTTAAAATATTTCAAATTTTGTAAGTTAACTTTATGCAAAGCTGCAAGTGATGTAAAGTGCTTTCCTCTATAAACCTCTTCTTCATCGATTCTATGTGTACGTTCAACATGAGAATTGGCTCTGGGATAAGCTGGAGGGATTAAATAATGCTCATATCCGTATAATTGGCATTGAAGTGTAAAAAGATGGGTCTTTGTGATCTCGGAATGCAATCTCCATGTGAATTCAGGTCCATTATCTGTTTGAATAATCTTAATTGGAAATGGATAAAACAACCGAACTTTGCTTAAAAAATCAATACTGCTTCGGGGATCGTGATTTTCATATATAATTTTACATTTGATTCCTGTCGCCACATCTATGGCGGTATATTGGTATACCCATCTGTATTTTTTCCCTAACCTTTTTGCGGCTTCATCTGTCAGTTTTACATATTTCACATCTATCTGGACTTTCTCGCCCGGCAGGTATTTTGGAGCTTTGTACATCTTGTTTTCTTTTCGTTTATACCTCCTTTCTTTAATGAATCCATTGCGTTTTAAAACTTTATAAATACCTGTTACAGACACATAAATCCTATACCTGTCTCTCAGCTCAAACCAGATATATTCCGCACCTCTGTTCGTTCTTTTTCTGATTCTTATTATTAATTTTATGGTTTCCGGTGAGTATTCCCGAGGATTTGTCTTTGGCTTTCTTGAATATGATATTAATCTGTTTGCCTTAGTTGTTTTATGTTTCCCGCTACTTGAATTCAAATTAATTCTTTTTTTCCAATAATAAAATACACTTCGGCTTATTCCATATTTTCGGCATACGGCACACACATTCTTGTTCTTCTTGTACTCTTTAAACCATTGATATCTCATCTTCGCCAGTGCTTTTTCTTTCAC